>CAWUKD010000039.1:0-24854 GCA_963922815.1 uncultured Gammaproteobacteria bacterium
TCGGTTGGAAACGCGCCGTATTCTTCGGGGGTCTTGTTAAAACCTATGCCCTTGCGAACACGATAATAATGTACGCCAAGGCGTTTCAGCGTAGCGGCATCGGTCTGGTTGTCGACGGCAGCAAAGAAGTTCTCCATAACCGCGAGCAGCAACTTCGACACCATATGCCAGTAAATCGACCCGAGCCCTTCGAACCCGAACATGGCTCCGGAGCGGCCGGTGAACGACTTATGGTCGAAGATGGATTCGTACAATTCCAGAATGGCCGGACGTGATGCCGACAGGTCATCGCCGAATTCTTCTGTCAGCGAATCCAGTTCGGCATTGAGGTCACCGGCGTTTTTGAAGTCGGCGTTAAAACGAACAAAGCCTTCAGCATCGCGTGCAACGATTCGATCATCGCCCGAGTCCAGCATGTTAGCCAGCAGAGAGATGGACGTTGCCTTGTCGGCATCGACCCGGTTCCTGGCCAGAAAGTCCGGTAACGCGCGATCCGGATACAGCATGAAACTGTCCTGATCTGCCCGGTAGACGTCGCTGGCGAACAGCGCATCAAGCATGTCTGCGGCTTCGGCGGCGCCAATCGCGCCAGCGCTCAGCGCAGCGACCTGTCCTTCGAGCATTGGATAGAGCGTATCCACGGTAATGGACTTATTCTGCAGTCCGATCAGGTTGTAGGCGTGGTACAACCCGTCTTCGCGTCGATTGGTGCTAATGCTGTGATCAATCGCCGCAAGGGCGTCGCTGAGCATGGCGCTAATATCCTGAGCACTGCGCTCGACGGTGCCGGTGAAGGTGCCTTTCTTGTAGACATCAAGTCGGTAGCGACTGGCAGCCTCGCCCAGTTTTTGCTGAGCGGCATAGCGGTCCTCAGCGCTGATGGCACTCTTGCCAAGCAGAGGCTGAACATCGTGTAACACGCTCATGGTCTCCGCGAGCCATTTGTCGACCTCGGCAGAGAGAGAAAACGAGCCGCTCTCGCTGGTCAGAAGCTGTTGGAAAAAAGTAACGTAGCGGCGCATATAGTAGAGCGTCACCATCGACAGCCCATGTCCGACCAGCGCATTGTTGGCATCGTTCCATTCAGGACGCTGCGTGGTGAGCCAGATACCGCCGTCGATGACGAGATTGCCGAGCTTCGCAAGCAGCGGCACCAGCAGTTTTTCGAGCAGATTGACCAGGTAGACCTCGCCGTCGCCGTTCAGAACCAGCTTGCCATCGGCGCCCATGGTTGCGACGCGTTCGTCGATAACGTGCGCCAGAGCCTCGTCGAAGCTGACGGTGTTCTTCGGGTCTTTGACCTGTGCTTCGAAGGAAGCAATACGGTAGGGAACGTTTGCGTAGCTGAACACTTTGCTGTGCAGCAGTGCGTGCAGGCTGGCCGGATGAAAGTCGTTGGACAGTTCCAGCAGCTTTTGCAGATAGATGATCTGGTGATCGCCCCAGTATCCGATATAGCTCCACGGGTTGTCTGGCTCCTCAACTTCCCAGTCGATGCCTTCTTTGGTGATGCGGTACGGGTTGTAGCCGTCGATCGTAGACGCGTTCACGAACTTGGCAATGACGTTTTCGATAAACCCGGGGTAGCTGATCAGCAGGGCTTCCCAGTTCTGGAAAATGTCTCTCCAGTTGCCCTGATACGACAGCAGGTCATCGCCGTGCTCGTCTTTGACGTTGATCGCAAATTCGTTCCACGGTCGGCTGGGATCACCGTGACGTCTACCGAACGTAATTGGCAGGTAGTCATGCGTTAAGCGCTCGAGCTGTGGATCGTTCTGCTCGGATACGGCGGCCAGCAGGTCGCTTAAGTTCAGGTGCTCAGGCAGCCCGGCAAGAAACTCGTGATGTCGATTGTAAACGGTGCGATTGAAGTGCCGTACGGATCCAGAAAAATCATTGGCGGGAACGCGATACTGGTCGTTGAAGACGCCGCCGCGGAGAATATTGAACAAAACGTTAGCATAGTGATGCACGGCGACGTTCTCTTCGGCGGTGGCCTGAAACGCATCGCCTTTGGCCATGATCAGCGCCAGTTCGTTGGAGCCTTCGCTGATCGAGCGGGCGATTTCGTCGCCTACCTGCGTCGGGTTGGCGAGTTTCTGGCGAAGTACCACCACGTCGCTCTGAGTCTGCTCTGCATCCAGCACGAGGCGCCAGGTTTTAGACACGTCGGACTGCAGCGTCAGGGACTGACTGACAAAGTAGGCGCCGCGAATACCGCGCTTATGCGTTTCCTGTGCTACCGAACCGCCGCGGGTGAATTGTTTTACCTGCTCCGACGAAATGAGCGTTTTGCGGCTGTCTTCCAGATCGAGGCAAAACACCGTGGTGGCTTTGAGCGATTCACACGGCTCGGCGCGATCACTGATGCCCGAATAGAGCGTCAGGAAGGCCAGTCCGGTGGCTTCGTCCAGCTCGGACCACTTATAGGCGTCGACCAGATTGCTGGTGTTGGTCTGGGCGAACTGCGGTGTACCAGCCGGCAGTAAGTTCTGCAGGCCGTCAAGCAGATCAACGGTGATGTTCTGATCAGACGTATTATGCAGCTCGCTTTGCCGCACGAATCCGTACGCTTCGCTGGTCGCCCACGAGTAGCGAAACACCAGATTAAGACTGTGATTGATTTCTTCAAAGCACAGCTTGTTGCCCAGCACGTTCTTGTACAGATGTCGGCTAACCGAATAGCGGTGATCGTGCTCGCGGTTAAACGGTTCCCAGGTAGAGGTTGCCCGTTCTGTGGTCACACGAAATACCGTCTTGCAACCCGTGTGGGGTGAGGATTCGTGAATCTTGTCTACGGTGACATACGGAAACAGCGCGGTCTTTGGCGATACGCGCCCCGCGGTAAGTCCGCCGGTCGACGACACAAACAGCCAGTGATCGACATTGGAAATGACGCTGATAAAAAACGGATCCATTTGGTCGACGTTGCGGATGGCGTAATAGCGCTCCCCGGCAAAATCAACAAAATCGCCGTTAACCTGGGCACTGTCCGTGGAGTTTGTGTTCAAGTTAGTTTCTACCTGGCTATTCATCAAGCACCAATGCACCAAACAGCCCGGCATCTATCCAGCCGCGATCTGTCGGTCCTTCAGGGACAGATTCGGAACCCACAAAGTTTTCTCTGAGTTCGCTTCCATCGTTATCACAATACGCAACCATCAGGCCGAGTAGTTTTCCGGCAGTTAAGGTTACCGGTACGTTTTCATCAGAGCCGTCGACGTAGTCGTCGGCATACACGCTGATAGCCAGCTCCCAGATAACCTTGTCACCCTGCTGTTTCCAGTTGCTCTCTACGTGGTGGGAATAGTTCTGTGGCTTCTTGTCGGTGCCAATGTCGATGGCCTGGTTGTCCAGAGACATGTGGTAGGCAAAGGCGTTGTGGTTGTACTGATGGTCGCCGCCAGAGAAATTTTCGTCGAGGAAAATCTCCAGGCAGTCATCGTCCCAGTACTGCACGAGGGGATCTCTGTGCGTATCAATAAGAATGTCGTCCGTAAACTCGGTCAGTATGTAGAGCTTCTCTTTGGTCCAGACGACCTTGTACTGACCGTTAAAATCCTCCGGCGAAAACTCGGGCCCAAGCCAGCGGTGGTTCAACGGCTGCCAGCGCGCTTTCGCCCAGATGTCTTCGTCTGCTACGCCATCTATCACCGGTGCCGTCGCGGCAAACGGAGCCCGATATTCGGTTCGGTCCTTTGAGTGGGTAGCTGCGGCGCAGGCGGCCGTGGTGATCGACAGACCGATCAGGGTCAGTAACCATGTGCGGGGATTCAGGTTCGTCAATGACATTGAATTCTCATGTAATAATGGTGGTAGTTACGTTCTGCCCGCACGCGTTGCTCATGGCGGACGATGCTGCCCAAGGGCAGTTGGCAGCGACTTTCTGCAGACAGCGGCCTGTGGCAACAGAGGACATGTACTCTCGAATTGCCTGATCACTCTATTGCTGAGTTCATTATTGTGGTCTTAGATGACAGCGCTGTCAATCGAAAGTGCTTCGAAGCCGGTTCGACCCCGAATTACGGTTAAACACGGCGTCCGGGCGCGCAACAAAAAGCCACTCGCCTGACTATCAGGTGAGTGGCTCTGCCGTTGGTGCGGTAAGACTGACCCGGTCTAGGGCGCGATACCGCTCGGGCCCGGAGGACCCAGGAAAAAGAACTGGAACAGCGCGATGTCAGCAAAGTTGACCAGATTATCTCCGGTCAGATCGGCGTCCGGATTCCAGTTTGGTGAAGCCGGGTTACTCAGGAATGCCGAGGTGAGCAGCGCGTAGTCTGCGAAGTTGACCGCTCCGCTGTCGTCCAGGTCCGGATCGCACAGGTTGCCAAAGCCGTCACCGTTCGTATCCAGCTGGCTGGTGTTCGGATCCAGAGAGCAGTTGTCCATGAAGTCCCGAATGCTGTCTTCGTCTGTATCGGGTGCGGCGAAAAACCCTGCTGTGAGCACGTAATTTGTGCTTGAAACGGTGCCCAAAGGAGCGGATTGACCGATGGAGTCGCTGACCGTGTAATTGGCCGACATGCCGGTCCCGCCACCGCCGTCGTTCACGTCCCAGGAGATCGAGTAATTGGTACTACTCATGATATCGGCGCTCGCAAGCGGTGATGAGACTACAGCGAGTGCTGCCAGGGCCAGTGTGCCAAGTGATTTGCTTATGTGCATAGTAATATCTCCCTGCTGATCATCGTTTTACGCGCGCAAAAGCGAGATCGAGCTTTATTGATGCCTCAGTCTTGCCGGTGTCTGGCAGGTGTCTGGCTCTTTGCCATCGCCTGCTTTCCCGCGCCGGTCTCTGACGCATTAAAACGTCAGCTGTTATTGATTTCCTCATCTCTGACCGCTGATGCTGGTGCAGGCAGGAACGCTTTGCTGTGTCTGACGTTCCGTTCAGTCTGTGACCTTTAAATTGCCCTGTCAATTTTGGGGCAGGTTTGTTCGCCGGCCTACAGTCTCCGAATACGGTCAATAACCCATTTCCAATTCGATATCGCATTTATAAACAATATCTTACGCTTATCACCCTGTGTCAGGGCATTGCTCAATGCCTGTGTGATCAGCCTGTCCGTTGCCGCCTATGCTGCTATGCCACAAAGTAGAACGTGTCTTGGTGGTTTGCGGTTAACACATTCGGCGTCTACACAATAAGGCGATGTTTGACCCCAAATTCCATCATGACGGTCAGACAGGCGCGTGGTCAGTGGCCCGGTGCTCGCGTGAGCGTATCGGACGCGCACAGATTCCTGGGCGGGATTGGGCAGCTGCGGAGCCGATTCATCCGATACACTCAAAAACCCGGACTGCGATTCGAATGACGCATGGAGAGAAGACAGATTGAACATCTATGGCGTAGATTTCACCAGCCGTCCCACCGCCCGAAAACCGATCATGTGTGCCGAGTGCCGGCTGGACTCAGGCTCGCTGATATTCGAGGGGCTTCGGCGTTTAGTGTCGTTCGAGCAGTTCGATACCTTTCTCGCGACGGAGGGTCCGTGGCTCGCCGGCATGGACTTCCCGTTTGGCCAGTCCCGTCGGTTCATTCAAAACGCCGGCTGGCCCGATACCTGGGAATCCAGTGTGCGCTTCGTGGATACGTTAAGCCGCTCCGAGTTTCGCCAGCGGCTCGACGACTACCGCACCCCGAGAGCGGCGGGGGACAAGGAGCACCGACGGCAGGGCGACGCTGCGACGGGTGCCATCAGCCCGCAAAAACTCTATGGCGTTCCGGTCGGTCTGATGTTCTACGAAGGCGCCAGGCGACTGCTTCACAGTGGCGTTACGATTCAGGGCCTGATTGATGGGGACCCGGGGCGACAGGTGGTAGAGGCCTATCCCGGGGTGCTGGCCCGCAGGGCTACACGAAGTGGCTACAAGAATGACGCCAAAGCCAAACAATCTGACGTGCATCGGTCGGCTCGCCGACGCATCACCGACTATATTCAAAGTAACCAGTGCGCTGACGTTTACGGACTGACGGTTACGCTGGAAGGTGATCTTGACGATGATCCGACGGGTGACTCACTTGATGCCGTACTGTGCGCTCTTCAGGCCGGCTGGGCATGGCGTCACCGCGACGAGATTGAGACACGACTCAACGCTGACCATCGGCTGGAAGGATGGATTGCCGATCCACTGGCGCTTGGCATGTAGTTTATGGCGATGGTGTCGTCCCGAAGTTCCGATTAAACGATCCCGGATTTCCTGTGACATGGTTTTGCACGAATCATTCGGCCGCCGTATGCGCAATGCTGCGTCGTTTTGCAATTTCAGGATGGCCTAGCTACATTCAGTGGCATGAAACGTTTACTCGCCACAGTTGTGTTTATGTACCTGGGTATGGCGAGCCAGGCTCATGCAGCGAACGTGTTGCCTTTGTTTTCCGACGAGTCATCGATTACTGCCGTGCTCTCTGCGCCTCTGACACAGGTGTATTCGCACAAGAAAGACGATGTGCGTCTGTATATGCCGGCGACGGTGTCTTTTCTTGATCCGGACGGTACCAAACGGCGCCTTGATCTGACAGTTAAAACGCGCGGGGTGTTTCGGCGCGCGCACTGTCGCTTGCCGCCACTGCTGCTGAACTTTAAAAAGAAATCCGTAGCCGACACGCTGTTTGCCGGACAGGACAAGATCAAGCTGGTATCTCCGTGTTCTGCCACAAACAACAATCAGCAGCGCCTGATTCTTGAGTACCTCGCCTACAAGGCGTTCGAAAAGGTTTCAGATACGAGTCTTAAAACGCGGCTGATCCGCATGAGTTACATCGACACAGACAATAAAAAGAAACCGTGGACCCACCTGACGTTTTTCATAGAAGACGAATCCGATCTGGCCAGGAGGCAGGGGATGAAAGCGATTCATGTGCCTAAGGTACGGCCGGATCAGCTCGATCCCGTGCAGGCCATGCGGGTCGAGTTGTTTCAGTTCATGATCGGCAATACCGATTTTTCCATGACGGGTGTACCGGGCCAAAAAGACTGCTGCCACAATTTGCAGATACTGGGCCACAAAGGTTCGGACCGGGGATACGCACCGGTCCCCTACGATTTTGACAGTGCCGGACTGATCGACGCCGACTACGCCGCGCCGTCGGCAAAACTGCCGATCAAGGATGTCAAAAAGCGCTTGTTTCGCGGTCGCTGCCGTTCGGATGACGTGGTCAGCGAGGCGATCGAATCGTTCCGGGAAAGTCGTTCCGATATTCTTGCGCTGTTCGCCGATTCGACGCATCTGAATAATCGTTTTCGCAAGAAGAGTGTTCAATACCTCGAAGAGTTCTTCGACATCCTGGATAGCCCGAAGAAGGTGCAAACCCATATCGCCGGTCGTTGTAGGGGCAAATAGTCCTTCGTCGGTCGCAGAAGCCATGTCTGGCGTGACAGCCGGGTTTTGATTGACGGGTAAACGACCTAAGCGTATCCGGCGAACTCTTTGTGCGGGTGACGTTTACCCCTTCGCTATTTCATGCGCGGCTCAATGCGGCGGGAACTTACAAGCCCTCTGGCGGCGATTCAACTTCCTGCTTCTTCTCCAGTTTGCGCTGCTGCCGGAGGCGCTTGGTTCGCGCCAGATGCTGCGATTCGAGTCCGTCGCCAAACAGGCAAACCCCCACGGACGCGTAGTTGAAAAACACGGTGAGCACCACCGCAATTTCGACGGACTTGATGCCTGCTGCGATACCCACGCCGATGGCGACAAATATAAACAGGGTATCGAAGGTGTCGCTTAACGCCCGCCTGAACTGCACCCCTGCGACGATTCCGGCGAGACTAAAGGCCAGCGCCAGAGAGTGCTGAACCACGGTAACAATACCCGCGACAACGGCTGGAAGTACCAGCGTGGTCTCGTCCAGCGAGTGGTCGTACAGACTACGGTCGTGAATGGATTTGTAGACCCAGGAGACAGGTACCATGAGCACCAGCGCAGATATCATGGCAAAAAACAGAGACTTCGCGCTGTGAAACCAGATGGGGCCATTTGATTCTCGCGATTCCTGAACTCGCGAGGCAATCATTTCAAGTTCTTCTTCATCCGCCGAGAGCAGGGCGTCTTCAAGGTTGCCGGAGTCGCTGTCGTAGTAATTCGCAAGTTCGTCGAGCCCGCCTACGGGGAACTGCTTGATAAATTCAGGGCTCGCCCAGTTGCCCAGAGCGATTAGCAGGGCAAGCACTACATAGTAAACTGAGATTCGTCCGAGCAGGCGATACAGTAAAGACCGATGCTGCAGCTCATCCTGGCGATCCTGGTCCTGTATGTCCATGCAGTAAACCTCGAATACGGCGCTGCACAGAGCGTTGGAAATACTCTCGGGCGCCGGTGAAACAGATGATGGCCAGAGAGTCGCCTATTGGCCCGCTTCGGTCAACAGCATTGAGTGGATCGACGGCCGTTCCGCACGTCTCCCGGCCCGCAAAGAAGCACAGCACGACGTGCTGTCTGCCCACCATACTCATGGCGCAACCCGGTCTGAAGGGCAGGGTAGCAATGCGTAGAGACATCAGTTGACGTGGTACAAACCGTAGTACAGGCGCATCAGGCTCCCAACTAAGATCATGGTCTGGTTCGAGAACCGTTCGTTTTGGCCCGTGATCATCACAGTACGACGGTCTCACAATAACAACACCAAACAGGATGGGGAAATGGGACTCGATATCGACAGAACAGAGTTTTCGGAAGACGAGCATGCGAGTTTTTCGGCAAAACTTGCGAATAATCTTCACGCCCTCAAGCACGTGCTGGGGTCGTCAGAGTTTGGTCAATGCGATGGCTCGCTTGGTGCGGAGCTCGAACTTTATATCGTGACCGATGACGGACAGCCGCTCGCCGCCAATACGGAAATTCACGAGGCGGCGAGCGATCCGCAGCTGACTTTGGAACTCAATCGATTCAATCTTGAGTTCAATCTTACCCCTGTGGCCATCGATGCCGATCCGTTAAACGTGTTGGAACAGGAAATGGTCACGAAGGTCGAGGGGCTTAACAAAGTCGCCCGGAATTTTGATGGCAACATCGCCACCATCGGAATTTTACCCACGCTGAATCGCGACGATTTCGGGCCACAGGCCATGACGCAAAAGAAGCGCTATCGCGCGCTGTCGGACATTTTGAGAGCCCGGCGGGAAGATTCCTTTGCGATTAATATTAACGGCAAGGACCCGGTGAAAGCGGCCGCCGAGGACCTGACCTTTGAAGGAGCGAATACGTCGCTGCAGCTACACTATGTGGTCAAGCCTGACGAGTTTGCCACGGTGTTCAACAGTATTCAGTACGTCACGCCCCTGGTGCTGGCCGTGGGGGCCAATTCACCGTTTTTTATGGGGCAGCGACTGTGGCATGAGACTCGTGTGCCGCTGTTCAAGCAGTCGATCGACGGGCGCAACAGGGATCGCAGGGAGTTGCACCTGCCATCGCGAGTGGATTTTGGGCACGGGTGGGTCAGGCATGGCGCCTATGAGCTGTTCGCGGAATCGGTGCACTTGCATCGACCACTGTTACCGGTGTGTTCCGATGAAGATCCTCTTGAAGCGCTAAAGGCCGGAAAGCTTCCGGATCTGTTTGAACTGAAGCTGCATCAGGGAACGCTCTGGTACTGGAACCGGCCTATTTATGATTCGCATGGTGATGGTCACGTCCGCGTGGAACTGCGTTCTCTACCTGCTGGTCCGTCCGCTGTCGACATGGTGGCGAACTGTGCGTTTCATCTTGGCCTTGCTGAGGGCATTCGGGATGCTATGGAAGATTTGATACCGGCCGTACCGTTCAAAATGCTGGAGTACAATTTCTATCGGGCCGCCCAGTTTGGTCTCGACGCCCGGCTGCTGTGGCCCAGGCTTTCTGATCACTCGCTGCAGGAATGCAGCGCGCAGGATATTGCTCTGGCGATGCTGGATCTTGCGTATCAGGGACTCGACCGAATTGGCATCGACTCCGCCCGGGCCGCGCACTATCTGGGCAACATAGAACGTCGGCTCACGCACAAAAGGACAGGCGCGACCTGGCAGCTGGATCGTTTCGAGCAGCTGTTTGAACGTCAAACTCGCGACAAGGCGCTGCAGCGCATGCTTGTCGAGTACATGGAATACTCGGCGTCGAATGTCTCCGTGGGCGAGTGGGATCTCCAGGCAGGTAAGGGTCGCTAGCCCTGACTGATTTGCAGGACTGACCATTCATGTGGAGTCAGGCCTCTGTTGACAGTTGCCATTAAATGTAATAATGTAATTACATGATTACCAATAACGACATGGATCAGGTCTTTCACGCGCTGGCGCACAAAACCCGGCGCGAGATCCTCGACCTGCTTCGATCCGAGCCAGGCCAGCCAGTGGGCAAATTGGCCGTTCAGTTTGATGTCAGCCGCATTGCGGTGATGAATCACCTTACGGTGCTTGAAAGCGCCGGCCTCGTGGTCAGTGAGAAAGACGGCCGGACGAGGCGGCTGTATCTGAATGTCGTTCCACTACAGCTGATCCATGAGCGATGGACGGACGAGTTCAGCGGTCACTGGGCGAGCAAGCTCACGACGATTAAATACGCGGCAGAGCGAGCGGCACAAAAAAAGGAAACCAACACATGACATCGACGACGCCACCGGCGGAGAAAGCCGTTTACAAAGTTACCATCAAGGCCCCGATCGAAACGGTCTGGTCTGAACTGGTCAAGACAGATGAGGTTCTGCCATTCTTTTTCGGCGCTGTGTGCAAGACGCCTGGCGAACTGGGCGCCGGTCAGCCCATGGCCATGCAAACCCCTGACGGCAAGTATCGCAGCGTAGTCGGAAAAGTGCTCGAATTCGATCCGCCGTATCGCTATTCGCACACGTTTAAGTTCACTAACTACGATGACCCGCCCTGTACCGTCACGTACGAGCTGAAAGAAGTGGGTGATGCCGTCGAGTTTTCTCTGATTACGACCAATGTTCCTGTCGGCACGCGAACGGAGAAATCCATGGCTCAGGGAGGGAAGTTCATCGTGGAAACCTTCAAGTCGGTGGTGGAGAACGGCAGGCCGTCGTTTGGCGGTCGCATGATGCTGGGCATAATGGGTCTTTTTGCTCCGTTCACACCGAAAGTGTGCAAGAGCGAAAACTGGTCCTTTGAAGACATCGAAAAACTGTAGCGACAAACAGGAGAGGAATATGGCCTCATCACCAGAACAACAATTGCAAACCATGCTGTCCAACATCCCGGAGAAAACCGGCAAGACGCTGGCGGCCTGGAAAACGCTGATTAAAAAGAGCGGACTGGAAAAACACGGAGAAATCGTCAAGTTCCTGAAAAGCGAGCACGACGTGACACACGGGTTCGCCAATCTTATTTCGAGTCAGTTTCGTGACACTGGAGAAACCGTGGATCTGATCGAGGCCCAGTACGCTGGCGGCAAAGCCGGCTTGCGGCCCATCCATGACGCCATCGTCAAATATGTCGGCACACTGGGTAAGGATGTCGAGATCGCGCCCAAAAAAGCCAGCGTCAGTTTGCGTCGCAAGAAACAATTTGCGCTGATTACGCCGGCCACCAAAACGCGCGTGGACCTGGGTCTTGCTCTCAAGGGTGAACCGGAAAAAGGCCGGTTAGAAAAATACAATGCGATGTGCAGTCATCGCGTGCGCCTTGAATCTGTCAAGGATTTCGACAAGACCGTGAAAGCGTGGGTTAAGGAAGCCTATTCCCGCTCGGGTTGAGCGCTACGGCCACCCGACCAGCGACCTGCGATTATGAGGCTGCGTCGGGCGGCCGGATTCACTCCCAGCCAGGAGCGTCCCGACCATCAATGTACGCGTGCATGCAGTTCCACAGGTAGGTCCAGCCTTTGTCCTTTTCTTCAGTGCCGGCATCCGTTACTCGCCCAACGCCGACTTCGGAAAAACCCAGTACGGTCGTTCCGCCGTCTTTCTCCGTCAGTGTCCAGGTGCCGTACCACTGGGTTGGTCCTCCGAACGATGGAAAGATCAGTCCGTTTACCTGTAGAAGGCGATTGGGATCAACGGTGATTACGGTGCCCCAGAGCACGCCGCCTTCTTTCCATTGTTCGTACATGCGACCGCCGGGTTGGGGTTCCAGGATGAAAGTGCGGTCGGGATCTTCTCCGCCGGCGTAAAAATCGGCTGGCCACCATTTTCCGATGTCGCTGGTAAGAGCGCTCCAGATTCGACTGGCGGGTGCATTGATCTCGATGCTCATTTCGAGCGATGCCATTTGGGCGGTTTCAATAGTCACTTGGGTCTCCTGGAGTTACTGTTCTGCAAGCTGCTTTAACTGCAGCAGACGGTCGGCGGGTACCTTCTCAAAAGGACGGACCCAGCGGCGATAGATCGACTGCAGCGGCACCGGATTCAGGTGATTGATGCGCTCCCGCCCCCGTCTTTCAATCACGACCAGACCGGCATTTGTCAGAATCCTGAGATGCTTCATGACGGCAAATCGCGAAAACTCAAAGTGTTCGCTCAAGGCGCTCGTGGTCATTGGGCGGGTTCTCAGCAGATCGAGAATCAATCGACGGGAGGCGTCATTCATGGCGCTCCAGAAGGCGTCATCCGGCTGTGTATCCGGAAGGCGGGCATTCTGTGATTCTGTGGCGGTCGATTGGGTCATCAGGTGCGTTTCGTTAAAAGGTGACCAAAAGGTCACATATTGAGTTCGATTTGTCAAGAATGGACGCGTGGCAGCGGGGCCAGGTTATGTCGGATCGGTGTCTGGAAGGGAAATTTTCTTGTAATTAGACTAGAGTATTTATTCAGCTTGAACCTGGCATCCTGCAGTCATTAAGACCGTGTGGACGCCGCAGTCGCGTAGTGAACAACAATATGAACGATACCGACTTCCAGAAAAAAGTACTGTCCTTGTGCGAGGAGGCGCTGTCGTACGAGTCGTCGGAGCGTGGCGCGTTTCTGGAAAGCGTGTGTGCCGGTGATGAAGACCTGCGAGAGTCGGTCGACAAACTGATGCGAACCGTAGGTCAGACGACCGATTTTCTGAATCCCGTTTCTGAAGAACCGGCCTATAGTGCAGGCGATATGATTGGCGAATATCGCATTGTCAGCAGCCTCGGACGAGGCGGCATGGGCAGCGTCTATATGGCCGAGCGAGAAGCCGCGGGCTATACGCAGCGCGTTGCCATCAAAGTGATGCGTACGCACGTTCAGTCTACGGACATGATGAAGCGATTTGATGAAGAGCGCCGGATTCTGGCCCGATTACATCATCCCTATATTGCCCATCTTCTGGACGGCGGTACTACGGAAAAGGGTTTGCCCTACCTGGTGACGGAACTGGTTGAGGGCACTCCGATTGATCAGTACTGCGACGAGCGAAGCCTTACTCTTCACGACCGGCTTGAGCTGGTGCAAAAGGTGGCTCTGGCGATTCAGTCTGCGCATCAGAATCTCGTTGTTCACAGCGACCTGAAACCAAGCAACATTCTGGTGACCGAGGACGGCATACCCAAACTGCTGGATTTCGGCATTGCGCGACTGATTCGCTCGTCGTCATCTGAGCTGCCGGACGATGACGATCAGGCCAGTATGCTGGCTATGACACCCGACTATGCCAGTCCGGAACAGATTGCCGGCGACGCCGTGACCACCATCAGCGACGTGTATTCCCTGGGCGTGCTGACCTACACGCTGTTGGTGGGTGAAACGCCCTACGTGCTCAAGGCAGCGCCTCGCGATGAGATGATGCGCCAACTTGAACGCGCGACCGTGCAAAGCCCCAGTTCTCATATGATGTCTCTGAGGGATAGCGGTAACCAGGGTCGCATCGGGCAGAACCGTCACTCAACTGTATCTGCGCTGTCACGGCAGCTGTCAGGCGACCTCGACGCCGTGCTCACCAAAGTGCTGAGCCGCGAGCCGCAGGATCGCTACCCGTCTGCGCTGATATTTGCGACGGAACTGAAACACTTTTGCGAAGGCATGCCGGTCTCCGCGCGGGCCGACACGCCGTATTACCGTCTGCGCAAGTTTGTCGGTCGTCACCGGTTCAGCGTCGCGGCAGGTTGCGCCGGTATTCTTGCGCTGGTTGGCGGGTTGGCAATATCAATGTGGCAGGCACATATCGCCGAGCAGCGCTTTAAAGATCTGCGCGGGTTCGCCGAAACCGTGATGTTTGATTTGCACGACGAGATTGCTGATTTGCCAGGCGGTACGTCGGCTCGTCAGCTTATGACCCGCGAGTCGCTGCACTACCTGGATCGTCTGGCCCAGGATGCGGGCGGGGATGCCGATTTGCAGCTCGATCTGTCCAAAGCCTATCAACGGCTCGGCGATGTGCTGGGTAATCCAACGAACGCCAATCTGGGGGACGTGAACAGCGCGATTGAGAGCTATACCAAGGCACTTGATATATCGGAGCAGCTGTCCAGCGGCGTAGACGATGACGCGGGCGTTGAGCGACATAAAGCACTCGTGCACGAAAAGATGGCCGACGTGCTGACATGGAACGGAGACCTCGACCGAGCGCTGTCTCACTCGCTGCGCTCCGGAGAAATTTTCGAGAGTCTGGTGGGCGTCTGGCCCGACACGGTTGCGGCGGAAATGGCGGTCGCGATCAGCCGGGTAAAACGTGGCGATTTGCTCGGGCATCCAAGCTTTCCTAACGCCGGGCGCACCGCAGACGCGCTGAATTCCTATCAGCAGGCGCTGGCGACCATTTCGCCTCTGGCGGCCAAACCCGACAGCTCCGACCGTGTTCAGCGCTATCACGCGCTGATTCTGGAACGGGTTGGCACGATGCTGTCGGAAGTCGGCCAGTTCGATGATGCGCTTGAATACTTCAGGACGTCGCTGGGCGTGCGTGAACTCAGAGCCACCAACAGTCCGGGCAATGCGAATGCCAAGCGGGATGTGGCGATCGCCTATGAGAAAATTGGCGACGTTCGACTGGCTCGCGGGAACGCCGAAGGATCGTTGGAGTATTACCGACAGGCGCTGGGTATGTACCGGGAACTGGCCGCCGCCGACCCCGATAACGCGAACGCCGTGCGTACCCTGGCCATCGGGCTTGAGAACTTGTCCGATGCACTGCTGGCTAATGGTCAGAAGGAAGAGGCGCGAGAGTATTTTGTGGAAATTATCAAAGTTCGCGAGGGTCTCGTCGCCAATAACCCTGACAATGAACGCTTTGTGTCTGAGCTCGAAGAGATCGTCAGGCGGGCTGGCACTCTCTAGATCGTGGAACAGGCACCTGGTCGTTCGCCGCAGGCCTGATTCCGGGGTCAAGTGAATCACCATGAAAGGCCACGCTTCGGTGGTATCGCTTTTAGCGATTAATGACCGAGTCTTCCGGCGATTACCGTGATGGCCTGTTCGTAGCCGTCCGTACCCAATCCCATGATTACCGCATCAACGGCGGTCGACACGTAGGAGACATGCCGGAACGACTCGCGTCTGTGCGGGTTCGAAATATGCAGTTCAATCTTGAGCCCGTCAAAACACTTGAGCGCGTCGTGTAATGCTACGGAAGTGTGGGTGTATGCCGCGGCGTTAATGACCATCGCGTCTGCCGAGCCAATGGCTTCCTGAATCCAGTCAACCAACTGGCCTTCGTGATTGGACTGTACGAAGTCGACTTCCAGAGAGAGCGCTTTACCAAGAGCCCTGCATCGTGCGGCGACGTCCTGCAGCGTATCGGTTCCGTAAATGTCCGGCTCCCGCGTGCCCAGCAGGTTCAGGTTGGGGCCATTGATGACCAGAACCTTCATGCGCTTTGCCCCTTTATGCGTTTCACTGCGGCGCGAATAGCCACCCGATAGCTGTCGAGTCCCAGCCCGCAGATCAGTGCGGTTTTGCTGGGCGGTCCCGGTAATGCCTGAAACATATCGGGGTCGAAGCGCAGGACATTGGTCAAATGTATCTCTGTGACCGGAACAGGCAGCGTAGCCAATATGCCAAGGTCGGCGCAGTATTTGGGATAATCCACGGGGGATGTGTTGGCGCAACCCATCTGGTTAATAATCAAAGCAGCAAAGTTACCGGCTTCCTCGCGAATCCAGTCCACGATCTGGTTCTGATCATCGGACTGACGAAAGTCCAGGCCTATGCCGAGGTCCGAGCAGAGTGATTCGCAGGATGATCGAATCTGGTCCAGCGAAGTGACGCCGAATTCATCGCTGGCGAAGGACTGCACATCGGTCAGTCCGGGGCCATTCAGAATCAGCAGCGTTTGGTTGGTCATCGAAGCGTCCTGGAGTCACAGTCACCGTGCCATAGTAGCGCATTGGTCCGGCGGCGCGAAATCAAAGTACACAGTACTTCTGGCATATTGACCGTTGCAGGGTAGTAGCTCAAGATGCAGGTCGCTACTGTCAGCAACCGGTGCCAACCGAACGTCGGTTTGGCGTTCGGCAATTAAACACAGGCGATAATCATGAAGACACGCATTACCGACATGCTGGGCATCAAGCATCCGATTATTCAGGGCGGCATGCACTACGTCGGCTTTGCCGAGCTGGCAGCGGCCGTTTCGAATGCGGGTGGCCTCGGAATTATTACGGGCCTGACGCAAAAGACACCGGCTGACTTGTCCAACGAAATTGCGCGATGCCGTGACATGACCGGCAAGCCGTTCGGGGTTAACGTAACCTTTCTGCCGACGGTGAACGCGCCTGACTACCCGGCGATCATCAAGGCCATTATTGACGGTGGCGTAAAAGTAGTGGAAACCGCGGGCAATAACCCATCGGAAGTGCTGCCCTACTTGCAGGACGCCGGAATCAAGGTGATTCATAAGTGTACGTCGGTTCGTCATGCGCTAAAAGCTCAATCGATTGGCTGCGATGCCGTCAGCGTGGATGGGTTCGAATGCGGCGGTCACCCGGGCGAAGACGATGTACCCAACATGATTCTGCTGCCTCGCGCGGCGGATGAGCTCGAGATTCCGTTTGTGTCGTCCGGGGGCCAGGCCGACGGCCGTTCTCTGGTCGCATCCCTCGCTATGGGAGCAGAGGGTATGAACATGGGAACGCGCTTTATCGCGACTAAAGAAGCCCCGGTGCATGAGCGCGTCAAACAGGCGATTGTGGACGCTTCCGAACTTGATACCCGTCTTGTCATGCGGCCTCTGCGAAACACCGAGCGCGTGCTGAATAATGCGGCGGTGGAAAGCTTGCTCGAAAAAGAAAAACGTCTGGGTGACAGCCTTAAATTCGAAGACATTATTGACGAAGTGGCTGGCGTCTATCCCCGCATCATGAAAGAGGGCGACATGGATGCAGGGGCGTGGTCGTGTGGCATGGTGGCCGGGCTCATTAACGACATTCCGACCGTGCAAGAGCTGATCGATCGCATCATGGCCGAGGCAGAAACGATCATTGAAAACCGTCTGGCGGGTATGCAGCGATCGGGCTGATCCTGCCACGGGCGCGGTGCCCGGATGTGCGTTGATTGCTGCGAATGCGTCTGTCTGGCGCTACGTCAGGCCGATCAGGTAGCCCTGGTGCTTGCGTATGTTTAAGACGCGGTCGCCGTCCAGAAGAAGGTACTGACCCTTGATTCCCAGCAGCGTGCCATCGATGTTGGGCAGCTTGTCAAAACCAACGCTCTTGACCTTTTCAGGATAGGCCGTGACCGGATAATCGACGACAACGGCTTCGGAGTCGTCCGTAACAAATTCCCGCAGCTCGGCATCGAGTTTGTCGGTCAGCTCCGCTTTGCGCTCCGCCAGGTCTTCATCCGTCACTTCGTTCTTGAGCATGCGGCGCCAGTTTGTTCGGTCGGTCAGAAACGATTTCATGGCGACCTCAACCATTCCCGCCGTGTAGCGGTTGGGCGTGCGTGCGAAAACCAGCGCTTCGGAAGCGCCCTGGTCGATCCAGCGCGTTGGGATCTGGGTGCCGCGCGTGATGCCGACTTTAATGACCGAGCTTTTGGCAAGGTAGACGATGTGTTCCTGCAGACAGTGCCTCCTGGCCCACTCCATGTCGCGAGCCTCTCCTTCATGGGCGCGGCACAGCTCGGGGCGAAGTATGCATTCACTGGCTTCGGGAGCGCTGCGAAAGCACGGGTAGCAGAAGCCTTGCCCAAACGATTTGTTAATTGATCGCTCGCACTTGATGCAGACAATCTCGCCGTTGAATTCGAGTGAAATGTGCGATCCGATGAGATCGTTCACGTTAACGCTGTCGTCACCGATCGGCAGGCGATACTGCACCGGTTCTTCCAGCTCTGTCTTCATTTTCAATAATTGCCCGTAAATGGTCCTGGCCTCTTTTCAGTCGGGGAACAGCGGTCGCAGTCTTGCCACACCGTCGGCTATCTCATCTTCATTGTAATGCGAAAAGGCCAGTCGCAGACAGTTTTTGAACGCGCCACGGCTGGAAAATACGGTGCCGGGCTGAAATCCCGTTTCCTGATCTGCCGCCGCCTGCTTTAGCGAAGAGGTGTCAATCGATTCGTCAAATTCCAGCCAGTAAAAATAGCCGCCTTCCTGCTTTTTCCACACAGCGAGATCTTTGAAGTGCTTGTCGAGCGCGCTGTTCATGGCTTCAGAGCGTGAGCGCAGCGTGGCGCGCAGAAACTCCACCTGCTTCGCCTGATCGCCGCGCTCAATCGACAGGCGCGCAATGTGTGAGGCGACGTGGTTCAGGCTTCCGCCGCTGTTAGGTAATCCGGCAGCGGCCAGGCGCGCCTGGAGTTCTGGTGCGCACTGAATCCAGCCAAGGCGTAGTCCGGGTGCCAGAATCTTGGAGAACGATCCCAGCGACAGTACGGTACCGCTCTCGATCATGGTGCCGAACGCAGGCGGCGGTGGTTCATAGAACCACAGAAGCTGATAGACCTCGTCGGCCACGATGAGGAATTTGTGTTCCTGACTCAGTTCGATCATCTCGCGTCGGCGCGCCTCGGACAAATTGCATCCACCCGGATTGTGAAAGCTCGGAATCGTATAGAGAAGGCTTGGTGAGTGTTGTTTTAACGCCTCGCGCAGGTGATCCATGCTCATACCCTGATCGTCGACCGGAATGCCGACAATATTCAGGCCGTGATCGCGGAAGATCTGGAAAGCCAAAAAATAGCTCGGCTCTTCTACAAATATGGTCTCTCCGCGACGGGCGAAGACGCCGGTCACAAAATCCAGCGCCTGGGAATTACCGGCGCTTAAAAACAAAGAAGCGGGGTCCGTCGTTTGGCCGTAGCCCTCGGTTAGAAATGCGGCCAGCGTGTCCAGAAACCGTTCGTCGCCGGCGATGACGCCATAGTTCAATTCTATGGGTTGAGCGCTGTCGAAGAATGCGTGACTGGCATCGCGCAACAGGCCCAGAGGCAGCAGATCCGCTGAGGGCATGCCGATGCCCATGTTGATGGTTCCGGGCGGTGGGGCGTTGTCGAACGTGACTTTGCCAGCCATTACAGACTACTCCTGCCGGGCATGATGAATGTATTTACGCACCTGATCGTGTTCGCCGTCAATAGCGTGCCGAATGTTGGCGGCCGATATTTTGCGGCTGTCGAGAATGGAATCGTCCGAGTAAAACGCCGCGTGCGGCGTCAGTATTACGTTGTCCCGTCCCGGCAGGCGTGATGTTTTAAGATCGGGCGACTCGGAGGCCAGAACATCGACGCCCGCTGCGCTGATGTGTTTCAGGTCGAGCGCGTTCACCAGGGCGCCTTCGTCAATCAGGGAGCCCCGGGCAACATTGATGAGTATCGGTCTTTTTCTCATGGCGGCAAACTCCTGCTCACCGATGACGGTGGCGCCGTCCGACGGAGCGGCACAGTGCAGTGAAATGATGTCCGACTCGGCCAGAAGTTGAACCTGGTCCACAAGCTCTACGTTCAGTTCGTTTGCCCAGGCCGCATGGGCAATCGGATCGGTGGCAATAACCCTCATGCCAAAGCCGGTCGCGCGCTTTGCCACTGCCTGTCCGATGCGGCCAAAACCGATCAGGCCAAGCGTTTTGTGTTGCAGTCGTACGAGCCCTGCCGTGGTGTCGAATTTCCAGATCTTATGAGTTTGAACCTGCTGATCGTAGTATCTGAGCTTGCGCGCGAGCGCCAGTATCAGCAGGATCGTGTGATCAGCCACCTCGCCTGTGCAGTACTCGTCAATGGCACACACGCTGATGTTTTCTCTGGCCGCCGCTTCCACATCGATACTGCTAAAGCCCGTTGCCGCTACCGAAATCAGTTTGCAGGTGTTCAGGTGGGCCAGAACATGGGCAGTGAACGGCGCAAAGTCCGTCAGTATGCAGTCTGCGTCGGCACAGGCATCAATCAGGGCCTGTTCGTCACCCGTCCAGGTGTAACGGTCGATGGCAAAGCGCGAGCCGAGGACGTGTTGTTCTACGCTCAGGTCGCGACCAGCGTATTCCGGTATTTCAACGGACAGTAGTCGAATCATGCTCTGCTCTCATCAGGCTGACGGTATTTCATTGGATAAACAGATATCTCTCGTCTACAGCGTAAAGCCGCCGTCAACCACAATGCATTCACCCGTGGTGTAGCTGGAGGCGTCGGACACCAGATAAAGCACCGTTGCGGCCATTTCCCGAGGTTCTGCGTGACGTCGCATCGGAATTTGCTTAATGGCAGATTGGTAAATCTCATCGTTGGTGAAAAGCGCCCCGGCAAATTTGGTTTTGGTCAGACCGGGCAGCAACGCGTTGACCCGAATATGGTGCCTGGCGCATTCCTTGGCAAATGCCTTGGTCATGTTAACGACGGCGGCTTTGGTGATCGAATAGATTCCTTGTGCGGGACCTGGCTGTAGAGCGTTGATTGACGCCGTGTTCACAATGGCGCCACCGCCGTTGTCGCGCATCATGCGCCCACCTTCGATTGACATGAAAAAGTAGCCGCGCACGTTGACGTCGACCGTTTTGGTGTAGGCGCCAAGGTCCGTGTCGAGAATATCGCCAAAATACGGATTCGCGGCCGCGTTGTTTACGAGTATGTCGAGTTTCCCGTGCGTTGCCTTGATGTGCCCGAAAATCGCGGCGATGTCATCCATCTCGCCCACGTTGCAGGCAAAGGCTTCGGCCGAACCACCGTCCGCCCGGATAGCGTCGGCGACCGCCTGACAGCCGTCCATGCGCCGACTGGAAACGATCACATGAGCCCCTTTGGAGGCCAGCAGTCGGGCAATTTCCTCACCGATTCCGCGGCTGGCGCCGGTGATCAGTGCGATCTTGCCCGTTACGTCAAAAAGGTCGTTACTCATAGGGGTCCTCGCTGGGAAAAACAGTAAAAAGATCCGGTCGGTGCCGAGAATTGTCTGGTCTGGCTATCATAGTAAGTTATTGTAATTAATAGGTAATGCATGCAATTTGGTCGGCATTTTGTCTTGGGCGCTTTCCCACAGGGAAGCGATTGTGTATGGTGACTAACCAGTTTTCGTTGCAGTGTGTCATTTTTGCACATTTGCTGCATGCAGAGTCGCTGACTCTCCACCCACGTACTACAGAAGAGGCCAGACCCGATGTTTAAAGGTAGCGCTATTTCCGTCACATTGCTCGAAGCCGGTATCGCCGAGCTTAACTTTGACCTGGCCGGTGAGTCCGTTAACAAGTTTAACGCCCTGACCATCGGTGAGCTCGACAAGGCTCTGGACGCCATTGAGAGTGCCAGCGATCTGAAAGGCGTAATTCTGACCAGCGGCAAGGGTGTGTTTATCGTAGGCGCCGACATTACCGAGTTCGGGTCCATGTTTGGCCAGCCGGACTTTAACAAGGCGGAAGACCTCAACAACACCAACCTGAACCGGATAGAAGACCTGCATGTGCCGGTGGTGGCCGCGATCAACGGGTATGCGCTGGGCGGTGGACTGGAGGCGACGCTGGCCTGCGATTTTCGCGTGATGAGCTCTAAAGCCAAGATTGGACTTCCCGAAACCAAGCTGGGTTTGATCCCGGGCTGGGGTGGCACGGTGCGCCTGCCGCGCATCGCCGGCGCCGATACGGCGATCGACTGGATTGCCTCGGGGAAAGACCAGCGCCCTGACGCCGCGCTGAAGGCGGGCGTTGTAGACGGCGTTGTGGAGCCGGACCAACTGCGTAATGCGGCGTTGAAAGTGCTGCAAAGTGCCATAGACGGCAAGATGGATTACAAGGCGCGTCGCGCTCAGAAGACCGGGCCGCTGAAATTGAATCAGGTTGAAGCCATGATGGCCTTCGAGACCTCCAAAGCGTTCGTGGCCAATCTGGCCGGGCCGAACTACCCGGCACCTATTGTTGCGATCGAATGCATGCAAAAGGCGGCTGGGAAAGGACGCGACGAAGCCATCGCCATTGAGGCCGACGGTTTTATGAAAGTAGCAGCCACAGAGGCGGCAACGTCGCTGATCGGCATCTTCATGAGTGATCAGCTTATCGGCAAGAAAGCCAAAACCTGGGAAAAGAAGGCTGACAAGAAAGTGAGTCAGGCTGCGGTACTCGGCGCCGGCATTATGGGCGGTGGTATTGCCTATCAGTCGGCCTACAAGGGCGTCCCGATCAAGATGAAAGACATCAATCAGGATGGCCTGAACCTGGGCCTGACCGAAGCCAATAAACTGCTGAGCAAGCGCGTTAATCGCGGTCGCATGAAAGTTGAGGAAATGGGCAGGGTACTCGCCTCGATCGATCCCATGCTCACGTACGACTCGTTCGACTCCGTCGATATTGTGGTTGAGGCCGTGGTCGAAAACCCCAAAGTGAAACACATCGTTCTGGCAGAGGTTGAAAAGGCGGTCAGCGAGGACGCGATCATCGCGTCGAATACGTCAACGATCTCGATCAGCTACCTTGCCGAAGCGCTGGACCGGCCCGAGAATTTCTGCGGCATGCACTTTTTTAACCCGGTACATGCCATGCCGCTGGTTGAAGTGATTCGCGGCGACAAAACGTCCGACACCGCCATTGCCCGCACGGTTGCCTACGCGAACGCCATGGGCAAGAAAGCCATTGTGGTTAACGACTGCCCGGGATTCCTCGTGAATCGCGTGCTGTTTCCATACTTCGCCGGGTTTATGGGGCTGGTAAAAGACGGCGCCGACTTCCAGGCTGTCGACAAGACAATGGAACGCTTTGGCTGGCCCATGGGTCCGGCGTATCTCATGGACGTGGTGGGCATCGATACCGGTTCACATGCCGAAGAAGTGATGGCTGACGGTTTTCCGGATCGCATGACCAAAACCTACAAGACTGCGGGCGACGTGATGTACGAGAACGAGCGCTACGGCCAGAAGAACGGCAAAGGGTTTTATGTCTATGAACTCGACAAGCGCGGCAAGCCTAAAAAGATCGTATCCGAAGACACCTACGAGTTACTGAAGCCGCACACGGAAGCGCGCAAGGATTTCGATAAGGAAGAAATCATCGCCCGCATGATGGTACCGATGGCGACGGAGCTGGCTCGCTGTCTGGAAGAGAAGATTGTCGATTCACCGGCCGAGGCCGATATGGCCCTTGTCTATGGCGTGGGCTTCCCGCCGTTCCGCGGAGGCATATTCCGCTGGATTGACAGTCTGGGTATCGAGAACTTTGTTGCCATGTGCGACAAGTACAAGCACCTGGGCAAGCTGTATGAGGCCACGCCGACCATGCGCGAAATGGCCGCCAACGGCACCAAATACTACGGTTAGTTGCGAAAGATCTCGCACACTTTCTTAACAGATAAAGACTGATCAGGAATTTTAGATATGAGTACGAATCCAAGAGACGCCGTTGTTGTCGATTTTGCCCGCACTGCTATGGGTCGTTCCAAAGGCGGCTGTTTTCGCCATACGCGCGCCGATGAACTAAGCGCCGAGGTTGTCAAAGGACTGCTGGCACGTAACAAGGCCATCGATCCCGAGAGCATTGATGATTTGATTTGGGGCTGCGTCATGCAGCGTGAAGAGCAGGGTTTTAATCTTGCCCGCTTTGTCGGTCTGATGGCTGGTCTGCCGCATTCGATTCCCGCGCAAACCGTGAACCGTCTGTGCGGTTCATCCATGTCGGCCATGCACACGGCCGCGGCGAATATCATGGCCGGAATTGGTGATGTGTACGTTGTCGGCGGTGTCGAGCACATGGGCCACATCAACATGAACGAAGGCGTCAATCCTAATCCCGAAATGGGTATTTCCGTAGCCAAGGCTGCTGGCAGTATGGGCATGACCGCCGAACTGCTGGCCATGATGCACGGGATCAAGCGCGAAGACATGGATGCGTTTTCGGCTCGCTCACACCAGCGCGCCGCGGCCGCTCGTGCTGACGGTAAATTCGATGGCGAAATCATTCCGGTGATGGGCCACGACGAGCATGGTGCTCCTTACATGGTTGATCAGGACGAAACGATTCGCCCTGACACCACGGTGGAAGCGCTGGCCGGTCTGCGACCCGTATTTAACCCCAAAGGTGGAACGGTCACGGCCGGTTCATCGTCCCAAATCACCGACGGTGCCTCCGGCATGATCATCATGTCGGCCGAACGCGCCGAGTCACTGGGCCTGAAAGCCAAAGCCAGAATTACCGCCATGACGCTGGCGGGTGTAGACCCGTCCATCATGGGTTACGGGCCTGTACCTTCTACCCAGAAAGCACTCAAACAGCTCGGTATGACAATGGGTGATATCGATTACGTAGAACTCAACGAAGCGTTCGCCGCGCAGTCGCTGCCCGTGCTCAAAGATCTCAAACTGCTGGACGACATGGATGAAAAAGTTAACGTGCACGGCGGCGCGATTGCTCTTGGCCATCCGTTTGGATGTTCAGGCACGCGCATCTCCGGCTCTCTTCTCACGGTCATGGAGCAGCGCGATATGAACGTGGGGATTTCCACCATGTGTATCGGACTGGGCCAGGGGATTACGACGGTCATGGAACGACTCGGTTAAGACGTGTACTCTCACTGGATCATTTAACCTGAACGGGGATGATCCAGTGAGAACGTTTAC
>CAWUKD010000040.1:0-24374 GCA_963922815.1 uncultured Gammaproteobacteria bacterium
ACGTAGAAGTTTTGATAGCCAACCCAGGTTTCAATGGCGTCTTCGCCTTCAAGATTTATTACCATGGACAGGTCATCCTCATGACCTTCCAGGTTGAATTGAATGCCCTGACTTTGCAGGAACCCCGTACGGTAGACGGTCTTGAGGCGACGGATTTCAAGTCGCTCCGCCAGACGGGTGTCGGCCTGAGCGCGTGACACAACAGGGCCATCGGGCTGCCAGCCGTGGTCGATGAAATAGTTCGCGATGCTCGCGAATACGTCGTCCCAGTTTTCGAACAGGTCAACCGTACCATCAGCATCACCATCCGCCGAATAGTTGCGGTAGCTGCTCGGCATAAACTGCGGAGCGCCCATGGCACCGGCGTAGGAGCCTTTGGCGGTCAGCATGTCGATAGACTCTTCCTGGCTAAGCAGGAAAAAATTCTCCAGCTCCTTGGTGAAAAACGGGCTTCTCGGTGGATAATCGAAGGCGAGCGTGGACAGCGCGTCAATAACGCGATGACTGCCTTTGAGGCGGCCGTACAGAGTTTCCACACCAATAATGGACACGATTATCTGCGGGGGAACGCCGCGCTCACTGGCGACACGCTCTATGGCTTCCCGGTGCTCCTGCCAAAAGGCTACACCCCGATCAATCCGGCTCTTGTTCAGGAAAATCTTTCGGTATTCGTGCCACGGTTTGCTTTTTTCGGCCGGTCGGCGCATGGCTTCAAGTATGGACTCCTTGATTTCGACCTGTTTGAGCACGTTGGTGACGTGGTCGCGATTCAGGCCATGGGTTTCCACCATGTTGTTGATAAACGCCTCAACGTTGTCGCGGGATACATCGAGGGTATTCGCCTCAGTGCCAAGGCAGAGCAGGAGCGCGACACAGGTGGGTAAAACAGACTTGAGTAGTTGCATTATTGGGCCATAAATTTGCGATGTGAATGAATGGACATAAGGATACCGAAACCCGCCATGAGGGTCACCATCGATGTGCCGCCGTAGCTGACAAGCGGTAGCGGTACACCTACGACAGGGAGAAGTCCGGTTACCATGCCAGTGTTAACAAATACGTAAACGAAAAACGTGCCGCTGATGCTGCCGGCGAGCAGTCTTGAAAACGTGTCCTGCCCCTGGTTGGCAATGACCATTCCGCGCACCGCTACGAGCAGGTAGAGCGTGAGCAGGGTCAGCAGGCCCATCAGTCCAAATTCCTCGCCGAGTACGGCGAAAATGAAGTCGGTTGAGCTTTCGGGCAAAAACTCCAGCTGTGACTGTGTTCCATTGAGCCAGCCCTTCCCGAACAGGCCGCCAGAGCCAATAGCGATTTTGGACTGAATAATATGATAGCCGGCCCCGAGAGGATCGCTTTCAGGATTGAACATGGTCAGAATGCGCTGCTTCTGGTAATTGTGAATCAGGTCAAAATGCCAGATGGCCGGGGCAGCCGCCGCAGCCACAAGACCCAGACCCACGATGATGCGTTTGTACAGGCCTGCGAAGAAAATGGCGATAATGCCTGAGCTTGAAATCAGCAGAGCGGTACCCAGGTCGGGCTGTCTGAGGATCAGGTAGGCCGGTGCGGCAATAATGACGGCACACACGGCGAGCGTTTTAAACGTTGGCGGCAGTGAGCGTTTGTGCAGATACCAGGCGACGGCCATGGGCACCGCTAGCTTCATGATTTCCGAAGGCTGGAAGGTGAACAGGCCGACATCCAGCCAGCGCTGGGCGCCCTTGCCGATGTCGCCCGTAAACTCGACCAGCAGAAGCAGGATTAACCCGAGTGCAAATAGTGGCAGCGACCACATGCGCAAAAAATTTGGCGGCATCTGGGCAATGACAATGGCGCCACCAAAGGCAACCAGCATGCGAATCAGCTGGCGATTAACGCGGTCGAAATCCTGACCGTCAGCGCTGTATAAAACAAACAGCCCAATGGTGCAGATCAACAGTAGCAGTACAAGCAATGTACCATCGATGCGCAGCCTCAGCAGCATGCGACCCACCAGATTCAGGGGCGCTCGTTGCTCTCTCTGGTCCAGGCTGATATCGAGGTTCATGTTCCGGGCCTCTCGATTCCGAGCAAATAGGCGTCCATGATCTGACGCGCTATGGGCGCCGCCGTGCCGCTGCCGCTGCCGCCGTTTTCCACCAGTACCACAATCGCTATCTGCGGGTCGGACGCGGGCGCAAACGCAACGAACCAGGCGTGATCCCGCTGCCGTTCGGTGATTTCTTCCTCGTCGTAAACTTCATCCTGCCCGACGGTGAATACCTGCGCCGTTCCTGTTTTACCGGCAATGCGATACGCGCTGTTATAGCCGCTTGCTCGCGCAGTTCCCGTAGGGCTGTGCATCACATCGACCATCGAGTCGATAATGTATTGCCAGTCATCCGGATTACGAATGCTGACGACGTCCTGCGGTTCGGGAGGGCGCTGCGTAATCTCGCCGCTCAGCGGGTCGCGCACGGCTTCGACCAAACGCGGCTTGAAACGTCGGCCTCGCGTTGCCAGGGTTGCCGTGGCATAGGCGAGCTGCAGCGGAGTCGTAAGCGTTGAGCCCTGGCCAATGCCTGTAATGACGGTTTCTCCCGGGAACCAGACCTGTTCGGCCGGGTTTTTGAAGCGGGTTTTTTTCCACGCACGAGACGGATTTATACCGCGTCGTTCACCGCGGATATCAATCTGTGTGTTCTGACCAAACCCGAAAGCGCTCATGAAGGTGTGCATGCGGTCAATGCCAAGCTCAAGCGCCATGTCATAAAAATACACGTCACAGGAATGCTCAATGGCCGCCGCAAGATTCATGTCTCCGTGCCCTTCGATTTTCCAGTCGCGATAGCGATGATCGTTACCCGGGATGGAAAAGTGTCCCTGGCAATACGTCTTCTCCCACGTGTTGGAAACGCCATAGTGCAGCGCGGCCAGGCCCAGTATGGGCTTGATGGTCGAACCGGGCGGGTATTGCCCGCTCAGTGCCCGATTCAGAAACGGCTTGTCAGGATCGTCGCGCAGCAGCGCGTATTCCTTTTGGCTCAGACCGACGCCAAACGGATTCGGGTCATAGCCAGGCGTACTGACCAGTACCAGAATTTCGCCGTTGTTGGGATCGAGAGCAACCACCGCACCGCGACGGCCGTCAAGCGCTTCTTCTGCGGCCAGCTGGGTGGGAATGTCCAGAGTTAGATACAAATCGTTGCCGGGAGTTGGCGGATTGCCTTCCAGAACTTCAAGCGCTCTACCCTGAGCGTTAACCACTACCTGTCGATAGCCCACGCTGCCGTGCAGGAGGTCTTCGTAAGACCGTTCAACACCACTCTTGCCGATATGCGTTGTGCCGGCGTACAGGGACGCTTCCACATTGGCCACGTCATTGGCCGACAGGCTTCCGACGTAGCCAATCGCATGTACACCGGATTCACCCAGCGGGTAGTGCCGGGCGAGTCGCGCCCGGATATCAACGCCCGGAAATCGCGGGCGTTGCACGGCAAAACGTGCCAGTTCATCTTCTGTCAGTCGAAACTTAAGCGGAACCGGAACAAACCGGCGCGAGCTTTTCTTGAGATTAGTCCTGAATCGTTCTTCATCTTCGACGGACAGCAGGTCCAGCAGTCGAAGACGCGCCAGCGTGGATTCCAGATCATCTACCTGTTCAGGGATGAGTTCGAGCTGGTAGGCGGGCAGATTCTCGGCCAGAAGCGTGCCGTTTCGGTCGAATATCAGTCCGCGGGTGGGCGGTACGGGCTCGATGCGCACCCGATTTCCCTGTGAAAGGTCTTGATAATGCTCGTAATTGAAGATTTGCAGCGTGATCAGACGGAAAACCAGTATTCCTACCAGAATTAGCGCAAAAATTCCGGCAAAGATCGCCCGGGCCGTAAAAACGACCTGTTCGAAATGCGTGTCTTTGATGGGATCGCGGCCGCTCATGGCGAGTCCAGACTGAGTTAGTTAATAAGGTTAACGAGACTGACGAGCGAGTGCATTCAGGATTACTACCCACACCGGCCAGATTGCCACGCTGGCCGCAAGCTGCGCCAGGTGACTCCATCCGTAGTTTACCGTTTGGTTGCCGATACCGTCAGACCAGAACAATAGAAAATGATAGACACCTAATAACAGAAGTAGTGCGATTAATTCTTGCCAGATTGTGAACACACGAATGCGCAAATGAAACTTTAGCGTGATGAATGAAAAAACGGTAAGCGCGAACGCATGCTGACCAAGCAGGCTGCCGTGAAGCGTGTCGAGTAACATGCCGCAGGCCCACGCAACGCCAACGCCGATCCAGTTGGGCACGCTGACTAACCAGAAGAACAATGTCAGCGCGACGAAGTCAGGTCGATACGAAGCGAGCCAGTCTGGCAAAGGAGCGATGGTCAGAGCGAAGCTAAAAAATGTGCTGGCCGCGATCGCAGCCAATATGCGCCGGCGCATCAGGATCAAGGCGTTCCGCCGGCCGTTTGTGCGTAGTTGCCCTGTTCTTTTTTAACCGCGTTGGCAAGTTCGTCCCGGGCAATTTGTTCGCCGGACCAAACGAGTAACACTTCGCGATTCTGGTTTAGTGCGGCTGCCGGTTTTGCGTGAATCAACGCGAATTTTTGATGGGGGTTGCGTTCGATTCTGAATACTTTTCCAACCGGGTAACCTTTCGGAAATCTTCCACCTAATCCAGAGGTTACGAGCAAATCGCCGTCCTGGATATCAGCGTTGTTAGGAAGGAAAGGCAGGCTGAGTTCGCCGGGTTTGCCGGTGCCAACCGCAATCGTGCGCAAGCCGTTACGATTAATTTCTACAGGCACGGCATGATCGGGATCGCTAATCAAAATAGCTTCAGAGTTCAGCGGGCCTGTTCGCGTGATTTGTCCAACAATGCCATGAGCGTCGAGGAGGGCCTGACCTGTAAACGCGCCGTGACGCAATCCTTTGTCGAGCGCGACGCGGTGACGCAGCGGGTCAAGGTCAATCGACAAAATTTCGGTAACCAAAACGCGGTCCGCAACTTTCGCTGTTGATTCCATCAGCGCGCGCAGTCGTGCGTTCTCTGCTTCAAGCGCGGCAAAGCGTTGCAGTCGAACGGCGTTGATTAATTGTTCGGATTTAAGTTTGTCGTTTTCGAACTTCAGCGTTTCACGATCACGACTGGCCAGTCGTACCCACTCGGTGGCGGCGAACGGAAAATTAACGGCTTCACGAATGGGTTGAACAGCGGCTGATAAAACCTGACGTACGGATTGCAAATGTTCTTCGCGGTGATCAAGCACCATTAATGATACGGAGAGTATGGCAAAGAGAGTCAGGCGCGTACCAAGAGACGGGCCTCTTAGAAACATGGGCTTGCTTTGCGGTTGTCGAACTACTATCACGTAAAAGTGTGCTCTGCGAATAGATAAGAAGAGTGTGGCAATCCGCAGACTGCCATGGTGCTCTGACGACTCTCAGGCATCAAAGCTTCGCTGTCCATGTCAATAGTGTTCCGTAAGTCCTTATTCTGCCGTGAATTGCGTCACACAGCAACGTTGCTGTTATGCAAAATAGAATAAGTCTAAATCAGTCGAGACCGAACATTGAGGCACCGTGCTCGTCCATGAGTTCGAGTACGCGACCACCGCCACGGGCCACGCAGGTGAGCGGGTCATCCGCTACCACAACAGGCAGCCCTGTTTCTTCCATAAGGAGTTTGTCCAGATCGCGCAGCAGAGCCCCGCCACCGGTCAGGACGATGCCGCGTTCGGCAACGTCTGCACCCAGTTCGGGTGGTGTCTGTTCCAGAGCAGCTTTGACTGCACCAACAATGACTTGCAGCGGTTCCTGTAACGCTTCAAGAATTTCATTACTGTTCAATGTAAAGCTGCGCGGGACGCCTTCGGACAGGTTTCGTCCTTTGACCGAGATCTCCCGGACTTCCTGCCCGGGATAGGCCGAGCCAATCTCGTGCTTAATGCGCTCAGCGGTCGCTTCACCGATCAAAATGCCATAGTTGCGGCGCACATAGTTGGTGATGGCTTCATCGAAACGGTCGCCACCGACCCGCACGGACGCGGCATACACAATGCCATTAAGTGAAATCACGGCCACTTCGGACGTGCCGCCGCCGATATCCAGCACCATCGAGCCGCGGGCCTCATGGACCGGCATGCCAGCGCCAATCGCCGCTGCCATGGGCTCGTCAATCAGGTATACCTTACGGGCGCCCGCACCTTCGGCGGACTCCTGAATGGCCCGGCGCTCGACCTGGGTCGAGCCGTGGGGCACGCAGATCAAAACCCTTGGGCTGGGGCGAAAATACCTGCTGTTATGGGCCTTTCGGATGAAATGCTGAAGCATTTTCTCAGTTAAGATGAAGTCGGCGATGACGCCATCCTTGAGCGGCCGGTTGGCGGATATGTTGCCCGGGGTCCTGCCAAGCATGTTCTTGGCCTCGGTTCCCACGGCCTGAATGCTTCGTCCGCCGTGTGACGTTTCTTCACGTACCGCGACCACTGACGGTTCATTCAGAACGATGCCTCGGCCGCGGACATAGATGAGTGTGTTTGCGGTACCCAGATCAATCGAGAGATCTGTCGAAAAATAGCCGCGAAGGTTTTTAAACATTGATGTGTTTTCCGAAGACCGGCTGGCCCTTTAAATACTGCGCGTACTCTAGCAACGGGGGGGACATTGAGCAAGCGCAAGTGTATTATCTCAACGCGAAAAAAAACTGTGGGTAAAAAGGAACAGCCAATGGCATTAACGCGTGAACAACTCGAAAAAATAGCAACCCTCGCACGCGTCGAGTTGCCAACGGATAATGCATCGGATGTCGCCGACAATGTGTCACGCATCATCGATTTTTTTGACGCGTTGAACGACGCCGACACGGAGGGCGTATCACCCATGGCCCATCCTCTGGACATGGTCCAGCGACTTCGCAGCGACGACGTAACCGAGCACGATCAGCGGGACAAATATCAGGCCTCGGCGGCTCTGGTGGAAGATGGCCTGTATCTCGTTCCCAAAGTCATAGACTGAGCGTAAGTAATTGAAAATAAATACATACATACGAACAGTGCGGGGTCGGATATGCACCATTTAGACCTCAAAGCGCTGTCCCGGGGACTGGCGAACGGCGAGTTTTCGAGCGTTGAACTTACGAACCACTTTCTGGATCGCATCAAGTCCGGCAATCCATCATTGAATGCATTCATCACGATTACGGAAGAGCGGGCGCTTGCTCAGGCACGTGCCGCCGACGAACGGATCAGTCGTGGAGAGGCGCATGGTTTAACCGGAATACCGCTGGCGCACAAAGACATTTTTTGTGTCGACGGCATTCGCACCACCTGCGGCTCCAGAATGCTGGAATCGTTCGTCGCTCCTTACGACGCAACGGTGGTGCAAAAACTCGATACGGTCGGGGCCGTTATGTTGGGCAAAACCAACATGGACGAATTTGCGATGGGGTCGTCAAACGAGAACAGTTATTTTGGTCCTGCGAAGAATCCGTGGGATCTGTCCCGAGTGCCCGGTGGCTCGTCCGGCGGTTCAGCGGCGGCCGTAGCGGCTCGACTTGTTCCCGTAGCCACAGGTACTGACACCGGTGGCTCGGTGCGACAGCCCGCTGCGCTGACCGGCACCACCGGAATCAAACCTACTTATGGCAGGGCCTCGAGATACGGGATGATTGCGTTTGCCTCGAGCCTCGACCAGGCGGGCGTTATCGGGCAATCGGCTGCAGATGTAGCGCTGATGCTGGATGCCATGTGCGGCTTTGACCCGAAGGACTCGACGAGTTCAGAGCGGCCAGTCGAAACTCTGGATGGTGCGCTCGATATGGATCTCAACGGGCTCAGGATTGGCATACCCGACGTGTTCTTTGAAGAGGGGATCGAATCAGGGGTGCGCAGTTCGGTGGAGACCGCGCTTGACGTTTATCGTACCGGCGGCGCGGAACTGGTTCCCATCAAGCTTCCGCACCTGCACTTGTCGGTGCCCGCTTACTACGTGATTGCTCCCGCTGAATGTTCGAGCAACCTGTCGCGTTTTGACGGCATTCGGTTTGGTCACCGATGTGATAATCCAAAAGATCTGAACGATTTGTATCGTCGCAGTCGCAGCGAAGGATTTGGCTCGGAAGTGTTGCGACGAATCCTGACCGGCACGTTTGTCTTGTCGGCCGGCTACTACGATGCGTACTACAAAAAAGCGCAGCAGGTACGACGATTGATTAACGCGGATTTTCAACAGGCCTTCGAAAAGGTCGATCTGATTATGGGTCCGACGTCGCCGACCACGGCGTTTTCGATTGGCGAAAAAGCAGGCGACCCGGTGAGTATGTATCTCAACGATATTTACACCATCGGCGTAAGTCTGGCCGGCTTGCCGGCCGCCTCTGTACCGTGCGGCCTGGCCGATGGCTTGCCTGTCGGCTTGCACATCATTGGCGATCATTTCTGCGAGCGTAAGGTGCTGGCCGCCGCGCATCAGTTTCAATGTGCCACCGATCACCATACCAGGCGTCCGACGCGAGGTGATTCATGAGTTGGGAAGTGGTAATCGGCCTGGAAGTGCATGCACAGCTTGCCACCAACAGCAAGATTTTCAGCGGCAGCTCGACCACGTATGGTGCCGAGCCAAACACGCAGGCGTCGCTTGTTGACCTTGGTTTTCCGGGCGTTCTGCCGGTGCTCAATCAGGAAGCTGTGCGCATGGCGGTAACGTTTGGTCTGGCTGTCGATGCCACCATCGATCAGCATTCGATCTTTGCACGCAAGAATTATTTTTACCCGGATCTGCCAAAGGGCTATCAGATCTCCCAGTTTGAGGCGCCTGTTGTGGCGGGCGGTCATATCGATATTGATACGGGTGACAACAACACCAAAACCATCCGTCTGACCCGTGCGCATCTTGAAGAAGATGCCGGCAAGTCGCTGCACGAACAGTTTGATCTATACACGGGTGTCGATTTGAATCGCGCCGGAACGCCGCTGCTTGAAATTGTCAGCGAACCGGATTTGCGTTCTGCACGCGAAGCCGTGGCGTACCTCAAAAAGGTTCACGCGCTTGTTCAGTATCTGGGTATTTGTGACGGCAATATGCAGGAAGGTTCGTTTCGCTGTGATGCCAACGTGTCGGTCCGGCCGGCAGGGCAGGTAACGCTTGGCACGCGCACCGAATTAAAAAACCTGAATTCATTTCGGTTTATTGAAAAGGCCATTAACGTCGAAGTTGAGCGTCACATTGATGTCATCGAATCAGGCGGCGAAGTCGTGCAGGAAACCCGGCTGTACGACCCGGATCAGAATCTGACGCGCGCCATGCGTTCGAAAGAAGAGGCCAACGACTATCGTTATTTTCCGGATCCGGATTTGCTACCGGTTGTGATCAGCGACGAATTGATTCAGACGCTGCGCGAGCAGCTCCCGGAGTTGCCTGACGCACGTTTGGCCCGCTATCAGGATGAGCTCGGATTGAGCGCTTACGACGCCGACGTGCTAACCAGTAACAAGGCGCTGTCAGACTATTTTGAATCGCTGTGTCAGTTGCTTCCCGATCAGTCCAAGCTGGCCGCTAACTGGACGATTGGAGAGCTGACCGCCGCGCTCAACAAAGACGGGCTGGAGCCCATGCAGTCGAAGGTTGATCCGGCGGCGCTGGCCGATCTGCTTAAGCGAGTGATTGACAGCACCGTGTCCAGCAGCATGGCCAAAGAAGTCTTTAATGGTATGTGGCAGGGTGAAGGTACGGCCGATGAGATCATCGACGCCCGCGGCCTGAAACAGATTTCAGATCCGACCGCCATTACCGAGCTGATTCGCGACGTGATGGCGAACCATCCGGAGCAGCTGGCGCAGTATCGCGCGGGCAAAGACAAGCTGTTCGGGTTTTTTGTTGGCAAAGTCATGCAGAGTACGGGCGGTAAAGCGAACCCGGCTCAGGTGAACAGTCTGTTGAAAACGCTGCTTGGCGAGGACTCCTGATGAGCGACCGCGATCGGGACAGCGTGCATGCGTTTTCTTTTCAGAACTTTCCGGTTCGCGGCAAGCTGGTACATCTTAACGCCAGCTGGCGTGCGGTTCTCAACAACAAGGCGTACCCTGAGCCCATGCACAAGCTGCTGGGCGAAGCACTCGTGGCGTCTGTGCTGCTGGCGTCCACGTTAAAGTTCAACGGTAAGCTAACCCTGCAACTACAAAGTGAAGGCGCGCTGAGTCTGTTGCTGTCCCAGTGCACCAGCGACTTCCATGTGAGAGGGCTGGCTCATTGGCGCGAAGACGAGGAGCGGAATTTGTCGGACATCAGATCCTCTCTGTCGGCGCTGAGGCAGGGCCGTCTTGCGTTGACTCTGGAGCCAGCCGGAGAAGGACAGCGTTATCAGGGTATCGTGCCGCTTGAGAAAGGTACGCTGGCCGGCTGCGTGGAAGACTATTTCATGTCCTCCGAGCAGCTGCCCACGCGCCTGTGGATGGCATCGAATTCCCGGCAGGTTGTCGGCATGCTGCTGCAGCAGATGCCACAGGAGGGTGGTCGCAAGTCCAGTAGCATCGATTCCGACGGCTGGCCTCGCGTGCAGATGCTGGCTGAGACCATAACCAGTAACGAACTGCTTGAACTGTCCGACGTCGATATCCTACATCGTCTGTTTCACGAAGAAGATGTTCGATTGTTTTCCTCAACGCCTGTTGCGTTCCGCTGTAGCTGCAGCAGCGAGCGCATACGGCATATGCTGCGTGGCCTTGGCCGACCTGAAGTCGACAGTATCGTTGAAGAGCAGGGGTCGGTATCAGTTGACTGTGAGTTTTGCGGTCGGGCGTACTCGCTCGATCCGGTTGACGTAGAGCACCTGTTTTCCGACGTGGCGGTCGATCTCTCCCGGCAGAAGCACTGATCGAGTCGTCATTGCCTGATGTGAAACATTTGCCAGCCCGGCCGGGTCAATGTGGTAAGGCCGTGGAGTTGTGGTCGGAAAATCAGGTACTTACAATGCGTTTCACCGTCTGGTGACGACCCTCGTGGCACTTTTCAGGACGAAAACATCCAAGTAAATCAGCTCAGGCCGAAAGGTCTGGCAACCGGGAGACAGGCAGGAATATGGGCAAGCCGATCAAATCATCAGAGATCACACCGGAATCGGTGTACATGAACCGTCGCAAGTTCGTTCAGGCCGCGATTGCCAGCGGCACGCTTATGGCAACGGGAGCCGCCTGCTCTCGCAAGATTGCGACCGCCGATGTGGCTGAGACTGAAGACGGGGTGACGTTCACTCCGGACATGGACGGCGTCGTTCCCAGCAGCTATTCAACGGATGCGCCACCCAACTCCTGGCGTGACATCACGACCTACAACAACTTTTACGAATTCGGTTTGGGTAAAGACGATCCGGTCAACAATGTAGACAGCTTTAATCCGGACCCGTGGTCGGTCGAAGTGAGCGGGGAAGCCGAGCTGACCGGCAAGTTTGCGCTCGAAGATATATTGAAACCGCACGCGCTCGAAGAACGCATCTACCGGCTGCGGTGTGTTGAAGCCTGGTCCATGGTGATTCCATGGGTTGGTATTTCGATGGGCGATGTGTTGAAGCGTTTTAAACCAACGTCAAAGGCACGCTACGTCGAGTTCAAAACGCTCTATGATCCCAAGCAGATGCCCGGACAGCGCCGGGCGGTTCTCGACTGGCCGTATGTTGAAGGATTGACGATCGCCGAAGCGATGCACCCGCTGACGATTTTTGCGGTTGGACTGTATGGCAAAGAGCTTCCCAAACAAAACGGCGCGCCGCTGCGACTGATCGTGCCCTGGAAATATGGTTTCAAGAGCATAAAGTCGATCGTGAGTATCCGCTTCACGGAGAAGATGCCGCGAAACACCTGGGCTGTCTCAGCGCCCAGAGAGTACGGGTTTTACGCGAACGTTAATCCGGAAGTGGATCACCCGCGCTGGAGTCAGGCCAGAGAGCGTCCCATTGGGCAAGGCCTGTTTGCCAAGAAAATACCCACGCAGATGTTCAACGGCTATGGTGATGAAGTGGCGTCTTTATATGACGGGCTGGACCTTCGCAAAAACTTTTAGAGTGCGGGCCACATTAAGATAAAAAGAGCAGTTGTTTGGAGCGCAAACCCTTGCGAATGCCATGAGCCTGTGACGTATTTCAAAGTGACCTCATCAACCCTATGACAAAACCTGCAAGCAGAAAATTTGGTATCAACGAACGCATTCGATACGTAGGAAAACCACTCGTGTTTCTTCTGGCGCTGGTGCCGTTTCTGCTCGTGGTTTTGCGCGCCTTTGGTATCGGCTCAGACCTTGGTACCAATCCGGTTGAAGAGCTGCTGGACCAGTTCGGCAACTGGGGGCTGCGTTTATTGCTGGTGACGCTTGCGATCACGCCGTTGCGCCACCTCATTGGCAAGCCCTGGCCGCTGCGGTTTCGTCGCATGCTGGGTCTGTTCGCGTTCTTTTACATCGCGCTTCACTTCACGGTGTATTTATGGCTCGATCAGGGTTTTGCGCTCGGCGCGATTGTCGACGACGTTATCAAACGCCCGTTTATTACGCTTGGAATGATCAGTCTGGTGGTTTTGCTGCTTCTGGCACTAACGTCGCCTCATGCAGCGCGGCGCCGACTCGGAAAACGCTGGCAGATGCTTCACTATCTGGTTTATCCGGCGGCCATTCTGGGCGTATGGCACTTTTGGTGGCAGGTTAAAAAAGACATTACAGAACCGCTGATTTATGCGGTGATACTCGGCATTCTGCTGGGGTATCGATACGTTCGCCATTTGCGCACCCGTCGAATTTCATCGGCACGAAAAACCGCGTAATCAAAGGCGTTAGTTTATCCGTCGAGCTGTTCGTCGAACTATTCGCCGATTTATCCTTCGAACTATCCGTTCGAATCGGCCATGACCACAAACTTTCCGTTGAGCGTTGCCGATAGCACGTCGTTGCTGTGCACGTGCGTAGTGAGGTTGATACTCGCTCTGCCGCGCTTTTCCAGCCGATCAAGAAATCGCTCTGTGTTGTCCTGAAGCGGTATGTCCGCTGTAGCAATCAGAGTTCCGGTCGCAGGCTTCAGATAGCGTATGTCGCTTCTGGCGACGACGATATCCATATTTTCGGGAATGGGCAGCATCATCCATGTTTGAGCCCATCCGGCCAGAGTGGCCAGTGATGCAATGGCGCCACCGAAACCTGTGCCCATGTGATTGCGGTTCGGTGCGAGCGGCGCTTCGAGGTACCAGTCTTCGGCTTCTTCCTGAAGCCTGATATCCATGGCGCTGACCAGCGGTATGTGTTCGGACCACACGCGAAAGAGCGTATTAAACCTGGGTGTCATTGAGTGGGTCCCTGAGTGCTGACTGGCGAAGTTTTGCGGCCGCCGGTGACGCGATAATGACCGGCGAGATCGCGGTACGATACCACCTCTTCAAAGCCCTGTTCACGCAAAAGCCGGCTGGCGTGTTCATGCTGTTTCCAGCCGTGTTCGAAGAACAGCTGTCCGCCGGGGCTCAGGCGCGCAGGTGCCCCTGAAATAATGGTTTCGATTGCTTCGTAACCGAGTTTGCCGCTGAACAGCGCGTCGTGCGGCTCGTAGTCGCGCACCGAAGACGCAACGTGCGGGTCCTCGTAATCGATATACGGCGGATTGCTGACGATCATATCGAAGGTGTCATCGCCAAGATTCCGGTACCAGTCGGAACGTACAAACGACACGTTGCTCAGTTCCAGACGGTCACGGTTGCCCCGTGCCAGAGTCAAAGCATCCTCGCTGATATCCGTGCCCATGACGGCATCGAGAGGGCGTTCGCTACCCAGCGCCAGCGCCACGGCGCCGCTGCCGGTGCCAAGGTCGAGAATGCGGGCCGAAGGCCGGCCAGACAAAGCGCTTAACGCCACTTCGACCAGTAATTCGGTATCGGGCCGGGGGATCAGGACACCCGGTGTCACATTGAGCTCCAGCGACCAAAATGCCTCCTGACCACGGACGTAGGCCAGCGGTTCGCCCTGTTCGAGGCGGACGAGCAGGGCCTCAAGAGCGTGGGCTTCGTCAGGGGTCAGCAGGCGCTGATCTTCGATATACAGCTGTGCCCGGTCCAGGCCCAGCAGGTCGCACAGCAGCACGTCGAAGTCCCGGTCGGGTCTCACTGAATGGTCTTTGAGTCGTTCGCGACCGGATTTGCGCTGCGCTGCGATGGTTAAACTGTCCTGCATGGGACCTATTGTTACTCAGAATAGGTAAGTGAGCGAGCTTCGAGTAGAATCCGCGGTATCTTTCGACGTTCCTCAAACCGGCTCAGACCTTCAGGAGTGTGTGTGGAAATTTACAATAATATTCTCGACATGGTTGGCAAGACGCCGATGCTGAAAGTCAGCAAGTTCGATACAGGGCTGTGCTCGCTGTACCTGAAACTCGAACTCATGAATCCCGGTGGTTCAATCAAAGACCGGATCGGTATCGCCATGATCGACGAAGCCGAGAAACGCGGAGACATCAAGCCTGGTGACACGCTGATTGAAGCGACGGCCGGTAACACGGGTCTGGGACTGGCGCTGGTCGCCGCGCAGCGTGGCTATCATCTGGTGCTGATTCTTCCTGACAAAATGAGTCAGGAAAAAATCTTCAACCTTCGCGCCATGGGCGCGGAAGTCATCCTGACGCGCTCCGACGTCGAGCGCGGTCATCCCGAGTACTACCAGGATCTGGCGCGATCCATGGCCGACGAAAGCGGGGCCTACTTTATTAATCAGTTCGGCAATCCCGACAACCCGACAGCGCACGAGCTGACCACCGGGCCGGAGCTGCTCGAACAGCTGGACGGCAAGCTGGACGCCGTGGTGCTGGGCGTGGGTAGCAGCGGAACGATCAGCGGGCTCACCGCCTATTTCCGCAAACACGCGCCGAACGTGGAGATCATCATTGCCGACCCCAAAGGGTCCGTGCTGGCGAACTACATTGCGACGGGCGAACTCGGCCCGAGCTCCGGGTGGCTGGTTGAAGGCATCGGGGAAGATTTTATTCCGGACATTTGCGACCTGAGCATGGCCAAAGGTGCGTATACCATCACCGACGCCGAATCGTTTGACGCGGCCCGTGCACTGCTGCGCAAGGAAGGGCTGCTGGCCGGTTCTTCATCGGGAACGCTGCTGGCGGCGGCGCTAAAGTACTGCAGGGAACAGACGGAACCGAAGAACGTTGTGACGTTTGCGTGTGACACGGGCAATAAATACCTGTCGAAACTCTACAACGACTTCTGGATGGAAGATCAGGGCTTTGTTGAACGCAAGCAGTTCGGGGACATTCGCGACCTGATTGGTCGGCCGCACGGAGAGCGGGCAACGGTGTACGTCAGCCCGCGCGACGCGCTGACTACGGCGCACAATCGACTGCGCAACGCCGGATTTTCACAGCTTCCTGTAATGGATGATGGCAAGCTGGTCGGCGTTTTGACCGAAGAGGACATCATGCGCTTCGTGTTTGGCCGGCCGCAGTTGTTGAACGAACCGGTAGCCGGAGCCATGTCGACCATGTTTTCGGTCGTGGACCGAAATTTTTCGGTCCAGAATCTGGTCGCATTACTGGGTGGGGCACCGTATGCAGCCGTGGTCGAGAACGATGTGTTTCTGGGTTTGATAACCCGGGCCGATGTCCTGAACTATTTCCGAAAACAAATGTAATGGCGGTATCGCAATGACTGATCAAGACAAGAAGCTGGCCTTCGCAACCAAGACGATTCACTCAGGCCAGTCGCCAGACCCCAGCACCGGTGCGGTCATGCCGCCGATCTATGCAACGTCGACGTACGCGCAGTCGAGTCCCGGCGTGCACCAGGGCTACGAGTATTCGCGCACCCAGAACCCGACGCGGATGGCGTACGAACGTAACCTGGCTGCGCTGGAGTCAGGCACGCACGGTTTTGCCTTTGCGTCCGGGATGGCTGCTACCAGTACGCTGATGGACCTGCTGCAGCATGGTGACCACATTGTCGCCATGGACGACCTGTACGGCGGTTCTTTCAGGCTGTTTGACAAAGTGCGCCGACATTCATCGGGGTTCGATTTTTCGTTTGTCGATATGACGGACCTTGACGCGCTCAGGAAGGCCATCACGCCCAGGACCCGCATGCTCTGGATCGAAACGCCCACCAACCCGATGCTGAAAATTGTCGATCTGGCCGGCGTGATAGAAATTGCGAAACAACATAACGTCATTACGGTCGCGGACAACACGTTTGCGTCGCCGTTTAATCAGCGACCGCTGGAATTCGGCTTCGATATTGTGATGCATTCAGCCACCAAGTACCTGAACGGTCACTCCGATATGGTCGGCGGAATCGTTGCGTGCAACGACGAAGAGATGGCCGAGCGTCTGGGTTTTGTACAAAACTCGGCTGGCGGTATTGCCGGTCCGTTTGACAGTTTCCTGGCGCTGCGCGGCGTGAAAACCCTCGCACTGCGTATGGAGCGGCATAACAGCAACGGGCAAATACTGGCCGAGTGGCTAAGCGAACACCCTCACATTGACAAGGTTCTTTATCCCGGGCTGGAGAGTCATCCCCAGTACGATCTGGCCAGGCGCCAGATGAGCGGATTCACCGGCATGATCAGCGTTTACGTCAAAGGTGGCGCGGAAGGGGCAAGAACGTTCCTCGAGAACACCAAGCTGTTCACGCTGGCCGAGAGTCTCGGTGGCGTTGAAAGTCTGGTTAACCATCCGGCGATCATGACGCACGCTTCTGTGCCGCCCGACGTACGGGCCCGACTGGGTATCGATGACAACCTCGTGCGCCTGTCGGTGGGCATTGAAGATGTGAATGATTTGCGTGACGACCTTGATCACGCGCTGCGTGCCTGAGCGTGGTAACGCTGCGTCGTGCCCGGCCTGACGAGGCCGACGCACTGTCGCACATTGCCAAGGTAGCCAAGGCTCACTGGGGATACGACCAGACGCAGCTCAAGAGCTGGGAGTCGGAGCTGTCTTACGAGCCCGATTACATCCGTGATCACTGGGTAACGGTCGCCGAACAGGGCAGCGAGATGGATGGCGATCATCGCGATAGCGTCTCGCTACTCGGCGTGTGCGCATTGGAATCGTTCGGCGATCAACTGGAAATCGCGGGGCTGTGGGTACTGCCGGACTGTATGGGTCAGGGCATTGGCAAAACGTTGCTGAGAGCCGCGCTGGCGCATTGCAGGGAGCAACGTATCAAGACTCTGCGCCTGCTATCAGACCCGAACGCCGTCGGTTTTTACGAAGCAACTGGTGCAGTGCTGATCGGACATGAGCGCGGTTCACCTAACGGTCGGTTACTGCCCCTGATGCATTTCAACGTGGACGACGTGTCTCTCTAAAACCGTTTTCGATATCAGTGCGCCGAAAGCTCCGCGAGTTCTTCAGCCTGATGCTCTTGTCTGAGCGGTTCAATGATGTGATCGAGACCGCCGGCCAGAATTTCATCCAGCTTGTACAGCGTCAGATTAATGCGATGGTCGGTCACGCGGCCCTGAGGGTAGTTGTAGGTTCGAATACGCTCGGAACGATCACCGCTGCCCACCTGCAGTTTGCGCTGCTGGGCCTGGGCGCTTTGCTGCTTTTGCTGTTCAACGTCGAGTATGCGCGCCTGCAGCAGGCTCATCGCCCGTGCCCGGTTCTTGTGCTGTGACCGTTCGTCCTGACACTCAACCACAATACCGCTCGGCAGGTGAGTCAGGCGTACCGCGGAGTCGGTCTTGTTTACGTGCTGACCACCGGCACCCGAGGCGCGGTAGGTGTCGACGCGAATATCGGCCGGATTGATATCCACCTCATTGACCGTTTCCACTTCGGGAAGCACGGCTACCGTGCACGCCGAGGTGTGTATGCGTCCCTGCGATTCGGTTTCAGGAACGCGCTGCACGCGGTGAGTGCCTGATTCGAACTTGAAACGCGAATACACGTCCGGTCCTTCGAGTCGCGCAATGATTTCCTTGAACCCGCCGTGGTCGCCCTCAGACTGGCTGATGATTTCTACGCGGTACTTTTGTTGATCGGCATAGCGTGAGTACATGCGGAAAAGGTCGCCGGCGAAGATGGCGGCTTCGTCCCCTCCGGTACCCGCCCGGATTTCAACAAAGGTGTTGGCGTCATCGTTGGGGTCTACCGGAATCAGATGTTGCATCAGCGTCGTGGATAACTCGTCGAGCGATGCCGTCACCGCCTGCAGTTCTTCTTTACCCATGGCGGCCATTTCGGCGTCACTGTCTTTACTGAGTTCTTCGGCCGATGACTGTTCTTTCAGCAGTTCCTGGTAGCGGGAAACGTCCTGCGCCACGGGTTCCAGCCGCGAATACTCGCGCGACAAATCCCGAAACTGATTCTGGTCGCCGATGATGTCCGGATCAGCCAGCAACGCCTGAACTTCGTCGAAGCGTTCCTGGAGCTGAAAAAGTTTGGCCTGAATGGATGCTTTCATCTGCGTATCTTGCCAGATTGCTACGGACTTTGTCGGCCCGATTACTGGTCTTTATGTTTGTGATCGAAGAGCCGTCTGGCGATGCGGAGCGTCTCTTCATCCGAGGCCTCGGCAGCTTTGCGCAGCTCAACGCTTGGCGTGTGAAGCAGGCGGCTCGACAGCCGATCGGCCAGCCACTGCAGAGAATCTTCGGGCGACCGGCCAGCGGCCAGTTGCTTCGCGGCCAGTTGCACGATCTCGCGTTTGATCTGGTCGGTCTGCGTGTGAATCTCCTGAATGAGCGGTGCGGCGTTCAGCCCGTCTGTGTCTCTGGCGTAACGTGTGCACTGTTCTTCAATAATCTGTTCGGCCGACTCGGCCGCGGCGCGACGGGCGTCAAGATTGTCATCGACGGCCTGGCGAAGGTCGTCAATCGTGTACAGGAAAATATCGCTGTGCTCGGCGCTGGCCGGATCAATATCGCGGGGTACCGCCAGATCGACAATAAATATCGGGCGTTGTTTGCGGGCCTGCAGAGCGCGTGCCACCTGGTCGGCCATCACCACGTACTCGGGGCTCGCCGTACTTGAGAAGATCATGTCGGCCTGTGGCAGCAGTCGTTCAAGCTCGTCCAGCGAGAAGGCCCGGCCGTTCAGAGACTTTGCCAGCTTGCGACCCCGATCCAGGCTTCGGTTGGCAATCGACAGCGTGCCGATATTGCGGGCGGTCAGGTGGGTGGCGGCGATTTCGATCATGTCGCCCGCGCCGATCATCAGGGCGTGCTTGTCGGAAAAATCGCCAAATACCTGCTGAGCGAGCCGGATCGCAGCGCTGGCCGCGGACGTAGAGGCCACGCCAATGGCGGTTTCCGTGCGAATTCGTTTGGCGGCCGCAAACGCGTGGGGCAGCAGCCGGTGAAGCTGGGTGGACACCGCACCGGCGTCCATGGCGTTTCGATAGGCCGTTTTTACCTGCCCAAGGATCTGTGGTTCGCCCAAAATCATCGAATCCATCCCTACAGCTACCCGGCATATGTGCTTGACTACGTCGTTACCGTGCAGGGCATAGAGACAATTCATCACTTCGTCGGAACGATTACTGTTGGCGCGCATCCAACCCAAAAGTGAGTCATCGCTGGCCTGGGGCCCGTAATAGTAGATTTCGGTGCGATTACACGTCGACAGAATCAGCGCTTCGTCCACATCGTGCAGTGAAATCAGGCTGTCGAGCCGGTCGGGCAGGGTCGCAGGGTCAAATGCCACCTGTTCGCGCAGGTCCAGCGGCGCGGTGCGGTGGTTGATGCCAATGACGTGTAGACCCATAGAAAGTGTGTTCGAACGTGTGATTAACCGGCGATTGTCCGGCATGGATGCAGTAATAACAAGTACCTGCAGTTTAATGGTGCGACCAAAAATCGCTCCTGATACCGACTGCGGGTGGCAGGAAAAGACGGGCCGGCGCCGGGCAGCTATGGCGTCGGGTGTTTGCTATAGTTGGGACTTAGAGCGGTCACTAGCGACCGAACGAGAACTTTATGATCGGAAAACCATTACATCAGCTCGGGCTTGTCATTCTGGGCCTGATTCTGCTCGGAGGCTGTGCCTCTGAGGGTTCGGCGAATACGACGGGGTCCGCGGCCGAGCTGACTGAGGTCGGGGACGTTGATGCGTCGCCCGGGTCCGTCGAGTATTTTCTTCTGGTGGCCGAGACGGCACGTCAGAAACAGCTCTACGACATAGCGGCTGAGAACTATCTGAAAGCGGCCCGGCTGAGTGATGACCCCGAAGTTGCCAAAAGGGCAACCGAGGTTGCGTTTGAGCTGCGGCGTGATGATGAGGCGCTGGAAAGTGCGCTGCGCTGGAAAGAGCTTGCCGGCAAATCGGACAAGTATCCCCAGGTTCATACCTACCTGGCGCGACTCTACACCCGCAAAGGCAACACCAAAGCCGTGGTCAGTAATCTCAGGGCCCTGCTGAAATCCGCCGATGGCGAGATCGGCGATTCGCTTCTGGCCTTGTCGAGTGTGCTGGGAGACGAAGAGAACTCGGACGTCGCTCTTGAGGCGTATAAGAAAATTGCTTCACGCCACAAGCGTGTTCCACAGGCGCACTACACGGTGGGTCTGCAGGCCCTCAGAAGCGGCGACTTTGAGCAGGCCAAGATCAGTTCGCTGCGTGCCGCCGAACTCGACCCGGAGTGGGGTCCTGCCCATTTGCTGTATGCGCGTTCACTGATGGCCAGTGGCGATATTGACGCCGGCATCGACTATGCGGCTGAGCACATAGGCGGCACCAATTCCGCAGGCGAACGTCTTGAGTACGGCATGCTGCTGGCTGCAGTTGACCGGGATCTCGAGGCGACGGTTGTGCTTGAGCAGGTGCTGGTTGACGATCCCACCAACGGACAGGCCGCCAGAGCACTTGGCATTCTGGCTATGAAAGACGGTGATCTCGATCTGGCCGATCGCTATTTTACGCAGCTTCTGCAAAGCGGCCAGTCGACGTACGACGCGCTTTATTATCTGGGTGGCATTGCCGAAACGAATGAAAATACGCAGCGTGCGTATCGGTTGTACAGCGAGGTACGCGGCGGTGATAACGCTGTGACGGCCCAGCTCAGAGCCGCCTACATTCTGTTCCGCGAGGACAAGCTTGACGAAGCCTTGCAACACCTGGAGCGTTTCGCAGCGGTCGCACCGCGGTATACGCTGGAAATGGCGCTCGGCCAGGGTGAACTGCTCGCACAGGGTGATCGTGGCGACGAAGCCATGATGCTCTATGACAATATCATCGAGCAAAATCCGGACAATGAGCGCGCGCTGTACGCGCGAGCTTTTTTGCTGGAGCAGCTCGATCGGGTTGATGAAGCCATACACCAGATGCGACTGATTCTGGCCAAGGATCCAACCGACGCCACGGCGCTTAACGCATTAGGTTACACGCTGGCTGATCGCACTGATCAGCTGGACGAGGCCTACGAGCTGATCAAGCTTGCCTACGAGAAAAGCCCGGAAAGCGGTCCCATTACCGACAGCATGGGTTGGGTCGAATTCAAGCGCGGTAACTATGAGCGGGCAGACGAACTGCTGACCAAGGCCTACGAGCTGTTGCCCGATCCGGAAGTCGCGGCCCACCTGATAGAGGTGTTGTACACCCGCGGCGAGACAACGCGTTTGCAGGAGCTGCTTGACCAGGCCAGTGAAGACTTCGAGGACGACGAACAAATCGAAGAGGTGCGTTCACGCCTTGGCCTGTAGTCGATGCGTGACGATCACTCACACCTGACGTGGATGTTCTAAAGCGTTTACGACGCGCACTCGCAATGAGCCCATCTGGTATGGGCCGCACGTCGAGCGGCCACCCCTCATCTGTACGCTCAGCCACGCGTGGCTATTCAGGGATTGAGCGCATCTTGCTACTCGGTGCGCTGGGAGCGTTGGCCGGCTGTCCATCGGTGCCGCCACCTCAAGATGCTGAGCCGGGTTGGCCGGAGCGCCAGCGCCTGCTGAGTCGGGTCACCGCGTTTGAGACCACGGGCCGACTGAGCCTCACCGTACCGTCCGAGACCAATCAGGCCAGCTTTGCGCTGAGCGTCGATCACGAGGATCTGGCGCTGCAGCTGTCAGGACCGTTTGGCATTGGCGCAGTCCGACTGGAAGTGACGGACGGCCAGGGGCGGCTGATCAGCGCCCGGCATGGCGATGTTGCGCTGCAAAACACTGGCGAAGACCTCGCCGCGCTGCTGGGCTATCCGGTGCCGCTGGACGCGATTCGTTACTGGGCTCTGGGGCTTCCACAGCCCGGATTTCCCGCATCGCAGAGCCTGTCGGATGACGGCCGGCGACTCGCGGTTCTGGAGCAGCAGGGCTGGCGGGTGGATTTTCAGGACTATCGGTCGGTGGAGCTGCGAGAGGCTGATCTGGAAAACCCCTTGAAATTGCCTCGAAAGGTGGTTTTGAGCGGCCCGGATGTCCGAATTTTGATGGTCTTCCGGGACTGGCGTTTCTGACTTTCGCAAAACGGCGTACAATGTACATTGACAGGCCCTTCATTGCATCGCAGAATACCGCCCTCGCGGACTGCTGAGCATCAGATTTGTTCGCCCGATTTCATATCAGTTGGGGTGTAGCCAAGCGGTAAGGCAACGGGTTTTGATCCCGTGATGCGCAGGTTCAAATCCTGCCACCCCAGCCATTTTTTAACCAGAGGACAAGCGGTGGACATAGGTCGAGGGTCTATGGTGGTTTTCGCAGGTAATGCGAACCCGCCGCTCGCGCAAAACATTGCGCGCTGTCTGATGCTGCCTTTGGGCCGCGCCAACGTCGGTCGATTCAGCGACGGCGAGATTCACGTTGAGATTATGGAAAATATCCGTGGTCGCGACGTGTTTCTGGTGCAAAGCACCTGTCCTCCGACGAACGACAATCTGATGGAACTGCTGATCATGGCCGACGCCTGTCGTCGCGCTTCGGCAAAGAGCATCACCGCGGTCATTCCCTATTTTGGGTACTCGCGTCAGGATCGTCGTCCACGTGCAAGCCGGGTGCCGATTACGGCCAAGCTTATTGCCGACATGATTGTGAGCGCCGGGATCGACCGTGTTCTCACGCTTGATCTGCACGCCGACCAGATTCAGGGTTTCTTCTCGATTCCGGTCGATAACGTATACGCGTCGCCGGTACTGCTGGGCGATGCCTGGAAACAGAAATACGAAAACATCGTGGTGGTCTCACCCGATGTGGGTGGTGTGGTTCGTGCCAGAGCGCTGGCGAAACGACTCGACGATGCGGATCTTGCGATCATCGACAAACGTCGCCCACGTGCCAATGAGTCCAAAGTGATGAACATCATTGGTGAGGTGTCCGGCAAGGTCTGCATTTTGATTGACGACCTGGTCGATACCGCGGGCACGCTGTGTCAGGCGGCGGTGGCGCTAAAAGAAGAAGGCGCGGTGAAAGTGGTGGCGTACATCACGCATCCGGTGCTGTCCGGTCCTGCAGTCGGCCGCATTCAGGAATCCGCCATTGATGAACTGGTGGTGACCGACACGATTCCGCTGGACGCTGCGGCGGCTGCGTGTGATCGCATTCGTCAGCTCAGCACGGCTGAACTGCTGGCCGAAACCATGCGTCGTATTGTTAACGACGAATCGGTCAGCTCGCTCTACCTGGACTGATCCAAACCCATTGTCGGTGTAGCAGAGTCGTTTACGGCTTTCGCTTCGTCGCAGTCGGCAGCTTCGGTTGACCGACAGCCGGTCGCACAAAGCGCCCGGCATGAATATATACGGTGCGAAGATGCACCGGGACACTGCCGATAGAAACAGGTTTTCTGTCGACAGCGAGAACGTTTTTTTGAAGCAGCGCATCTGGTCGCGGGTGAGCTGTATGTTGTGTTAACTAGGAGAAAAGCATGTCTACTGCTACGTTTAAGTTAGAAGCAGAACTGCGTGAGGACGAAGGGAAGGGTGCGAGCCGCCGCCTTCGTCGTCAGGGCAAAGTTCCTGCTGTGTTATATGGTGGTGATCGTAAACCACGTTCGATCGCCCTTGATTTCAATGAGCTGATGAATAACGCTCGATACGAATCGTTCTTTTCACAGGTCATGACCATCAAGGTGGGTGACGTGAAACAAAGTGCGATTGTGAAAGACGTTCAAATGCACCCGGCGAAGCCGCGTATTTTGCACGTAGACTTTCAGCGCGTTATGGACGACGTTGAGATTCGTATGTCGGTACCGCTGCACTTCACTAATGAAGACCAGGCGCCTGGCATCAAGCTCAACGGTGGCGTAGCGTCACACCTTAAGAACGAAGTGGAAATTTCGTGCTTGCCGGGTGACCTGCCTGAATACATTGAAGTCAACTGTGAAAACCTTGAGCTCGACCAGATGCTGCACCTGTCGGACATTGTTCTGCCAAAAGGCGTCGAAATTCCCGAGCTTGCACAAGGTCCGGAACACGATCAGCCGATTCTGT
>CAWUKD010000041.1:0-23880 GCA_963922815.1 uncultured Gammaproteobacteria bacterium
GTCGTAAAGCTGTTATCAACGGCAAACGCATCGTAGCCGTTGTCCAGATCGACGAGCAGCGTGCTCAAATCTACCTGCCAGGCATCGTTTGGCACGTAACGGGCCTTTATCCGGGCCGAAAATTCATCGCGTCCGTTGGTATCACTGCGCTGTAAAAAGGCGTTGTCACGAAAACCGTCGGCTTCCTGCGAATGGATTACGGCTCGCAAAGACAGGGTATCTGTCACGGCCCCGCCTGCAACCGCTCCCAGCGAATGCGACGCGTCACTGCCCACGGATGCGGTCACATCAAACTCTGGTGTCGCGGTCGGATCCTGATATTTAACGTAGATCAGCCCGGCGAGGGCGTTGGCACCGTAGCGCGTGCCCTGGGGCCCCCGAAGCACTTCAACCTGCTGCGTATCAAACATGGTGGCTATGCCACCCATGGCGGAAAAATCCATGTCGTCGATGATAAAACCCACAGAAGGATCCGGAGCGCCTTCATACTGGCTGCGCTCACCGATACCGCGAATCTGGAAATAGCGGGGCCTGGACACGCCGCCCGCCCAGTTCAGGTTGGGCACCTGGTAGGTCAATTCTTCGAAATGGGTGTTCGCTATGTCGCGAATCAGCTGTTCGTCCAGCACGGCAATGCTCGCAGCCGTATTGTCAGCAGCCGCCGGACGCAAACCGCTGACCACAACCTCTTCCAATGCAGGTTCTGAATCGGCAAAAGTCATGGGGGATGTCGCGATGCTTGCCAGAGCGGCAAGAAACGTAAAGGTACTGATTTTCATTGGCAAGGCCTCTTCCTACGCCGGCATTAACCGGATCAGGTTCGAAGGGTTTCCGGCGGATTCCGGATCTCAGGTCCGGAAAACGCCGGACCACCCCTAAGGTCAAAGCCAAGTATATCACGCCCTGCATCAGAGCCCTCCCTAAAAAGAACCTTCCGACATTTATCCGGAACAGCCTTTTAGGGCTACGAAGCCCGGGCCGTCGCGTTGTAATCAAACGCGGCTGGTTCCTCACATTGCGTTTCCTCCCGACACCGATCCCACGATCGCGTGATCGGTGCATAGGCCCTGGCCTTCAGCGCGCTGTCGACCTGTTCACGCAACTGTCGTTTAAAGCGCTCCGGACCAAAGTAGGCAGCGTGTGCACTGATTTCTGCCGCAGAAAAACAATCGTATGAAGCTTCAAACTCCTCGACCGCCCCAATCAAGGATTCGTCCAATTGCTCACCGAAGAAAATACCCGTCGGTGCTGCTGCCTTTGCTTCTGGTGTATGGAGACCTATAACCGTTTCCAGGGCACCACCCGACCCGAACGCAATAACCGGTGTACCGCAAGCCTGAGCTTCAACCGGTAAAATGCCGAAATCCTCTTCAGATGGAAAGATCAGAGCTCGTGCTTGAGACAGGTAGTCATTCATGACCTGCGGTGGCTGAAAGCCGATAAACTCAATATTGGGACCTGCCTTTTCCTTAAGCTTGGCCATATCGGGCCCGTCCCCGATCATGACCAAGTGTTTACCGGGCATCTTGGTAAAGGCGTCCACAGCGAGATCCAGGCGTTTGAAAGGAACAAAGCGACCGGCAGCTACGTAGTAGTTCTGTTTATTCTCCTGCAGCTTGAACACCCCCGTCTCAACAGGAGGAAACACCAGTTCCGAATCGCGCCGATAGAACTTTTGTATTCGCGCCTGTACGAATCGGGAGTTCGCGATAAACCAGTCAACTGTATTGGAAGACCGAACGTCCCAGTTGCGGATCTTGTGCAACACGCGTCTGGCAAACCAGGATAAAGGCCCAGTTTCCAGATTCGATTCCCGCAGGTACTCATGATAGTGGTCCCACGCGTATCGCATTGGAGAATGACAGTAGCTGACATGAACCTGGTTGGGCCCGGTCATCACTCCTTTAGCCACGCAGTAGCTGCTGGAGACAATCAAGTCGTATTCGCCAAGATCAAATTGCTCAATAGCGAACGGAAGTAAGAAAAGCAGTTTCCTGTACACCCGGTCGACATGCGGAATTTTCTGCAAAAAGCTGGTAATGGGCTTTTTGCCGCGTAGAAAACCACGCTGATCCTCGGGCACACGATCAATCAGGCTGAACACGTCAGCGTCCGGATAACAGTCGATAATATGCTCCAGAACTCTTTCAGCCCCGCCATACACAACGCACCAATCGTGAACGATGGCAACTTTCATCGCCGCAGCTTCACGGCGTGTACCATCCCCGGCAATCGATTCAACGGAGCCCACGGGGCATGACATCGCTGAAGACGAATTATTATCCTTGCGTGAACGGCCTTGAATTGAACGCTCTGCCCACCAGTGTTCAATACGGGCCCTTACGCCCGCCTTTCTCGAAGATCTCTCCAGTTCGGAGCGACCTTCACCCGGCAGCCCCGTACGCAGTTCGTGATTACCCCTTGCGCGACCAAGGACAGAAGTATCATTAACCGATAAAAACTGGCCGTTCAGATCGAATATTCCGCATGGAGTCAGCACCGCATCTCGCAGTCGCGTATCGGCGCCAACAAAGGTGTTGGGCAAAATGGTGACATTACGTAAATGAGAATTGGCTCCAATGACAACACCGTTACCAACTACGCAGTTGGATTCCAGATGGACACGAGACCCAACGCGGCAGTGTTTTCCAATCGCGACACCAGCGCCGAGCCTGGCCGTCGCTGCGATTTCCGTATCCCAGTCGACAGTCACCAACTCGCGTATTGGCCTGCCTGGCATGTTTAGTTTGCCTATAGCTCCGAGCGCTGCTTCGAGGTTCGCGCGGTGATAGGCCTCGACTGACTGCAATGGAAGCCTGAAATCGTATCCCTTCACACCAGACAAACTGGCCCGAACAGGCTCACCTGATTGCAGTTTCCAGTAAACAGACGCGTCATCTCGCACAGACGGATCACCGGGTTGGAAATCAGTACTGGCATCAAGTTCGACGTTCTCCAGCAGATGGAGTTGATCAGCGGGCAAGTAAAGGCAGTGGCCATGCTCAAGCAGCGTTTGCGTGCACAAGTCAGCGCCATGCAAATCTGAATAGCGAATAGTCGCCCCCCATTCCGCGCCATCTCCGAGGCGCGATCTGACCGGCTGCTGCCGGGCAGAGGCTGCAATTCGAATATGCGTCATACCAGAGTCAACGAGCTGTTCAATTGTGTGTACGATCAGGGCTTTCCCACCAATTGGCAGCAGCGCTCGATGAGTGGATGGCCACACGGGTGAAAGCGGAGATGTTTGATCGGTAAACCCGATCACCACCATGGGCTTTGAATCATTTAAGAGTGACATTAGTACGCTCCCTTGCCGGAAATAACCGCCGGAATTGTTTTGAGAATTATCACGAGATCGTTGAGAAACGATTTGGCAGACAAATAGCGAACGTCGAGATCCACCTGCTGCCTGAACGGCAAATCAGACCGGCCACCAATCTGCCAAAGACAGGTCAGACCTGGTTTGGTCTGCAATCGTTTGCGTGCCTGTGCATCGTACTGAGCCACCTCCTCGGGCAACGCAGGACGCGGGCCCACCAGCGACATTTCGCCTTTCAAAACATTGAATAGCTGCGGCAGCTCGTCGATAGACAGCCGCCGGATAATCTGCCCGGTTCTGGTGATGCGCGGGTCGGTTCTGGATTTGAAAATCACACCGTCACTGCTGTCATTGCTGTCGAGCAACGCTTCTTTCTCGGCATCCGCCGTCGTACGCATCGACCGAAACTTGTAGAGCGTAAAGAGGTCTCCTCGCTTTCCGACCCGTTGCTGGCTATAGAGAGCCGGGCCGGTAGATTCAAGCTTGATTAGCAAGGCGGTTAGCGACAGCAACGGTGACAATACGATCAAGCCAGCGAGTGATCCCAAGACATCGACGAGCCGTTTCAGGGTGGGGCGCAGTACTAGCGACGTTCGCCAGACCAGCCGGGCGTGCCTGGCCGCAAGCTGCTGCCGGAGTGGCCGGTACTGGAGAGACTCAACAAATTGGTCTGCGTTTGGCAGATCAGTACGCAAATCGGGTTCATTAGCAGATTCATTCACAAGCATTCCTCAACTATCATTTTTATCAGATTGAGTTAATGCTACGGGATTCGGCGCTAAATTGGCGTGATTGTTCTCACATATTGATAAAAAAGAAACCCAATATTGAAACTATGTATCAATATTGGGTTACATAACCATCGACCGGCATTCAGGCGGAAACTGCATCGCCCTGAATCTGAAGAAGCTTACTCCTCAACGCCTGCTCTGTACGATTACTAAGATCCAGCAGCGCATCCAGCTCACTACGCTCAAGCAGAATCCCGCCAAAGCCTTTCTCTTCGCCAGACTCACAGCGAGCTGCAAGCTCCGTCGCACCAATACTTCTGCTGGTTCCTTTAAGCCCGTGACAAAGCTGTGCGAAAGCCTGCGGGTCGCCCGCGGCAAACGCATCTACCAGCCCTTCCTGTCGACCAGGCAGCTCTCGCAAATAAACAGGAATGACTTTCTGCAGCAGGCTGTCGGTCGCAGGGCCGAGCCGCGAATATAGCCCACCAAAGTCCAGCTCAATTGGTGATAGCGCCACCTCGGGAGACGGAGTTTGTTGCTTCCGCCGTGTGGCATAGGCCTGGTCAAGAACATCCGCCAGTTCACCCATATCGACCGGCTTGCTGATATACGCATCCATACCGGCAGCAACAAATTTCTCCCGGTCGCCATCGAGAGCGCTGGCGGTAACCGCTACGATAAACGGTTGCGCACCGGACCTGTGCTGGCGTATGCGACGAGTGGTTTCCACTCCGTCCATGACTGGCATTCGAATATCCATGAGGATAACGTCATACTCGTGTGCATATAAGGCACGAAGAACCTCCTCTCCGTTGGCAACGGCGTCTGCACGATACCCGAGCTGTTCAAGCTGGGCATGTTGGACCATGCGATTAACCTCATAGTCGTCGGCCAGCAAAATTGTCAATGGTTTTTCCTGCGCCATGCTGGTGCGACGCGCAATCGCTTGCTCGTCCATGCGCCCGGACAGTAACCAGGCACCGGTTTCAGATGTAGACGTCAAGGTGGTAGATGATGTGCCTGCGTCGTCCGCAGCGGTGAGCTCTGATTCGAGCACTCCGCACGGCACAAAGAAGCTAAAGGTTGATCCGTTTCCTGGTTCGCTTTCCACTGTCACATCTCCTCCCATGATTTCGCAAAGTCGTTTGCAGATTGTCAGCCCCAAGCCAGTGCCTCCGGCCGATACTCCGGCAAACTGGGTGAAAGGGGCGAATAGCTCGTCAAGATCATCAGCATGAATACCGATCCCTTCGTCCTTAACACTGATCGCCAGGTGCCTGATATCCCTTCCCTTGAACGCAGAGCGCAGCTCTTCCGGCACCCGCGACGTCTGTTCATCGAGAAGCTCAACGACGAGCGTAATCTGCCCTTCATTGGAGTACTTGACGGCATTACTCAGCAAGTTCAGTACAAGCTGCTGAATGCGTCCACCATCTACGACAATGCGATCATGGCTGCCAAGATAGTTATCAAACTTGAAATTCATATTTTTCCTGGCGGCATCAAGCATAACCAGTGAGATCGACTGTTCCAGAATACTTTCTATGTGAACTGGCGAGTATTCCAGTTCAAGTTTATTGGCATCGATTTTTGACAGATCCAGAATGTCATTAATAATCCTCAGCAACATTTTCCCGCTGGACCTTACCGTTTGCAGCTTTTCCGCCTGCTCATCTGACATTTCCGAGTCAAGCAGCACACCGGTGAGCCCGATGACTGCATTCAAGGGCGTACGCATTTCGTGACTCATGCGCGCCAGAAACTGGGTTTTGAGTTCGGACAACTCAACCGCCGTGTCTCTTGAACTGCGCAGGCGAGTCTCAGCAACCCGACGCAGTCGCACTTCTTCCTGCAGCTGGCTCACTGCTTCTTCCAGCGCGCGAGTACGCCGCTGAACCTGCTTTTCAAGATCGGCTCGCGCCGCACTCAATGACTCATTCAATTCGTACAGCTCAGTACTCTTGCTGTCCAGAATTGCTTCAGCCTGCTGGCGTGCAGCGCGCTCGCGCATAAAGCGCTTTTCCCATTTACTACCATCCGTCATTGCTTTTTCCTCACGCGCATCGTAATGCGCTTATCGTCCTCTGATCGTCCAATGACATCTACGGAAAGGGACTGATTGAAATACTTGCCAGACGAGGCAGTAAGCGCCAGGGCCAGTTCTGCTAAAGGACGATGCGACTCGTAGCTCAATTCCAGCGACCCATCGGAATTAAGCTTGCCACTAACCGTTGGCGGGCGGGCATCGAGATACAGTTTGCGCACGTCTGCGTGAATGACATCACCTACCGAGAGCAGAAAATCAAACACATCGTTGTCGCTGTTGAAGTACCGGCCGTGCTGATCGTGAAAAACCTGCATCAAATGCTCCGCAAAGTCATGCACGATTTCTGTCACGCTTTTATTTCCTAGCGTGCACAGCGCAACGGCCATAGCCAGCATTTCGTCATGCGGATAGTTGCCCACCGTGGTGTAAGCGCCGCCCGTACTCAATTTGTCATCAAGTTGTTCAATAATCTGGTCAACCGTGTCGAACCCGTACTTCTCTTCGACATGGCCCAAAAACTCCACAAATATCGAACCAATCATTTGCCATCCCTCCCAAACCCGGCGAGCAGGTCTCGCAGGTCGTCCACGCCGATGGGTTTTGGAAACACCGGAATTCCGTTCGGGACGCCACCTCTTTCGGCAAGGTGCTTGTCACTCAGGCCCGTGACCACGGCTATGCTCACATCTCCGCCTGCTTTCGACTTGCCCAGAGAACGCAGCATGGTGATTCCATCCATACCTGGCATGTCCACGTCCACCAGCATCAGGTCGGGCTCGGTCTTGCCGAGAGCAATCAGGCCTTCATAACCATCACCGGCCATTACCAGCCGAGCATCTGGAGCCAGAATGTCGAATAACGCCGCGTAATAGCTTTGCATGGTCGCGTCATCTTCCACGATAAGAACGCAAAGTTGATCCCGGTCACGCCGGGGAGCCATACCGGAACGAGCGCGCAACGCATCATCCACCGATGAACGCAGAATACGACGGTGACCACCAGGGGTTTTCCACGCCTCCAGTTCTCCTTTCTCTACCCAGAGCTGTACGGTTCGCACCGAAACACCCAGCTGGCTGGCAGCCTCTCGCGTTCCAATGACCTGTTTATCTTCGACCATGGTGTTCCTCTGTTATCAGTTCTATCAGTTACCAAGTGTACCCATTCGCCTCATTTTTTCCTGTGTGGCGTATCACATTTTTCATTATTACCGCTTTGTCTGCGATTTATTCGACATAACGCTGCCAATTAATACCCAGCTTATCATTTTTGCGAGTTTGATCACGGAATCAGTCAGAGAATTCGATCAAAATGATCATACTGATACTTCAAGGATGTTAATACTGCCATGCGACGATCATCTCCCCACCGCCACCCTGCCGCGATTATTCTTTATATCGCGTTAATCCTTGCAGGCACTTTGCTGACATCTACTCCCGCATCTGCCAGTCCCGCCGACGCGTTCAGTGCGCTGAGTTCAGCGCCAACGCACACGGATCTTCCCCTTGGAAACGAATCCAGCGGACTGGCGGGCGGAAAACTGCGCTCAATCCCTACTTATCCACAGCTTCGACTGGATGCGCGGGAACCCAGGGAAACACAAAAAGCACACGTTCCTGTCACTCACCCTGTGGAAAGCGACAAAGCGCTGAGCGACTTCCAAAGACTCGCGCGCCAGACGTTCGGACAGACACTGCCGATCTATGGGCATGATCTGTTTGGGCATTCGTCGGCAAGTTTCGAGCCAATTGATCAGGTTAACGTTCCTGCAGACTATGTGATCGGTCCAGGCGACGAGATTTATTTGCGAGCGTGGGGCTCGGTTGATATTGATTACCGGGCAACGGTTGACCGGCGCGGTGCGATTACCATTCCCAAAGTAGGAGAGATTTCTCTGGCTGGCGTTCGGTTTGGTCAGCTTCGCAAGCATCTTCGCGGCTCCATCGCCCGCAGCTATCACGGCTTCGAACTTAGCGTCAGCATGGGGCAATTGCGTTCGATCCGAATCTACATAACGGGATTTGCGAACTCGCCTGGCACCTACACGATCAATGCCTTGTCCACGCCGATCAACGCTCTGTCCATTGCGGGCGGACCCGCAGTTGCCGGCGACCTTCGCCATGTCGAGATACACCGCGCCGGCCGGTTGCTCGCCACACTCGATTTTTACCAATTCATTCAGAAAGGCACACACGACAATAGCCTGCGGTTGATGCCCGAAGACGTCATACACATTCCTGCGCTTCAGGCCGAGGCGGCAATTGCCGGCTCGGTTCACCGATCAGGAATCTATCGACTAAAAAATGGAGAGAACCTTGCCGACCTTATCCGGTATGCCGGGGGCGTTAGCGCAACCGCCAGCACACACCGTGTCGTCATTGAGCGTATTAGTGAGGCCGGCGAGCGTACAGTCGAAGAATACACACTGAACGACGACGGTAAATTGACCGATATCCGTAATGGCGACGTCGTATTGATCCAGCCAATTTCTCCACGTTTCGTCAATGCCGTAACGCTGCGTGGTCACGTGGCCCAGCCATTGCGCCACGCATGGCGCCCCGGTCTGCGTGTCTCCGATCTGCTGCCTTCGAGCGAGGCTCTGATCTCACCACAGTACTGGGTATCAAAACACAGCAAGACGACCGTAGTCAGCCTACTCGACGGTGGCCCTGAAACCTCCATGAATACCGATTTTCCAGATATCAATTGGGAGTACGCCGTTATTGAACGAGTGGACCCTGCAACCATGACCACCGAATTGTTGCCGTTTCACTTGCACGGTGCCGTTATCGACCGCAACCCTGACGATGACCAGGTGCTCCAGCCCGGTGACAAGATCACGGTATTTGCGCTTAAAGACTTCAGAACCCGAACCGCACAGAAACCCCACTTTGTACAGCTGGAAGGAGAGGTAGGTCGCGCGGGGTTTTACGAAGTGGCGCCGAATGAGACGCTCGCTGAACTGATTACCCGCGCCGGCGGACTCACCGAACACGCGTACCTGTTCGGCCTGGAGCTAAAGCGTGAATCCGTACGCCAGCAGCAAAAACTGCGTATTGGCGAGTCCATCGATCAGCTGGAACAGGAATACCAGAGGCATTTGATCGACCGTTCACGTAACGTATTGAGCGGTGATATGTCTCTTGCAATCTCACCAGAAGCCGCCGCGATTCAGCGACTGATTACCCGTTTGCGTGAAGCCGAGCCATCGGGCCGAATCGTACTGGAACTGAATGCCGGAGTATCGCTTCCGCATCAGCTGCCCGCGCTGTCGCTAACTGACGGTGACAGGATTCACGTTCCGTCGCGACCGGCCACCATCGAAGTTGTAGGTGCTGTGTTTCGTCAGGGTTCGTTTATATACGACGAGACATCTTCCAAACATTACATTGCCAACGCCGGGTTACTACCAACCGCAGACAGCCGCCGAATATACGTAATTCGGCCGGACGGCTCCTTTTCTCCTGCAGGCCGCAAGCTAAAGCTTAAGCCCGGTGACACCCTTATCGTGCCTGAGAAAGTTGACCGCCAACGACTGGTACGAAGAGTCAAGGACTGGACTCAAGTGCTTTACCAATTTGGCCTTGGTGCCGCTGGCCTGAATCTGCTGGAGGTATTTTGATGTCTGCGCAAATCGACAATGGCGAAAATCGCTCGCAGGAAGTGCATAGCGCACTACCGCTTCTACTGGTACTGGCCAGGCATCTGCGCGTGCTGATTTTGGTTCCGATTGCGGCAGGGCTGCTGGCTATTGTCTACAGCAAGGCCGTTGATCCTATTTACACAGCAACAGCACGGATTCTCCCACCACAGTACAACGAAAACACGGTGCTCGGCATGCAGAATCAACCGGGTGGCGAGAGTCAGCTTGGCAACAGCGCGTTGACGCTTAAGAACCCGACAGATCTGTTTGTGGGCATTCTGACCAGCCGCACGATCGTTGATGCAGTCATTGAAACAAACTCGCTACGGGACTATTTCGATGAGCCCGAAATTGGCGAAGTGCGCCGGATACTGAGCGCGGCGACTGAAATTCGTGCTGCAAAAGACGGCATCGTTTCAATTGCAGTCAACGATACCGATCGCCATATGGCTGCGGCCCTTGCCAACTCCTATGTCGATGAGTTCTACGTCTTTTCGCAAACGTTGGCACGCCAACAAGCCAAACAGCGCGCCGGCTTTTACAACACGGCGCTGCATTCTGCCTGGGAGCAGCTTGACGAGGCCGACCAAATGCTGGCCAGTACCGAAAAACTTACCGGCTTTACCAGTCTTAACGGTCAGCAAGCGGCGATCGTACAATCCGTTGCCGAGCTTCAGGCTCAAATCGCCTCTCGTGAAATTCAGCTGCAAACGATGAGCAGCTATGCAACCGCAAGCAACCCGGACGTTCGCCTGATCAAACGCGAGCTGAAAAACTTGCGCGCTGAGCTTGCCGACCATAAAGCGATCGGCAGTGCTCCGGAGGTGACACCATTGGTCGGGCTGGGCGACGTGCCTGACGCCATGCTCGCGCATACCCAGGGCAAGAGACGAGTTAACTACTGGGAGCAGATCGTGATGTTGCTGGGTCGATTCAGCGAGCTGGGCAAGATCGACGAAAGCCGCGATATGTCGTTGTTTCAGGTACTGGATCGTGCCATTCCACCTCACGACAAATCCCGTCCACGCACGGGCGTCAACGCTGTCCTGTCATCTCTCGGCAGCGGTTTTGCCTGCCTGCTGTGGGTGCTATCAGCCGACTATGTTCGTCAGCGACGCGCTCGATGCGCGACATTTAACCGGCAATGGCTGGAACTACAACACACAGTTCTGCCGTTCACCGCGAGGCAGCAATCTTGAGCGCGCCACGAAAATCAGCAGTCAAGACTGACATTGAACGCTCGTCGCTAAGTGCAAACATCACGGCACTCTATGCGCTACAAGCGGCAAACTACGTCATCCCCTTGCTGTCATTGCCCTATCTCATTCGGGTTTTGGGGGCGGAACAGTACGGGATCATGGCAATGGCCTACGCCACGGTTTACTTTCTGGTTCTGTTCGTCGATGCCGGATTCAATACCCGCGCCATACGCTTGCTCTCCAGGGCAGATATTCAACACGATGAAATCACCAACATATACGCCACCACACAGTGGCTGAAGTTTATACAGGCACTCGTTGGTCTGGCTGTCTTACTGCTGCTGATCAAGGCGGTACCACACTTTCATGCACATGCCGCTGTCTATCTTGCAAGCTACGGCATGGTCATTGGGTCATTGCTGTTTCCTACCTGGTTGTTCCAGGGCTTGCAAATCATGCACTTCACAACCCTCTGTAGCGTAGGCGGCCGACTCCTTGCTACGGCCGGTATTTTCTTGTTCGTCCGTGACCAGGGAGATGTGGTTACGGCAGCGGCGTTGCAAGCCTCCGCAACGATTATTTCCGGACTGCTGTCCCTGCCTGTGGTTGCCCGTCAGTTGCAGCTGACCGTTTTTATACCCGGCGCTCAACTTGTTGCTGGACTACGCCGAGCCGTTCAGGACGGATGGGAGCTCAGCGCATCGGAGTACATCATCAATGCGACCTCAAATGCCGGGGTGTTCATACTGGGCCTTTTCGCAACTGAAAGTGTAGTGGGTATTTACGCCGCCATATCGAAAATTGGCCAGGCAGGCGTGAATGCTTTCCAACCTCTGTTGAAAGCACTCTTCCCGATGATTGCACAACACTGGATCGGGAAGGCATCCGATGCGGCAATGGTAGCCCGTCGCTGGACTCGTCGGATCCTGGTGGGCGCGGTATTTTTCTCCATTGCTCTTTACTTTGCGTCTTCTGAACTACTTGGCCTTCTGTTCGGAGTGGAGTGGAAAGCCCACGGCGGCTTGCTGCAAGCACTTGCGCTATGGCTACTGTTCTCGATTAGCGCCAGCTCAATCGGACAGTTCTGGCTGCTGGCGCGCGGTGACAAAACTCGCTACGCACGGTGCTTGATGCTGACCGGCATCCTGCAGGTAACTGCCTGCGTCTTCGGAGCGTATCAGTCGGGCATTACAGGCCTGATTGCTGCCCTGGTCTTTTCGGAAATTGCACGGCTGACCTTTTTTGTTCTTGCACTGTGGGTGCGACCCCCGGAGTTCTCCCTATGAAAATTATGAATATTTCATCCTTGTATCCGCCGAATGTGGTCGGTGGCGCGGAGATGGGACTGCAAACCATGTCTGAGGCAATGTCCGCAGGCGGTCATGACCTGCATGTTGTGACATTACGCAAGAGCGGATCTTCGAACCAATTAGAGACAGATATGCGCGGCCCGGTTGCTGTCACTGAGGTCCCGCTGGCAAATCTGTACTGGCCGTTTGACTCTGCGGCACCCAGGTCAGGCGCGTTGCGACGGCTGGCATGGCACGGAATCGACACTTCAAACCAGATTATGGCTCGCCGTGTTCGGCAACTGGTAAGGCGCATACGCCCGGATGTTGTACTGACACGTAATCTTCAGGGATTCTCTACGGCAGTCATGCCAGCGATCAGGCAAACCGGCACCCCGCTGGTTCACGTACTACACGACTATTCACTACTGTGCCCGCGTACAACCATGTTTCACAGGGGCCGTAGCTGCGGCATGCGTTCAGAGCGCTGTTTCGGCTGCCGTGCACTGACCGCTCCGCGCCGTCGCCATATTGAGGCGGTAGACGGGGTAATAGGTGTCAGCAACGCCGTTCTCGATGCACATCTTCAGCATGGACTATTCGCAGACCGGCCAAGACAGGTTATTTACAACGCACTCAAGCCAACCATTACATTACGCGACACTCTTGCAGAACATTCAGGCGACGTCGTATTTACGTTTGGATTTATGGGCCGTATTGAGCCATCCAAAGGCATTGAGACCCTATTAGAAACGGCGACAACACTTGAACGGAACGGCGTAGAATTTCGCCTGCTCATTGCAGGGCGCGGCGACTCTGCTTATATCGAAGACTTGCAACGCCGATGGCCGCTTCGTCAGACAGAGTTCACCGGCTTTGTGGATGCCTCCGAATTCCTGACGCGCCTGGACACCCTGGTATTCCCTACACTGGCTGTCGAAGCGCTGGGCAACGGTGTGTTCGAAGCTTTTGCCAAAGGGGTGCCGGTAATCGGTTCGCGCGTCGGCGGTATTCCGGAGTCCATTGATCACGAGACTACAGGCTTCATATTCAAACCCGGATGCCATCAGGAACTATCCAATTACTTGTTGCAACTGCAGGCCAGTCGTCAATTACGAGCATACATGGGACGGGCAGCGCTCGAAAAAGCGCGTGAATATCTGCCCGAAAACCGCTCCGCCGAATACATTGATTTTCTGCAGAAAATTATTGGCAGAACCAGTACGGAAGCCGCATGAATACAGCTATCAACATAAGCCTCCGCGAGCGGTTCATATTGCTGACGGCACTTGCTTTCGTAGTAATGAGTGTACTGGCCGGTCCTCTTCGCATGTATCTGTCGATGGCTGGACTGTCACCACTCATTTACGTACCCAACCTGATGCTGCTGATATCCGTTGGCTGGCAGGTAGCAGAAATTGCACGCCGCGGGATTACGTCATCACACCTTATCGCGCTGTTAATACCGGCCTACGCCTGCGCTGTGGGCATGCAATTTAACAGCGTCATTCAAACGGCAATGGGAGTTTACGTGCTCTTGCCATTCTGGTTCGGATTGGCATGCGCGCCAGTATTGCTGCGGCACTGGATCACGGTCCAGCGCTTCGTCCCGGCTCTTTTTGCAATCGTGGCCAGCGGCATTCTGCTGAACAACGTCGTCACCTACCCATGGGAAGGCTTCGGCTACAGCGTTGGGCAGCTGGACGTAGAAGGCTCGCGTCAATGGTATGCAACCGGAGGAACCAAACGACTGGCTGGCTTTGCACGCGCCTCATTCGACGCCGCCGTTCAGGTCACTTTATTGGGTCTTGTGTTGTCGCTTGCAGCACGAAAGGCGTCGTTACGAATCCTTCTGTGGACCTTGACTCTGATAGCCGTGGTGCCGACAACCAGCAAAGGCATGCTTCTGGTGGCCGTTGTACTGACTCCGGTTGTACTGCTAAAAGAACGCCTTCCACAGTCGATGCTCGCAATGTTACTGGTCGTTTTCGCGAGCTTTAGTCTCGCACTGCCCATGTCAACATTGCTGTTTGATTTTCATTCACAGTTCAGCAATCCCACTCTGGCCAATGTGACCTACTCGTTTTACGACCGCCTGAACGATATGTGGCCACGGGCCTGGTTGCTCTTGCACGACCACGGAAACTGGTTCATGGGCCGCGGTATTGGTGGCATCGGTACACCACAAACCTATTTTGAACCGAGCCGCTTTAACGCGGGCGACAACCTGTTCATGTACTGGTTTGTGGTCTTCGGCTGGGCCGCCCTGCCCGGTTTTCTATTACTGATACTGCGTAGCCTGCGGATTCGTGCTCAGGCCGACGACGCCCAGATGCGTATGTACTGCTTGCTACTGGCCCTGCTGGTATACGGCAGCATGACGAACATCGTGGAAAACAGTTTTTTTGCGCTGGTATGTGGACTGGTCGTCCGCTGGCTGTGCTCCACACCTGGGAAATCCGGCAATCACCTAAATTCAAGTAGCACGGGAGTTACTCATGTCTGAAACAATCTCGCCCAGAACCGAAAAAACCATCTGGATCAATGCACGTTTTCTTGGACGAACGCTAACCGGTGTGGAACGCGTCGCTTACGAACTCATCAATGCACTGAGTCAGGAACATCTCGACTCCAACGGTGCACGACAAGTCAGGGGTGTTTTGTACCGCTTTCGTCTGATTGCCCCCTCTTCATTCAAGGGCGAGTCACCCTGGAAAAACATTCCGCTAGTCACCGGAGGTATATTCAGCGGCCATTTATGGGAACAGCTGGACCTGCCACGGCTTACCCGTGATCAGCTGCTTCTCAGCCTGTGCAATACCGGGCCGCTGTTAAAGCGCCAACACGTTATCTACCTGCATGATGCCCAGCCATTCGTGATTCCAGAGAATTTCAGTATCAAATTCCGGCTGTGGTACAGATTGATGTTTAAAGTGGCGGGTCGTCGCGCAAAACACGTTCTGGTCAATTCAAAATTCACCCGCTCGGAGCTGCATCATCACGCAGGTATTGATCCGTCACGCATGACCTTAATCTATCCCGCAGCCACAACGGGTAGCACACAAAGTAAGGAAGATGTGCTGGAAAAATTCACCCTGCCTTCCGAACCGTTTGTACTTGCTGTCAGCAGCGCCAATCCCAACAAAAATTTTCACAGCGTACTCAAAGCACTAGACCTGCTTGGAGACGCCGCACCACCCTGTGTTTTCGTTGGGGCGCGCAATCAAAAGCAGTTCTCGGAAGTCGCCATCAACTGGAGTAAGGCGACCCATTTGGGATACGTTTCCGACGAAGAGCTACAGGCACTGTATCAGCGTGCGCTTTGTCTCGCATTCCCTTCGTTTTACGAGGGCTTCGGCCTACCGCCACTAGAGGCCATGGCAGCCGGCTGCCCGGTCATAGCCTCGGCTTCGAGTTCCATACCTGAAGTAGTAGACGACGCAGCAATGTTTTGTGACCCACATGACCCCAGAACACTGGCATCAGGAATTGCCAAACTGCGAGACGACGAGCGCGTACGCACCGCGATGAAAAAATGGGGATTACGCCGCAGCGCCAATTTTTCCTGGTCTGACAGTGCAGCGACTCTATTCAGAACCCTGCGCAATGTCAGCGCAAATTGTCCAGTAGACTCAACACGTCAGTGGACGACCCAGAGTCAGTAAAGTTGCGTCCCAAAATCACACATAATAAACAGGGGCAGTTTAATGACTACGTCATGGCAGGTTGTCCGGGCGATATCCGATATTGGCATCCATTCGTTCGTTTACCGAAGAATGCAGCAGATCATCCTCGGCGATAAATCTCGGCTCGGATTTTGGCAGATAAACACCGCCAGTAGAACGGACATCCGGATTATCATGCCGCGCCCGCGATTTGGGAATGTACTCGAGAATTTTCCACGCCCAGTTCATCGAATCATGCAGCCTGGCCGTTGGCTCAGGTGCGGCGTAGTCGCGCCGACTACCGTGCTCGACGTTACGCGGATTGTCACCGTGAACGAGACGCTTGACCATGGTTTCACGAAACACCAGTCCAAGGTCCCGCGCCTCGTCAATCATCCAGCGCAACGGGTACTTTGCCGCTCCGCTGTCGCGCTCGGGATAACCTCCGCCAATATCAGAGTGCACGCCGGCAAACCAGAGCTGCTTGCTGATTTGAGGTACGGCCCGCTCATCGGTCACGAACGGATTGGATTTGTAGAGCTGCGGTTCTTTCCACGGAAACACGCGGAACATTCTACGGCGTTCGTCAATTGCCAGCGCGTGCCGAAAGTGTTCGACACAGGAATTGTGCGTCGTACAGGGCAAGTGCTCCAGAGACAACAAATAGAACTTGTCGGTCCGCGGCGTGATGACCGACCCAACGGTATCCCAGCAGCCCATGAGTTTTATGGGGCTGCGCTTGGTATCGAGTACCTCCTGAACTCGCCAGGCGATATCAAAACGTCCTTCTGCATCAGCCTTATCTTTAGAGTCGACTTCAGCCTGCTTGTAAGCCGTGTAGGCATATTCCGCAAGATGACGCTGATTATGACTGAGAATCCCGACGAGATTGATCAGGCCGGCGAGCACTCGTACCGTATAGGCGCCCCGACTGAATCCAAACAGATAGATTTCATCCCCTTCGCAATGGTGATCGATCAAAAAGCGATAGGCGTCTAAAACATTGGCGTCCAGGCCATACCCGGTAGCCAGTCCGAACACGCCTTTTGCCCTGCTTTTGAACACGGACCAGCGATCAGAGTTACTAATTGTGCCAATACCTGTGTCATAAAACGCCACCTGATCCGGCACATCTTTTTTCAGACAGCGATAAAACTTGAGCACATTGGATTGATTCTCTTTAATTTCGTTGCCTGTGCCATCGCAACACACGATCAGTCGTCGTGACTCCGGGGTATCCGTCATCGTCGGCTCTCCATTTGGCCCCTGTCTGAATCCATAAAGAAAAGGTTGCTAATACCAGCGGCTCACAGGTAGTTTAAAGACTGCTACTCTAATTGCAAAACCGGCTAACCCGGCGTTTTCTGACATAAGGATTTTTCGGAGACACAACCGTGCGATTTATTGACCGCCATTCATTAAGACCTCCTGACATTCTGAGTTCCAAACGAGCTGATCAGGCCCGTGAGGAAGTGCAGAGCTTTTACATGCAAACTATTTCAAAGGGCGGCACGCGTCGCACGCCTTCGTCGGCATGGCTTACTCAGGATGAACGATTTCGTTCAGAGGTTCACTCGGCCTTCGAGAGTAACTGTGCCTACTGCGAGCAGCTCACCGATCTCAATCCAAAAGCAGGCGTCGCAGGTACGGTAAGTCATCACCGCCCGGAATCGCTTGCGCAAGACCAAAGAGGCAACACAGATCTAACGGCGTATTCCTGGTTGACCTACGACTGGAACAACATTTTATGGGTGTGCAACACCTGCCATCGCCGCAAAGAAAACCAGTTTTTTGTACGGGGCCGTCGCGGGGATATCGACCTATCCGTCGATCGCCTCAGAGAAAACGAAGACGAACTGTTACTCGATCCGTGCTACCACAATCCGTCTAAGCACTTGCAGTTCCATCTTGATGGCACGGTATCAGGAATCACTGAAGAAGGCACCGCCACCATCAGGGCACTCGACCTGAATCGTTCCGATCTTATCGATTCCCGACAAATCTGCGCTAATCGCCTGTTGGATATTCTTGCGAAAGAGCCTGAGCAGATCATTGCTGTTCCGACAGGGGCTAAACAGCAGAGCGGTGCGTTTGTCTTCAGTATCACCGAGTCTTCCATTCCTCGCCTTGAACACCCGGGAGCTTCAACCGATGCCATTCTGGAGGTGGGGCTAACACTTGGAATGAAGGCAATCAGCGCCGAAGACTTTCTAAGAGAATTTTCCGACGACTATCAGATTGAATTCGCAGAATTCAGAAACCGCACTCTGCCGGAGCAAGCCGAATCAAGCGGCGCGGAAATCATAGAGACTCCTCAGGAACCGGCCAGCGAAACCTCACCTCAATCGGTCAGTAGCACTGACCGTTTACTCTCCATCAAAGAGATGCCCGCCGCTCTCGCGCCGATCACCCGGGTCAGCATCTCTAATTTCAAGACGCTTCGTGATATCACGTTTGACCTTCCGAAAATGGTTGCCGACCCGGAACAATCGCCCTGCATGATCTTGCTGGGTGAAAACGGCACCGGAAAATCGTCGGTGTTGGAGGCCATGACGCTCGCGGTTATCGGCGCCGACGAAGCCAATGAACTCAACAAACTGCTTAAAGATGAGGAAATTTCTCCTGTCGATATGATTCATCGGCCAGACCCCTCCAGGTGGGACGAACCTAATGACCGCCTCGACATTCGACTCAATTTTGTCGGTATGAAAGAACAAGTCCATATTCATGCCGAAAAAGGCGACACACTTTTCTCAGGCCCGGAACACAACTGCAAAGTTGTCCTGGGCTACGGCCCGCGGCGCTATTTCACCAACCGCAAGACACGCCGCTATCGCGTGCCCGCGCAGCGCGTGAGGTCTTTGTTTGATCCTCTCGACATGATCGCCAACCCCATTCACTGGCTGACCGATCTGGACGATGACAAATTCTATGCGGCGGCTCGTGCTCTACGCGAAATTCTCATGCTCGACGAAGAAGACGACTTCGAACGCGACGACGATGCCAACACACGGGGTCAGATATTTATCAGGCAGCACGGGCAGCGAACTGCGCTGCAAGACCTGTCGGTGGGCTACAAATCCGTGATTGCCATGGCGTGCGACATTATTCGCGAGTTGCTCTACCATTTTGACAACATCGAGTTTGCCCACGCGATTGTGTTTATTGACGAGATCGAAACTCATCTGCACCCACGCTGGAAACTGCAGATCATGCAGCTGTTGCGAAAGGCATTTCCCAAGGTTCAGTTAATTGTCACCACACATGATCCATTGTGCCTTCGGGGCATGTACGAAGGCGAAGTGTTCGTACTGCAGCGCAATGCAAGCAACGCGCAGGTGGAGAAAATTGAAGACCTTCCATCTATTCGCGGTATGCGTGCCGAACAAATTCTGACGTCCGAGTTCTTTGGCCTGGGGTCCACCGACCCTGAAACGGATGCGCAGCTCGCACGCTACAATATGCTGGCATCGAGACAAGAAGACCTCGACGATGCGGAGAACGACGAGCTCAACCGCCTGCGCGTTCAGCTTGACGACAATATGATCATCGGATCGACGATTGCCGAGCAGGCGTACGCCGAGGCGCTGAAAGAACAGGTTAAAGACAAGGTGCATCTGACCAGAGTTGATTCTCCTCGCCGGGGACGCCTGAAAGAACGCTTTTCGTCACTCTTCGACAAGTCGAACGTATCATGATCTCGCTGGACCGAACGCCCTGCCCCGATGCGCTCAATCCCGACGACCCCACGTCGTCAGGCGCCAAAGAGTTTGTCAAAATCAAAACCAAACTGGACAACGGCGAAACGCCCAAGTCCACCGACTTCAGCGCATACGCAAAGCTGGAAGTTCGTGACGCTTTGCGCGAGATGTTTCACGGCAAATGCGCTTATTGTGAGACCAAGATTGCCGGCGCTCAGGACACCGACGTGGAGCACTATCGGCCCAAGAAGGGCGTTTCGGAAGCTACAGACGCCGGTGTTGATCACGGAGGTTACTGGTGGCTGGCGATGGTTTGGGAAAACCTGGTGCTGTCGTGCCAGCACTGCAATCAGTCGCGATCCAAGCAGATCATCATTCCGGACGACGTTCAGACGCTGGAGGAACTGGAAGCCTTTTTGATTGATCCTCCCAGAAGCACAACCGGCAAGCTAAACGCGTTTCCAACGTCAGATAACACCTGGGTTACAGATCCCGATGGCGATATCGACACCGAGTCACCGCTGATAATCAATCCTGTCGATGTCGATCCGGAAGATCATCTTGAGTGGGTATTGCTCGAAGGTGCTTCCACCGTGCGAGCGAAGAACGCCAGTGAGGCCGGTCAGGCGACGCTTGATATTCTCGGCCTGAATCGCCGCTGGCTCGAGGAACACCGGCGAGTGGAACTTCGCAAAATGCTGGCAGAGCGCAATGAAATCATTGAGGCGATGAACCGTTGGCTTACGGCGGCAACTGACGCAGAGGCCGAACCCTGGGGATTTATCGCCGAAAGCGCCATTGCCCGCCTGCAGGCCCGAACGGAATCCGACCAGCCTTATGCCGGTTTGGCCAGGGCGTTTCTCACCCTGGTCCAGGATGAAGTGGACGCGATGAATTGAGGCGCGAAATTCGGGGGACAAATTCGGGGACAGTTTACCTATTTCCTGCTGAGCGCACCGTCTACGCATTCATACACCGAAATAGGTAAACTGTCCCCGAATTTTTGTCCCCGAATTGTTGTCCCCGAATTTCAGCGCATGATGAGCAGCGCCAGATAGGGAATCAGCACAAAGACCAGAAACATTACTTTGTACACGCCCAGAAACGCATAGATAACAACGTTATACGTCTCGCGCGGCATCGCAAAGAAACGGGTTTGCAAGCGGTAGGTGAAATCCGGCATAAGAATCAAAAAAATCAGCCAAAGAAACATGATGCCGATATTCAGGATGGTGCACCACATTAAAAAGTCGGTCAGCATTGAAATACTCATGGTGTTGATCCTCTGGAAAACCTGGGGACAGTTTACCTAATTATCATACCGATACGCGGATTCGCTCAGACTCATTCAAATCGTTCCCGGCATCTCCATATCAATCCAGGTCATTAAATGCGTAAATTACCCCAGAGAATAAACTCATACCAATAAATACGTAAACTGTCACCGGAAACAGAAACTAGTAAACTGTCCCTGAATATAGAAACAGGTATCGCGTATGTCACTGCTTGGCAATATCGTCTTTTTTATTTTTGGCGGTTTTATTATTTTTCTCGGCTACCTGCTGGGCGGCATCATTCTGTGTCTGACAATAGTCGGTATTCCGTTCGGGTTTCAGTGTTTTAAAATTGCCGGTGGCGTACTGGCACCGTTTGGCCGGGACGTGGTCCCAACTGACCCACCCGGAGGAACCCTGTCGCTGATCATGAACATCATATGGATCATACTGCCCGGCCTCGAACTGGCCATCATGCACCTGATTCTCGCGGCCGTCTTTGCCCTTACGATCGTTGGTTTTCCGCTTGCGGTACAACATCTGAAGCTGGTTAAGGTTGCGCTACTCCCTTTTGGTCACGTCATGCGACACAAGAGACGGTTCTAGTTCGCCGGGAGCGCCACCCGCTTCAATGGTCGCGGGTTGTGTATTGAACGCCCAAGGACGGAAGCATCCATTCGATCAATCAACCTACCTGACGATGTGCCGCCTCAGCCAGCCACTGCATGACTGCCTGACGATTACCGCGAAAGGCAATCCGGTGCTGGTTCTTGTCTAACTGATAGCGATACATGGGATCGTAATAGCTGGCGGTAAGATCCTGAAGCCACTGTCGGTGGCTTGCAAACCCATCTGCATGCTGGCGTTCGATAGCCACCTCCATCAGTGCGAGAATGTCTTTTGTACGCTGCCCGCCGAGTCGCTTGCGTATGCGGAGCAAGCTGTTCCTGAGGTAGTCGGCAAACTGCTGATCGGCCTGTTCTTCAGCTTGTTCACCGACATGCGCGACGGTTTGCGCGTAGCGATCCACTACGTACTCCTGCCAGAGCGTTTCAATGCGCTCGTCAAAATCAAGCTCTATCACCACCATTGGACTATTACGCATTGCCTGAACGAAAACGTGCGGCAAGTGACGCCCGCCAATGTTATGACTTTCGTCTTCGAGAATAATACTGCCGTGCGGATCGTGCTCACGGATACCCATCAGGTCAAGCACGAGCGTGTTTTCAAAATCAATTTGTGCCGGCTGCTCATCCAGTGGTTGCCCAAAGCTTGACCCTTTATGATTGGCCAGGCGCTCAAGGTCAATGCTTCTGCTCAGCGTTTTGATAATGTCCGTCTTGCCTGTGCCGGTCATGCCTGAAAGCAGGATAAACTCCTGCTTACTGCAAGCATCGGTCAGATAGTCCAGCAGGAACGCTCGCAGGTTTTTAAAGCCCCCTTCAACCCTCGGGCAATCAATACCGGCATCCGACAACCACTGCTGGCTCAGTTTCGATCGCAGTCCTCCGCGGGCGCAGTACAAAACTGCGTCGGGATGAGCGTCCATGAATGCCTTCCAGGACTGAACCCGACGTTCTTTCACTGAGCCACACACCAGCCTGTGGCCCAGCGCGATTGCCGCATCCTGGCCGTGCTTTCTGTAGCAAATGCCCACCTCGTGCCGCTCGCGGTTTGCAAGCAGCGGTAAATTCTTGGCAAAAGGCAAGGCTCCGGTCTGAAACTCAACCGGTGCACGTACGTCAATCATGGGCACACGATTACAAAGCAGACGCAGGTAGTCCCGGGTCAGCGGCAGAGCGGAGTCAGTCAATCAACCACCTCGATGAACGATTCATTCGACGTGCGTTCGCCGAGACGCCCAATGGGCTGGTCATGGCAATGCGCGCTGCGAAGAACGGCCACAACGTCGTCCACCGCCGCTGCGTCGACCGCGATAAGCAGACCACCGCTGGTCTGTGGGTCGCAGAGCAACGACTGACGCTCAGCACTGATATCACTGACATGCTGCGAAATGCTCTGCCAGTTGCGCTGACTGCCTCCCGGCACACAGCCGAGCTCAATGTAATTGGCCACATCGTCAAGGACAGGCACAGCGGAAACATCAAGCTGCGCGCTAACATGACTGCCCTGGCACAGTTCCAGCAAATGCCCCAGCAAACCGAAACCGGTCACGTCGGTCATCGCATTAACGCCGTTCAGTTTACCCAGAGCCGCGCCCACCGAATTGAGTCGCATCATGCTGTCCACAGCCAGCCGGGCATGCTCGGGCTTGAGCTTTTCCCGCTTCTCGGCGGTAGTCAGAACGCCCACGCCCAGCGGCTTGGTTAAAAACAGGACATCTCCCGATTTTGCCGTGCTGTTTTGCTTTAGATTCTCAAGACTGACGCGTCCGGTAACGGCCAAGCCGAAAATGGGCTCTTTGGTGTCAATGGAATGTCCGCCGGCAAGGTGTATGCCCGCTTCTTTGCAAGCAAAACGGCCGCCTTCCAAAACCTGCTGCGCCACTTCCGGGCCCAGCGCATCGACTGGCCAGCCAAGAATGGCGATCGCCATCAACGGATTGCCGCCCATTGCGTACACATCGCTAATCGCATTGGCCGCCGCCACGCGGCCAAAGCTGAACGGATCATCAACAATCGGCATAAAAAAGTCGGTGGTGCTGATAATGCCCGTGCCATCACCCAGGTCATAAACCGCCGCATCGTCTTTGGTGTCATTGCCCACCAGCAGCCGGGCATCGTCTGGCGGCACAAAGTCCGTTTTCAGAAACGACGCCAGCAGGCTCGGAGAAATCTTACAGCCGCACCCGGCGCCATGACTAAATTGCGTCAACTTGGTCATATCACATCATCGGTTGAGTCAGAAACTACAGGGTAGTTGGTTTGACTTTCGGCGTCACGGCTTTTTTAACTTCCCTTTTTAGGCGCTGACCAGTTGTACTCTGGCGAAAAAAGCCTGTTTGTAGCGTCTATGCTGACGCAGTACACCGCACGCTGCTCCCTGTTCGTACTG
>CAWUKD010000042.1:0-23849 GCA_963922815.1 uncultured Gammaproteobacteria bacterium
GCGGGGGCCCGGGGGCGCAGCCCCCGGTAAGGGGGTGTGGGGGTTTAACCCCCACTCTTAACTAGTGGTTCAGCAAAACGTATAACGCACCGGTTCCGCCGTCTTTGGGTGCGGCCGTGCAGAAGGCAATGACTATGTCGGTGCGTTGCAGCCACTTAACGACTTTGGGTTTCAGAACCGGGAGGCCCTGAAACGATCGTTTTCCTTTGCCATGGATGATGCGCACGCAGCCCCAGCGTTTGTTGCGGGCTTCTTTAAGGAAGTTGAAGACGGCCTGTTTGGCGTCGCTGGCATTTAGGCCGTGCAGGTCAATTTCTTCGTATACGCTGTACTGCCCGCGCTTGAGTTTGCGCAGCACCGGGCTTTTGATACCGATTCGGCAGAACTGGACCTCATCACCGCTTTCCATCCAGATGGAGGGGTCGTTGAGGCTTTCTACGAGCACGTCTTGTTCGTCGGCGCGTGTGAATCGGGCAATGGGAGCGGGTTTTTCGAGTTTTAACGTCGCGCGATCGTGGCGAATCGGCTTTACGGGCCCGATTGCCTGTCGAAATGCATCACTGTCGTCGTCTGTGCTCATTACAACCTCGTCCGGAGCCGTTATACTTGTGCGATCAAATCTATCGTTTCAACAGGGTCGCTGGAAGTCTTTAAAGTATAGTCAATATCCGGCCCCGGAAAACCCAATGTGAACATATTAATTAGTAACGACGATGGCTATCACGCCAAAGGCATAGCTGCTCTGGTGGAGCACGTCAGGACCGTGGCCAGCGTTACGGTGGTGGCGCCGGACCGCAATCGCAGCGGCGCGAGCAACTCTCTGACGCTGGTTTCTCCGCTGCGCATGCGCACCGACTCGCGGGGTTTCCATAATATCAGCGGAACGCCTACCGATTGTGTGCATCTGGCCATTACCGGGCTGCTTGAGATTCAACCCGATATGGTGCTCTCAGGAATAAACCACGGGGCCAATCTTGGCGACGATGTGCTTTATTCCGGTACCGTGGCTGCGGCCATGGAAGGGCGTCATCTGGGCCTGCCAGCCGTTGCGATTTCACTGGTCGGTGACCGCCACTTTGATACCGCTGCCCGGGTGGCGGTCGACGTGCTGGGGCGACTGGAGAAGAACCCTCTGCCCGCAGATACAATTTTGAACGTGAACGTACCGGATATTCCCTACGATACTCTGGAAGGGTTCCGGGCAACGAGGCTGGGCAACCGGCACAAGGCCGAAGAGGTGATCGCCGACATAGATCCAAGAGGCCAGCCGATTTACTGGATTGGCCCGGCGGGCGCGGAACAGGATTGTGGAGAAGGCACCGATTTTCACGCGGTGCGTAACAATCAGGTGTCGATCACGCCTCTGAAGGTGGATCTGACTCAACACGATTTCTTGCCAAAGCTGTCTGAGTGGCTGAGCGAATGAATAATGCCGGACATAGCGGTATCGGCATGACGTCAGCGCGCACGCGTGAGCGTCTGGTCAAGCGGCTGGTGCGCCAGGGTATTGAGAGTCCGGCCGTGCTCGATCGAATTCGCAATGTGCCGCGGCATCTGTTTGTGGATGAGGCGCTGGCGACGCGTGCCTATGAGGATACGGCCTTGCCGATTGGTCATGGCCAGACCATTTCCCAGCCGTTTGTTGTTGCCCGTATGACCGAGGCACTGCTCAGGGACGGGCCGTTAACGCGGGTTCTTGAGGTAGGGACAGGATGTGGTTATCAAACCGCCGTTCTGGCGCCTTTGGTTGGATCCATTTACAGCATCGAGCGGATCAAGCCTTTGGCCGATCGGGCCAGAGCCCTGCTGCGCGAAATCGGCATTCGAAACGTCCGGTTCAGCCATGGTGATGGCTGGGAAGGGCTACCCCGGTTTCAGCCGTTTGATGGCATCCTGGTTGCCGCAGCACCTCAGGTCATTCCGCAGGCGCTGTTAGGTCAGCTGGCCGAAGGCGGGCGGCTGGTGATTCCGGTGGGGCCGAGTCGCGACCAGGATCTGGTGCTGCTGACACGTAAAGGCGATACCTTCGAGCGGGAAAAGCTCGACAAAGTAAGTTTTGTACCGTTACTAGAGGGACTTAAATGACGTCACCGTTTGGCTGGATATACGACAAGGTTTTGAAGTGGTCAGTGCACCCAAAGGCGCCGTGGTATCTCGGCGCTGTGAGTTTTTCCGAGTCCTCATTTTTCCCAATTCCGCCGGATGTGATGCTGGCCCCGATGACTCTGGCCAAGCCCAATCACTGGTTACGCCTGGCGTTGATCACAACGCTGACCAGCGTGGCCGGCGGCATTCTGGGCTATTTTATCGGTTACTTTGGTATCGAGCAGATTACGCCGTATCTGGAGAAATGGGGTTACATTGAAGGGCTCGAGCGCGCCCGGGAGTGGTTCCAGGAATACGGTTTCTGGGCGGTGTTTATCGCCGGCTTTTCGCCAATTCCATACAAGGTGTTTACGATTGCGGCCGGCGCGTCCGGCATGTTGTTCCCTGTTTTTGTCGCGGCTTCCGCGGTGGGCAGAGGGGCGCGCTTTTTCCTCGTCGCCGGGCTGGTCCGCGTTGGGGGCGCGCCGTTCGAGGCGCACATACGCCGCCACATCGATCTGCTGGGCGTGATTGCGATAATCGCGGTGGTTGTACTTGTGATGGTCTTAAAGCACTAGGGCGTGTGATTACAGCCACTTTGCAGACTGGCAAACCAATAATCGGCGTTGCCGAGATGAGCCGGTGGCGAGGTCATCGCCTTCTGTTCGTAATGTGCCTGCTTTGCTTGCTGGCAGGCTGTCTGGCCAACCCTTTGCGCTGGGACCCTGACACCCACATTGTCCAAAAAGGCGAGACACTTGCCGTGCTCGCGTTGCGCTATGAGGTTCGGGTACGCGATCTGGTCGCCTGGAACCGCCTTGATAATCCCGATCGTATCCTGCCGGGTCAGGCCATTCGCGTGACGCGGCCGCCGGGATGGAGAGCGCCCAGGCCAGCGCCAACCGCGGCTGGCAGCACACCGGCACCACCGTTAATCGTGGCGCCGCCGGAGCGCTGGTACTGGCCCGCAAAAGGGGTGCTGGTGCCCAATCGAAACACGGCGGGCGTTGGAGACGGCATCAATATCAGTGCCGGTCTTGAAACGCCGGTGTTCGCCGCCTCGACCGGCAAGGTGGTGTACAGCGGAAGCGGGCTAACCGGCTACGGCAAGCTGATTATCGTGAAGCACAACGACCGGTACCTGAGTGCCTACGGGTACAACAACGAACTTTTGGTAAAGGAAGGCGATCTGGTCAAGGGCGGGCAACGGATTGCGACGATGGGTTACGGCCCGGGTAAAGTGCCCATGCTTCACTTTGAGATCAGGCGGGATGGTAAGCCGGTCAAGCCGCTGGATTATCTTAAAAAACAATAACTAACCGTTACCATCTAGAGTCGATTATACCGAAAGAATCAGGGCGGCCGTTACCTTGCGGCTTTCATGTACGAGCAGGTTGTACGTTCGACAGGCGGCTTCTGTATTCATCACCTCAACGCCAATTTGTCGATCATACGCGGCTTTGAGCTGGTGCGGCTCGGGAAAGATCAGCGTGCGGCCGGTACCAAGCAGGATAATCTCCGGGTCGTTCGACAAGACCGCTTCCCAATGCTCATCGGTGATTTGATTGACGTGTTGCACCGGCCATTGATCGATGGTCTCAGCGGTCAGAATCAGGCTGCCGGTCACGATCTCTTCATTCACGCGAATCGCACCTGAATCAATGCCGGTAATAACGTTACTGCTGTCGGAACTGTCTTTGATGAATTGCATGAGTCCTGGTAAACCTGTTTTGAATCGGCGTGATAGTTTAGCGCAGACGCTACCTCGCAATAAGGGCTCGTCGCAAGTACCTCCGGGGTTCTGGCTCAGTGTCAGATTGCTGGCCACAGCCCGAGGCCATCCTGATAGAGTAGCCAGACCGACAATATACCAAGAGACTTCTCGTTCGCGATCCGGTGACATGCCGATCAACCTTTGACCTGAGAGAACCTGTGCTGACACCCAAGATTATCCGGCGCGAGCCGTGTCCCGAAACGCTCCTGGCGGCTCAGGCTGCCGGCCTGGACGAACTGGCGGCGCGTCTCGTGGCGTCACGGGTCTCAGACAGTGAGGCCGACTTCGGCGCGTTGTTGAGTCCGGCGCTCAGGCATCTCGATCACCCGTCAGGTTTACCCGACGTACAGCGCGCCTGCGACCGGCTGGCGGATGCGATCGAGCGCGGTGAGAAAATCGGCGTGGTTACCGACTATGATGTTGACGGCATTACGTCACACACGTTGCTTCGCGAGAGCCTGACTCAGGACTTTGGTCTGGATGAGTCGCGGGTAAGCGGCTTTATCGGTCACAGGCTGACGGAAGGTTACGGTCTGACTGACCCGGTGTGTGATCGGGTGCTTGCGGTAGCTCCGGCCGTTGTCATTACGGCCGATTGCGGCAGTTCGGACGAGCAGCGTATCCGGCGACTGAAGGACGCCGGCATTGACGTCATCGTGACCGATCATCACGGCATTCCGGTCGAAGGAATTCCGGCCTCGGCGTTTGCTACCGTGAGTCCGGCGCGGGAGGATACGGCCTACCCGGATCGGGCCATTGCGGGGTGTACAGTCGCGTGGCTGCTTATGTGCATGCTGCGGCAAAACCTGATCGATCGGGGACTATTGCCGGCGTCCGCTCCGAAACTGACGCGGCACCTCGATCTGGTCAGTCTGGGCACCGTGGCGGATGCGGTCAGCCTGTTCAGCCGTAACAATCGCGCGCTGGTCGCCGCCGGTCTTGGGGTGATGAATCAGCGTCAGCGACCCTGCTGGCAGGCCGTTGCAGAGCTGCTGTCACGTGACAACCAGCCCTTTACCGTCGACGATCTCGGGTTTCAGATCGGGCCGCGCATCAACGCGCGCGGTCGTATGGAGGACCCGTTTGCAGCCTGGCATTTTCTGGCCGCAGCGTCTCTGTTCGAGGCCAGAGACTGGCTGCAGCAGCTGGACAAGAATAATCGGCAGCGTCGCGAGACGGAGAAGCGCATGGTCGGTTCGGCCAGGGAGCACGTGGCTTCGACTCTGAAGCCGGCCGATCAGCTCGTGCTTGTGTACGACGATACGTTTCATGCCGGTGTGCAGGGTATTGTGGCCTCGCGGCTGCTCGAGTCTTTTGGTCGGGTGACGTGCGTTTGCAGCCCGGGCAAAGACAGTGAACTGGTCAGCGGATCGTTGCGTTCGATTCCTCAGGTGGACATTGGTGCGGCCCTGAAAGCCGTGAACGCCAGCCGTCCTGGCGTGCTTGAGCGCTTTGGCGGCCACCCGGCTGCGGCCGGCGTAACGCTGGCGCTTGAGCAGCTGGAGAACTTTCGACAGGCGCTTGCCGAGGCTATAGCCGATCAGCTCGGCTCGTTGCAGCTTCAGCCGATGTTAATGACAGACGGCGAGCTGAAAAACAATGAGCTGACGTATTCGTGCTGGCAGGCCATTCAGGCGCTGGCGCCATTTGGCCGTGGTTTTGAAAAGCCTCTGTTTGACGGTGAGTTCAATATCACCGGCGCACGGGCGGTGGGCGCCGATCCGGTCCATTTGTCGTTGAATCTGAGCGCGGGTAACGTGCGACTGCGCGGCATCTGGTTCAACGCCCTGTCGGAGGCCGGAGCAGACTGGCCCCTGGAAACCGGTGATCGTGCACGCTGCGTGTTTGAGCTCGAACCTGATACTTACAAAGGTGGAGCGGCCATGCAGCTCATGGTGCGCTTTGCGACCCGCTTGTAAACGGATGGCGGTTGCCATGGTTTCGACGACTTTCGACGACGCCATTCGGCCGGCCGCGCCGTGAGGTTAGCCTTTTGTCGGTTTCTTCAGCTTCAAAACTACGCGTCGATTAATGGATCGACCCGCCGCGGAGTCGTTGCTGGCAATAGGCTCTGCTTCTCCGTAGCCTCGCGCGCTGAGACGGTTGCGCTCGATGCCAATCCCCTGCAGGTAGCGTCGCACGGCTTCGGCACGCTGCTGACTGAGTTCCTGATTGCGCTTCGCATCGCCGCGACTGTCGGTGTAACCCGCCACTTCAATGCGCAGTTCGGGATACTTGATGAGCGTATTGGCGGCGCGATCAAGTACGGCTTTGGCCCGACGATTGAGCGTGGAAGAGCCCTTGGCAAACTTGAGTCCCGGCAGGGCAAGGGTATCTCCCAGAGGGCAGCCGGTAGCGTCCACGAGCGTGTTGTCATTCGTGTTCGGGCATGAATCCCGAAAGTCGACGACCTTGTCGCCGTCGCTGTCATGGGCGCAGCCGCTGATATTGACAGCAACTCCTCGCGTGCTGTCCGGGCACTGGTCGTGGTGATTGACTACACCGTCGCCGTCGCTGTCAAGCTCGCAGCCTCGTGCGTCTACCTCGGCTCCCTGGTTCGAACGGGGGCACTGATCAAGGCGGTTTCTGACGCCGTCACTATCGTCGTCGGCAGCGGCCAGCGCAGGCGAGGCGAGTGCCAGCAGGAGCGCTGACAACGACAGGGTGAACAGCGTAGTGAGTGGGCGGCGTTTTATGGGCATTTGCTCGTATCCTGTGATCAAACCGCATGTTAACATTGCGCGCCGTAAAAAAATGTCACGAGATTCTCAATTGACACCATAAGGTACGACGGAAACCGACCATGAGCCTCGAAACCAACGCACTGAAAACTTCGATCAAAGACCTGACTGAGCGCACCGTTGCGCTGAGGGGGTATCTTTGACGTTGAAACCAAGCAGGAGCGGCTGACGGAAGTCGAGCGAGAGCTCGAAGCCCCCGAAATCTGGAACGAGCCCGAGCGCGCTCAGGAGCTGGGCCGCGAGCGGGTTCGCCTGGCGCACGTGGTAGACACCATTTCATCACTGGAAGAGCGCCTGACCGATGCGCTTGAGCTGCTGGACATGGCGGTTGAAGAGGATGACGCCGATACCGTCGGCGAAATTGAAAGCGACACTGACGTCATGCGCATGCAGATCGAAAAGCTGGAATTTCAGCGCATGTTTTCAGGCGAAATGGACGCCAGCTCGGCCTTTGTCGATATTCAGAGTGGATCTGGCGGTACCGAGGCCCAGGACTGGTCAGAAATGCTGCTGCGTATGTATTTGCGTTGGTGCGAAAACCACAATTTCAAGGCTGAGCTTATTGAAGTATCGGCAGGGGATGTGGCGGGCATCAAGAGCGCGACCATTCGTGTTGAGGGCGACTACGCGTTTGGCTGGCTGCGTACCGAAACCGGAGTACACAGGCTGGTGCGCAAATCACCGTTTGATTCAGGCAATCGACGGCATACGTCGTTCGCGGCCGTATTTGTCTCTCCCGAAGTGGATGACGATATCGACATTGAAATCAATCCGGCCGATCTGCGCATCGATGTATACCGCGCCAGTGGTGCCGGCGGACAGCACGTAAACCGGACCGAGTCAGCCGTGCGGATCACGCACAACCCCACGGGTACTGTAGTTCAGTGCCAAAACGACCGGTCGCAGCACAAGAACAAGGCGACCGCGATGAAGCAGCTGAAAGCCAAACTGTATGAGCTTGAAGTTCAGCAGCGGAATTCACAGGCGCAGCAGGTCGAAGACGCCAAATCAGATATCGGCTGGGGCAGCCAGATTCGGTCCTATGTGCTGGACCAGTCACGCATCAAGGATTTGCGGACCGGGGTCGAAACCGGTAACACTCAGGCGGTGCTGGATGGTGATCTCGACCGCTTCATTGAAGCGAGTCTGAAGCACGGATTGTAAACGCCGGTGACAGCCGGATTGATAATGTACGACCTCGACTAACACCTAAAACGATGGCAGAACACAACTATGAGCGCACCTGAAGAGAATCGTCTGATAGCAGAACGTCGCAATAAACTGCGCGAGCTGCGTGAACACGGTATTGCCTACCCGAATGACTTTCGCCGCGATTCGGTCGCCCGGCAGCTGCATGCCACCTATGACGAGCATAGCAAAGAGGCGCTTGAGGAACTGGGTGTAGAAGTTCACATTGCCGGCCGCATGATGGCCAAGCGGATAATGGGCAAAAGCAGCTTTGCGGAAATCAAGGATGGCAGCGGGCGTATTCAGATATTTCTCGCGGGAAAAGCGCTTCCCGAGGACGTCTACGAACAGTTTAAGCACTGGGATGTTGGCGACATAATTGGCGCTACCGGGACGCTGTTTAAAACCCGCACGGGTGAACTGACCATCAAGGCGAGCGAAGTTCGCCTGCTGACCAAATCGCTGCGGCCGCTGCCTGAAAAGTACCACGGCATCAGCGATACCGAATTGCGCTATCGCCAAAGGTACGTCGATCTGATCATGAACGACGACAGCCGCGCCGTATTTAACATGCGCAGCCGACTGATTACCCACACGCGCGGCTTTCTCGAGTCTCTGGGCTTTATGGAAGTCGAAACACCCATGATGCAGACGCAGGCCGGAGGCGCGGCGGCAAAGCCGTTTGTGACTCACCACAACGCGCTCGACATGCCGCTTTTTCTTCGGGTTGCACCCGAGCTGTTTTTAAAGCGCCTGGTGGTGGGTGGTATCGAGCGAGTGTATGAAATTAACCGCAATTTCCGTAATGAAGGACTGTCAACCCGACACAATCCTGAGTTCACCATGCTTGAGCTGTACTGGGCTTACGCGGATTTCAATGATCTGATGAATCTGGTTGAGACGCTGTTTCGCGGGCTTTCAGATGCGCTCTGCAATAGTCAAAAAATTGTGTACCAGGGAATCGAAGTGGATTTCGCTCCGGCGTTCGAACGGCTCAGCGTTGAAGATGCGATTATCAAATACAACGACGATGTCGATGCCACGAAGCTTCGTGATCGTGACTATCTGACGCAAATGTGCAACCGACTCGGAATCCCGGTCGAGTCACATTACGGCGAAGGCAAACTGCAGATCGAAATCTTTGAAAAAACGGCGGAAGAAAAACTCATGGCGCCGACCTTCATCACACACTATCCGACCGAAGTGTCGCCACTCTCGCGTCGTAACGATGATGACCCGTTTGTAACCGACCGCTTTGAATTTTTTGTCACGGGGCGCGAATTGGCAAACGGCTTCTCCGAGCTTAACGATTCAGAAGACCAGGCGGAGCGATTCGCCGAGCAAATGCGCAGCAAGGACGCCGGTGACGAAGAAGCCATGCCCTTCGATCACGATTATATCCGGGCTCTCGAGTACGGGCTGCCGCCCACCGCGGGTCTTGGCGTTGGTATTGATCGGACGATCATGCTGTTTGCGGACGCCGCGTCAATTCGCGACGTGCTGCTGTTTCCGCACATGCGACCGGAAGTTTTCGACTGAACAGGCCGCGCGGGCACTGATGGGCATTGCGGCCGGTTGTTGTGGCTGGTTCGGAGGCCGTTGGGGTAGGTCTGCGACTGGTGTCAAACGTCGTAAGGCAGCGGCCAGGGGTCCAGCGCCTGGTCGTGGCAGCTGAAGATCGCGTCGGGTGAAAAATCACTTTCTTTGATCACCGCAAGTACGCCAAGATTCTGATGGTCATCGTGCGCCACCTCGACAATCATTCCGGCTTTGCTGCCCGATGCGCTGTTGACCGCGTCTCCGACCGTCACTGAATCGTTCGAATCGGTTACAAATCTGCGCAGTCGTCTCTTGACGGCACCGCGGTGATGAACACGGGCAATGATTTCCTGACCTGTGTAGCACCCTTTAGTCATGCTGACAGCATTGAGTGCATCCAGATTCAGCATTTGCGGAATGTGTTCCAGCGCCGTTGCCTCACCAGGTGGCGCAATACCCACGAGAACGTGGGCCTGGGCCCACAGCCCGTCAGTCGCGCCGACGGTGGTTTTCTGATCAAAGCCCGCGTTGGCCAGCTCCCATGAGGGTTCGCCTGCCGGTAGCCACTGCGGACGGCAGCTCAGAACGCCGTTGCCGTCCAGGTTGCAACCGCCTGACTCGGGAGCGCTGTCGGTGCGCCTGAGTACGATCAGGTGCTGTCCTGGCCACGGCGTCAGGGTTACCTTTGCGCGCAATATGTATCGCGACAGGGTGGTCAGTACCGCAGGCAGCAGATGATGAGCCATGATCAGCCCGAACACGTCATTGCCGGTGCGTGCAATTTCAACCTGGGCGATGACGCGCCCTTTGGGATTGCACAGGGCGCTGGTATGGCACTGGCCCGGCGAGAGGGCGGCTATGTCGGAGGTCATCTGGCCCTGAAGAAAGCTGACGGTGTCCGCGCCGGACGCCTGCAGACAGGCATAACCTCGCGGGTTCCCGGGTGTACTTTGAAGCGCCTCGGCGACTCCGTAGGTTTCGGCAACCTCAGAGAGTAGCGCGGAGGGCTGCTGGCGAAAGTTCAGGGTAGACATAGAATCAAAGCTCAATGGGTAAGTTCGAAGCAGGGCCGTAAATTTACACCATTTGGCAAGTTAGGCAATTGCTAATCGGCAGGTAAATGGTCAAAATAGGAGGGTTGATCGATAGTTAGCGAGCCGTGGTCGTTATGTCACAGAAAAAGCGCGAAGAATCCAGCGATTCATCACCTTCCGAGAGTATCTCCGACACGACCGAAGAGAGGCCCGAGGCGCCAGGTAATGCCGGGAACAAACCTGTAGAAGTCGGGGGCAGGGACGGCCCGGATCCGGTGAGATACGGCGACTGGGAAAAAGGCGGTCGATGTATCGACTTTTAGCCCGGTCGAAGCGGTGCTCAAACAACAGCTATGACTATCACTTGGTACTCACAATATTCACCTTATGCTTCCAGCTTTAACAGGCGTAGCCAACCCGGAGCAACACTATGACGGATAATCGCCCGTTATCCCCGCACCTGAGCGTCTATCGACCGCAGTTGACGTCGGTACTGTCCATACTTCACAGAATCACCGGAATCGTGCTGAGCTTCAGCGTTCTTTTGCTGGTCTTGTGGCTTGCCGCACTGTCGGCCGGACCGGAATCGTTTGCCAGGGCCAGTGCCCTGACCGGCAATATTCTGGTTCAGCTTGTGATCCTCGGTGGCGTGTTCAGTTTTTTCTATCATTTATGCAACGGTATTCGTCATCTGTTCTGGGACATGGGCAAGGGTTTGTCCATTGAGTCGGCCTATCGCAGTGGCTGGACCGTCGTCATTGCGGCGCTGGTGCTTGCAGCAAGCGTGTTCGCTTACGCCATGATGGGAGGTGCGGTATGAGCAAAAAGACACCTCTTGGCACCGTGAAGGGTCTGGGTTCTGCCAAATCCGGAAATCACCACTGGTGGAGTCAGCGCATGAGCGCCGTCGCTCTGCTGCCCCTCGGTTTATGGCTGATCCTGTCTCTTGCATCGCTCGCGCACAACGGTGCGACCGACTACGCGAGCCTGGTAGCCTGGATTCAGAACCCCTTCACCGCAATGATGCTGGTCACCACGTTGCTGGTTGTTTTGTACCACTCCCACCTGGGTGTGCAGGTGGTGCTCGAAGACTACGCCGCAGAGGGCGTGTCTCGCGTGGGCAGCCTGATGCTGCAAAAATTTCTGCACCTGATCCTGGCTGTGATCGGTGTGTTCTCCGTACTTAAACTTGCATTCGGGGCCTAGTCCATGTCCAGCAGTTACGAATTTATTGACCACACGTATGACGTGGTTGTTGTCGGTGCCGGCGGCGCCGGATTGCGCGCTACCCTAGGTCTTGCGGAAGCGGGCCTGAGCACCGTGTGCATCACAAAAGTGTTCCCCACTCGCAGTCACACCGTGGCGGCTCAGGGTGGTATCAGTGCGGCCCTTGGCAATATGGGTGAAGACGACTGGCGCTGGCACATGTACGACACCGTCAAAGGCTCCGACTGGCTCGGCGACCAGGATGCCATCGCCTATATGTGTCGCGAGGCACCTTCTGCGGTTATTGAGCTCGAGCACTACGGTGTACCGTTTTCGCGAACGGAAGAAGGCCGTATCTACCAGCGTCCTTTTGGAGGCATGACCACGCACTTTGGCGAAGGGACCGCAGAACGCACCTGCGCCGCAGCCGACCGCACCGGTCACGCAATGCTGCACACGCTGTATCAGCAGAGTCTCAAGAACAACGCTGAATTTCATATTGAATTTTTTGCGATCGACCTGATCATGGAAGACGGCGAGTGTCGCGGTGTGATTGCCATGAATATGGCGGACGGTACGCTGCACCGGTATCGGGCACACAAGGTCATTCTTGCGACGGGTGGCTACGGCCGCGCGTATTTCTCCTGTACATCGGCTCACACCTGTACCGGTGACGGCAATGCCATGGTCGCGCGGGCCGGGTTGCCGCTTCAGGATATGGAGTTCGTGCAGTTTCACCCAACGGGGATCTACGGCGCAGGCTGCCTGATTACCGAAGGCGTTCGCGGTGAAGGCGGGATTCTCAAAAACTCGGAAAACGAACGCTTTATGGAGCGCTATGCGCCCAACGCCAAAGACCTCGCGTCCCGTGACGTGGTGAGTCGATCCATGACCATGGAGATTCGTGAAGGACGAGGCGTCGGTGACGAAAAAGATCATATCTATCTGCATCTGGAGCATCTGGGCCCCGAAGTTATCCATGAGCGGCTGCCGGGGATTGCCGAGACGGCCAAGATTTTCTCGGGCGTTGACGTATCGAAAGCGCCTATTCCGGTGCTGCCCACAGTGCACTACAACATGGGCGGCATCCCGACTCTCTACAACGGCGATGTCGTGACGTCACGCGACGGCAATCCCGATAGCGTCGTGCCCGGTCTTATGGCCGTGGGCGAAGCGGCGTGCGTTTCGGTTCACGGCTCCAACCGGCTGGGTTCGAACTCGCTGCTCGACCTGGTGGTGTTCGGGCGCGCGGCTGCCCGCCATTGCCAGGACACGGTCAAGCCCAACCAGCGGCACAAACCTCTGGCATCCAGTGCCGGTGACGAAGCGCTGGCCCGTCTCGACAAGTTCCGGCACGCCAGCGGCGGTACGGGCACTGCAGAGATCCGCTTGAACATGCAAAAGACGATGCAGAACCACGCGGCTGTTTTCCGTACGCAGGAGTCTCTGGACGAAGGTGTCGACAAGCTGTCTGAAGTGTTTGAGCAGTTCAAGGATGTCAAAGTCGCCGATCGTTCACTGGTCTGGAATACAGATCTGATCGAAACACTGGAACTGGACAACCTGCTGGGTCAGGCGTCGGCAACGATCGCCTCGGCCGCGAATCGCAAAGAGAGTCGCGGAGCGCAGGCGAGGGAAGACTACCCCGATCGCGATGATGAGAACTGGATGAAGCACACGCTGGCCTGGGTTGATGAGGGCGGCAAAGTGCGATTCGATTATCGGCCCGTACATATGGATACGGACACTGATGAAGTCGACACGATTGCGCCTAAAGCGCGCGTGTACTAAACAACGAACTGGTCTGACGAGGCAATCCCATGGCTGAATTTCGCCTACCTGTAAATTCCCGCATTACCAAGGGCAAATCGTTTCCTGCGACATCGCAGGGGCGTGTACGCACGTTTCGTGTCTACCGCTACGATCCTGACAGTGGTGCCAATCCACGCATTGATTCCTATGAGGTTGATCTCGATAAATGTGGACCCATGGTGCTCGACGCACTGATCAAGATTAAAAATGACATTGACTCGTCGCTGACTTTCCGTCGTTCCTGCCGCGAAGGTATCTGCGGTTCGTGTGCGATGAACATCGATGGCGTGAATACGCTCGCGTGCACCAAGGACCTGGATGAGATCAAGGGCGATATCAAGATTTACCCGCTGCCTCATATGCGTGTCATTAAAGATCTGGTTCCGGACATGACGCATTTTTATGCGCAGTATGCGTCTATCAAACCCTGGCTGCAGTCCGATACGCCGGCACCGCCGGATCGGGAGCGCTTCCAGGCCAAAGAAGATCAACAGCTCATCGATGAACCTTCCGCGTGCATTCTCTGCGCGTGTTGCTCGACGAGTTGCCCCAGCTACTGGTGGAACAGCGACCGCTATCTCGGTCCGGCCATCTTGCTGCAGGCCTATCGCTGGATTGTGGATACGCGCGATGAAGCAACCGGTGATCGACTGGATAATCTGGAAGACCCGTTCAGATTGTATCGATGCCATACCATCATGAATTGCACCAACACGTGTCCAAAAGGTTTGAATCCGGCCAAGGCCATTGCTGAAACCAAAAAGCTGATCAGTGCCCGAGGCCACTAGGCGTCGCTGACGCAGCCTGGTTTGCGCAAACAGTCACGCTCAATGGACCTTAAACGCGAAATCAGCAAGCTCAAGTGGCGTTGTCGACGCGGTATGCGCGAACTCGACAAGGTCACGGAGGGCTATCTGAACGAGCACTATGCTCTGGCATCTGATGAAGAGCGGGCGGCGTACAGGAAATTGCTCGATCTTCCCGACCCTCACTTGCTGGCGCTGATTTTTGAGCAGGAGATTGCCGACGACAGTACGACACGTGATGTCCTGGCAAAAATGCGTAACCGGTGAATGCTACTCACTGGCGGTGCCGTTACCGGTAGTGGCGGCGCTGCGAACGCTTCATCTGCTGATCGCGATAAGCACGTTCGGGCTCGAGTTACCGGCCGATTGCACGGTATTGCTGTGGCTCGTCGTGTTCCGGTCGTGGCGTCAAAGCAAACGGGTCATCGCGGTTAATGCTGACCTCGCCGTGTCGCTTGATCGCAAAGGGCGCTTCCAGCTTCACGAAAGGCCTCGTAGTTTAATCTCACATAATGCATTGTGGACCGAACGGTGCGATTCAGGGCGCGCGGGACTGACGACGTTTAAATCCGGTCCGGACAAGTACGAAAGCACGTCTCAGGTTACGAGGCGGCACGGCAGCGATACCGTTTCGCCGCACTACACCTGTTGTCGTAGTGCAAGGGTGCCTGGATGCATTGCCATGACGCTCGTAACAGGCTACGGCAAGCCTCTGGAAATCTTGGTTTTTTACCGATATCATCAGCGCGAGTTTTACAGACGTCTCGTGCGTCATCTGGCCTATAGTTAGCGTTTAGCTACGACCTTCTTCGTGCCTGACTTGAGCACAAAATCGACCCCAAATAACCCTTACCTGTGGATCCTGAATTGAAGCCTAAAATATACTCAGCCTGTGCGAACTTTTACTGTCACCGCGGGTCTATCGTTGTGGCAGTGGGGTTGCTGCGAACACCGGTGTTACGGCATGAGTGAACGCGCCAACGACCAGCTGCTGGTAGAGCGGGTACAACAAGGCGACAAGAAGGCTTTTGACATTCTGGTTCTGAAGTACCAGCACAAGATTGTCAATCTGGTTATGCGCTACGTTCGCGATCAGGCTGAAGCCCTCGATATAACCCAGGAAGCGTTTATCAAGGCGTACCGGGCGTTGCCAAAGTTCCGCGGCGACAGCGCGTTTTATACCTGGCTCTACCGCATCGCGATTAACACCGCGAAGAATTTTCTGGTGGCCTCCAAACGGCGACCGCTGGACTACGATTTGGATTTGCAGGACCCGGAACAGTACGACATGCAGGCACGACTCAAGGAAACCGATACCCCTGAAGGGCTGTTGCTCACAGAAGAGATTCGGGAAACCGTGATGGAGGCCATCGACGCTCTACCGGAAGACCTGCGTACCGCCATTCTCCTGCGCGAGATGGAAGGTATGAGTTACGAAGAAATTGCAGAGACCATGAAGTGTCCGGTGGGCACCGTGCGATCTCGCATATTCAGGGCTCGCGAAGCCGTTGATAAACGTTTGCGACCCATTTTGGCAGGAGGACTTGGCAAGTGACCGACCAGCTACACCAACAACTATCGGCATTCATTGATAACGAACTGACCGAAGAGGAATGTTCGCTTTTCGTTCGTCGTTTGAGTAAAGACGATCAGCTCAGGGCGTCTGTGAGCCGTTATGCACTTATTGGCGATGCCATGCGCGGCGAGCTGCTGGCTGCCGATGTTCACGTGAGTGAGAATATCCGTGCCGCGATTGAAATCGATGCGCAGGAACAGGCACGTACCGGAACAACCGGCAGTGCCGCCTGGAGTCGCTGGTTGCGGCCGGTGAGCGGTCTGGCGGTAGCGGCAACCGTAGCCGCAGTTGCCGTTTTGTCGCTGCAGCAGGGGACAGATACGCCTGACTCCACAGAGTTTCCTTCGAGCACCGTAGCCGAGTTGAACGTTGATGATGGCGTTCCTCTCGTACCGATTGAGCTGTCAGGCTTCAGTCGGCCGGAAGTTCGCCCGGCATCGGTTATGCCTCAAAGTCGAATGGATCAGTATTTGATCCGCCACGGAAGTTACGTCAAGCGCATCGGTCAGCAGTCGCTGATGGGCGTGCGTGACATTGGTACCTACACGCTGGTACCTGTGCCCGCACAAACTCAGGAGCAGACCGAGGCGGTGGCTCCGGAGTGATATCCATGGTTCCTCATTCTCGAGGTATCGCTCGTCGGTTCGCCGGCCTATTGGTGTTATCGGCCTGTGCGATAACGGCAAACGCCGATGAGTCAGCCCGTACCTGGCTGGAAAACATGGGAAAGGCCGTTGACCAGCTCAACTATCGTGGCACTTTCGTGCATTCGCTGCACAACCAGATTGAAACCATGGAAGTCCTGCACAAACTCGAGCAGGGAAGAGTTTATGAGCGCATGACGTCCCTGTCGGGCGCAGCCCGGGAGTTTGTGCGTCAGGGCGAAGAAATTCAGTGCATTCTTGAGGCTCGACAGGAGGTTGTCGTTGATCTTTGGCAGGATCAAAACCCGCTGTTGACGTCGCTGCCTCGCTATACCGACGAGCTGAGCAACTACTACGAATTTGAAGTGCTCCCCGGATCACGGCGCGTCGCAGGCAGGGAAACCATCGGCCTCGCTATTGTGCCCCGCGATCAGTATCGCTACGGATACCGGTTGTGGCTTGATCGGGAAACGACCATGCCGCTCATGAGCGATTCGGTCGACAGCGAAGGCAATCTGATTGAAACGTTGCAGTTCACGTCCATTGAATACAATCCGACGTTTGCCGAAAACGCGTTTCAGCCAACGCTGAATACCCAGGACTTTAACTGGATCAAACCGGCCGGTGAGCCCAGTCGGCAGGGCCTGAGCAATACAACCTGGCACGCCGCCGATGTTCCAACCGGCTTCACACTGTCGGTGTCACGCGTTGAAGGTGATGGCGAGACGCGGGTGGAGCACCACGTTTATTCAGACGGTCTGGCAACGGTGTCTGTTTTCGCGGAACCGCGTTCACCAGGCCAGGAAGGCATTAGTGGTTCGACCCGGCTGGGGGTGACCAATGCATTTGGCCGCCTCGAAGGCGACTTCCAGATTACGGTGGTCGGCGAAGTTCCTCCGGACACGGTGAAAGCAATCGGCAACGGGTTTCGACCACGAAAATAGGCCTGGCTGGTTGAGCTATAAACTGCCGAGGTTTCGCTCAGGCAAGCATACCGAGTCCTGACATTCAGCTTGACTCAACCCCGCAGACCCGATGCAATAGCCCCATGTTATTCGAATGCGCAACGGTTACCGCCGTCTCCAGGTCCCGACTCACTTTGCAAAGCGTGCGAGGCAGTGCCTGTGAGCGCTGCGCTCGTGGTGAAGGCTGTGGTGGCGGAATCATTGGCAAGCTGGCGTTTCGGACGCAGCCGGTCCTTGAAATTGACGTGCCTGACGCGGGCGAGTTTGCTCCGGGGCAAACCGTTGAGCTCTCCGTGCCCGCCCAGCGGGTAATGGCGCTGGCTGCGCTGGTCTATCTGATCCCGCTGCTCGGGCTGCTTCTGGGCGCGCTGTCGGGTCAGTGGGCGTTTGGTTCGGATACAGCGGCGATACTGTCTGGCGCCACGGGTATGGCGCTGGCGCTTTGGGTTATCAGAAAGCGCATAGAATCTGCACCGGAGCAGTGGCTCAGCCCTTCTGTCACTTCAGCAATCAAGGATCTCAATGAGCAGTGACCCAAGGCTTACGGTGTACAGCAGGCGGGGGTGTCCGGCCTGTGAAGATATGATCGCCGAGCTGGAATTTACCCCGTTTAGCCAGTCGTTGCCGCTCACGGTTGTTGACGTGGACACGGATCCTGAACTCACCCGGCTGTACGGGTGGCACGTGCCTGTATTGATGTTCAATGACACCGAGGTTTGCCGGCACACACTTGATCTGGCGAAACTTCGCGACTGCCTCTCAAAACCGGGTTAAATTGCACCCGCCGCACGCGTGTTACGTATATAATGCAGCCGCCCCTTGCTGCGACGTAAACCCCTAATTAAATGCAAAATATCCGTAACTTTTCCATTATCGCCCATATTGATCACGGCAAGTCGACGCTGGCTGACCGATTCATCCAGATCTGTGGAGGCCTGGCCGATCGCGAGATGTCCGAGCAGGTGCTCGACAGCATGGATCTGGAGCGCGAGCGTGGGATCACAATCAAGGCCCAGAGCGTGTCGCTGAACTACACGGCGAATGACGGGCAGGACTACATGCTCAATTTCATCGATACCCCGGGGCACGTTGATTTTTCCTATGAAGTTTCCCGCTCCCTGGCGGCGTGTGAAGGCGCCTTGCTGGTGGTCGATGCGGCTCAGGGCGTCGAGGCGCAGAGCGTAGCGAACTGCTACACGGCGGTGGAACAGGGGCTGGAAGTGATACCAGTTCTGAACAAGATCGATTTGCCGGCCGCCGACGTTGACAAGGTAGTAACCGAGATTGAAGAAATCATCGGCATCGACGCGACAGACGCGCTGCACGTCAGCGCCAAAACGGGCCTGGGCGTTAAGGATCTGCTGGAGCAGCTGGTTGCCTTGATTCCCCCGCCGAAAGGGGATCCCGATGGCCCGCTTCAGGCTCTGATTGTCGATTCCTGGTTTGATAATTACGTCGGTGTGGTCTCGTTGATTCGCGTGGTAAACGGCACGTTGCGTAAAGGCCAGAAATTCCGGGTGATGTCGACCGGCCGCGATTACGTTACTGACAGGGTTGGAATATTCTCGCCCAAAATGGTGGACCAGAACGAGCTGGGCTGCGGCGAAGTAGGATTTTTGATTTCCAGTATCAAGGAAATCAACGGAGCGCCGGTTGGCGATACCATTACGACAGAAAAAAACCCGGCGCTTGAGCCCCTGCCTGGTTTTGAAGAAATCAAACCACGTGTGTTTGCCGGTGTGTTTCCGATCAGTACGGATGACTACGCGAATTTTCGCGAAGCACTGGAAAAACTCAAGCTCAATGATGCGGCAATGTTTTTTGAACCCGAAACCTCTGCCGCGCTGGGGTTGGGCTTTCGCTGCGGTTTCCTCGGCATGCTGCACATGGAAATTGTTCAGGAGCGACTGGAGCGTGAATACGATCTTGAGCTCATCACTACGGCCCCGACGGTGGTCTATGAGGTTCTCAAGACCGATGGCAGCGTGATTCAGATTGATAATCCCGCAGATCTGCCGGAAGCGAACTACATCAGCGAGATACGGGAACCGATCATCGTAGCCAGCATCTTGCTGCCCGACGAATACGTAGGCGCGGTCATGAAGCTGTGTATTGAGAAACGCGGCGTTCAACGCAAAATGCAGTATCTGGGCAAACAGGTCAGCATCGAATACGAGCTACCGATGGCCGAAGTGGTACTGGACTTTTTCGATCGACTAAAATCTTCCAGTCGCGGTTTTGCGTCGTTTGAGTATTCCTTTGAACGTTTTGAGGCGGGCTCGCTGACCAAGCTCGACGTGCTGATCAACGGTGACAAGGTGGATGCGCTGTCGGTGATCGTGCATCGTGAGAACGCGCGCAATCGAGGCCGTGATCTGGTTGAACGGCTCCGCGAAATTATTCCCCGGCAGATGTTCGATGTGGCTATTCAGGCGGCTACCGGTTCCCAGATTATTGCGCGCTCCACGGTCAAGGCGCTGCGCAAGAATGTTACGGCCAAATGCTACGGCGGTGACATCTCGCGTAAACGCAAACTGTTGGAAAAGCAGAAAGCGGGCAAGAAGCGAATGAAGCAGGTGGGATCCGTTGAAATCCCGCAGGAAGCATTCCTGGCTGTGCTCAAATCAACTAAGTAACGCTGATGGGATTCTCCTGGTTTCTGCTGTGTGTTTGCCTGGCATGTGGCTCAATCTGGCTGGGTTGGAAATGGCATCTTCGCGGTCAGGTTACGCGGCTGCCGCTTTGGGTCGACCTGAGTCGCACCATTTTTTCAGTATTTCTGTTCCTGCTGCTGGTTCGATCCTTTGTGCTCGAACCGTACAGGGTTCCGTCTGAATCGATGATGCCTACACTGCACAGCGGCGACTATATCGTGGTGCAGAAGTTTCGGTATGGACTGCGGCTGCCGATTATCAACAGTCAGGTTATTCCTACAGGACGACCCGGTCGAGGTGATGTGGTTGCCTTTCGTAAGCCGGGTGATGAGTCCAGGCACTACGTGAAACGCGTGGTAGGGCTGCCAGGTGACCGACTTTTTTATCGCAATAAAACTCTGCGCATAAATGGAGAGCCCGTTTCGTTGACATTTATTGACAGCCAGGAAACGGAGTCTGGCAGCGAGCAGGTGCTGGCCATTGAACGCATTGGCGGCGTGACGCATCAAATTATTCACCAGCGTTCGTCGGCCGCCGAGATCGATGAGTTTGAAAAAACCATCCCCGAGGCGCACTATTTCGTGATGGGGGACAATCGTGATAACAGCCAGGACAGTCGTGACCCTGAAGTTGGATTGGTTCCGTATGCCAATCTGGTGGGCAAGGCGAGTCGGGTTTGGATGAATCTGCACGAATTTTCACGTGCTGGTACAAAAATACAGTGAGGAGACAGTTCCAATGAGACACAAGCAGCAAGGTATGACGCTTATCGGCTGGGTTGGTACAATTGCCATCGTATTGCTTCTAGCTCTGGCAGCAATCCGCCTGGCCCCGGTTTATTTGCAGTATTTCAGAATAGCCGATGTTATTCGTGATATTCCTCTGCAAATGCAGAACGAAAATAACATTACGCCGACTACCATTCGCACCTATATTGATAAGCGATTTGATATCGAGGCGGTCACGGTGGTGACATCCAAAGACGCAAAAATCACGCGTCAGGGCGATAACTTTATCGTTACCGTCGATTACGATCACGTGGTTCCCTACCTCGGCAACGTCAATTTCATGGTCGACTTTAATACGTCGTCCAAGGTAAATCGTTGATCAAACCTTTGCGACAACTTGCCGGGAAGCTATCGATAGAATCCGTTCAGGAAGACCTTCTGCAGTCTGCGCTAACCCATAGAAGTGCCGGTTCGGACAATAATGAACGGCTTGAATTTCTTGGGGACGCCATTCTCGGTTTCGTCGTAGCGGCACGAATTTTCAAGGCGAAAGACGCTGCTGCCGAAGGCGACATGAGTCGAATTCGTGCGGCGCTCGTGCGCAAGGAGACCCTGGCCGATATTGCCCAGGAGTGGGATATCGGCAGCTATCTTCGACTCGGAAGCGGTGAGCTTAAAAGTGGAGGATACCGCCGTGCCTCAATACTGGCCGATACCGTTGAAGCCCTGATTGGCGCGACCTATCTGGACCAGGGGCTCCCGGCCGCAGAAACGCTGATCGAAACGCTGTTTGGTGAACGCCTGACGAGGCTGGCTACCACGGCCGTGGTAAAGGACGCGAAAAGCCGTTTGCAGGAATACGTGCAGTCGATAGGCGCCGCGTTACCCAACTATCGCATTGTCAGTGAAATTGGACCCGCGCATCAGCGCTGGTTTGAAGTGGAATGTGTGCTGCCGGCTCAGGACCTGTCCGTAACGGGCAGCGGCAAGAGTCGCAGAATCGCCGAACAGGCTGCAGCGGAGCTAGCGCTGGAACAACTGGCAGAGGAAGTGAAAGAGTGAATGACCGCACGATGCGATGCGGTTTTGCCGCAATAGTTGGGCGACCGAACGTTGGCAAGTCTACGCTGCTGAACCGGATACTCGGAAAGAAAGTCAGTATCGTCACGCCAAAGCCCCAAACCACCCGGCACCGGATTCTCGGCGTCAAAACACTGGGTGAAACCCAGATACTTTTTGTTGATACGCCCGGACTTCAGATCAAGGGGCGTCGTGCTATCGACAGAGTCATGAATCGTAATGCCGAACAGTCGATGAACGATGCCGATGTCATTGTCTTTATTTGCGAATTTGGCAGCTGGAAAGACAGCGATGAAAACGTGCTTAAAGCCATACGGGAATCAGGTCGTCCTGCGCTCGCTGTAATCAACAAGATTGACAAGGCGTCTGGCAGGCTTGCACTGCTGCCGGCGTTACAGAAGCTTTCGGAACGGCACGACTTCGACGCGGTGTTCCCGATGTCGGCGTTGAACGGTGACAATCTGGATGCCCTTGGCAAATATCTGGCTGAGAACCTGCCGGAAGGTCCCTGGTTGTATCCGGACGATGCCGAAACAGATAAAGACGATCGGTTTCGCGCGGCTGAAATTATCCGCGAAAAGCTCATGATGGAACTTCAGCAAGAGCTGCCCTATGGGCTGGCTGTTGAAATCGAAAGCTGGGAATTCCAGGATGATCAGCTGTCGATTGCCGCTACGATCTGGCTCGACCGCGACAGTCAGAAGCCGATTCTCATTGGTAAGAGCGGAGCGCGTCTCAAGAAGATCGGAACGTCTGCCCGCAAAGATCTGATCAAGCTCGTGGGTGGCAGGGTGCATTTGCAGCTCTGGGCCAAGACCCGGAAGAACTGGTCAGATGATGCCCGGCTGCTCAAGTCTCTGGGTTATGAAGCGCAGTGAGTGACCGCCAGAAGGTTGCACTAACGCCAGGCTATTTACTGCATGCCCGGCCTTATCGGGATTCGAGCGTTATTGCCGAGTTTTTTACACAGGAATACGGGCGCGTGTCTCTTGTGGCCAGAGGCGCCAGAGGCCCCAAGTCCAGAATGAAAGGGCAGTTACGTCCGTTTCAGAGGTGTCTTGTGTCGTGGGTTTTGCGCGGTTCACTGGGTACACTTACCGGGATAGAAGCGGATGCTGGTGTTATCGCGAGCCTCCCTCGCCGCGTGCTCTCGGCGTACTACGTCAACGAACTCATTATTCGCGCCCTTCGCCCTGGCGATAGTCAGGCAGAAGTGTTTGATCGGTACGTACGTTTCTTTGACGAACTGGAAGCGGGCAATGAGATGACCGTACTGCGATTGTTTGAGCGCGATTTGCTGGAGTACCTCGGTTACGGACTGTTGCTTGATCGAACGCGATCAGGGCAGGTCGTCACCAGAGATCAACACTATCGTTTTGATGTAATGGAAGGCCCTGAAGAAGCATTGCCCGGACCAATGACATTGGCTGGAAGCAGTTTGCTGGATCTGTTCAGCGGCACCTTCGAATCGCCGGGCAGCCTGTCTGACGCCAAACGGATTCTGCGCCAGGCGCTGGATCTTCACCTCGGCGTAGCCGACTCCAAAGTCCGGCAGGTTCTGGTTGCCATGCAGGCCCATCGCAGGGAGTGGAGTCAGAGTACAGCGAGTGACACAGGTGACGCATGATATTTGGCATTGGCACTGACATATTGAGAACCGAACGAATCGAGCGCGCTTATGCGCGGTTTGGAGACCGGTTTGCTCGACGAATTTTGATGCCGGGCGAGCTCGAAGGGTTTCACAAAACCAAACACGCGGTGCGATTCCTCGGCATGCGTTTTGCGGCCAAAGAGGCCATTGTCAAAGCGATGGGCACGGGCTTCGCTCACGGTGTCTGGGTGCGAGACGTCGGCGTTCAGCCCAATCCACTTGGGCGCCCTGATATTGTGTTTTCCGAGCGCGGCCTGAAGAAATGTCGCGAACTGGGCGTTGGAGAGGGTTACCTCACGTTGAGCGATGAAGGCGGTTTCATCGTTGCCAACGCAATACTACTGCGCGCGTGACGGGTCGTAGAAA
>CAWUKD010000043.1:0-23663 GCA_963922815.1 uncultured Gammaproteobacteria bacterium
CTGAATCGTTCGCACCACTGAGCATCGCTCATCGACAGGATATTCTGCTTGAGCTCCCAGTACGTATGCTCACGAATCGAACCGTTTTCGCAAATTAGCAGACTTGCCGGCGGCAGTTTGCTGATCCCTTTAATCATGGAATGTGGTGCCGGCACGTAACCCAGCTTCAAATACTCGGTCAGTGCATGCGGGTCGAGTTCGGCACCCACTCCGGGAAGCTTCAGAATGGACTTGAGCTCGGATGCGAACATGAGATTGCCGTCGGACACCGAGTAGTAAACAGGCTTGATTCCCAGACGGTCGCGACCGATTACCAGCCGTTGCTTTCGACTGTCCCAGATGGCAAAGCCAAACATGCCCTCAAGCTGGGTGACGCAGTCAATGCCATGGCGCTCGTACAGATGCACCAATACTTCTGTATCACTGCTGGTTTTGAATACAGCGCCGTCCGACTTGAGCTGCTCCCGGAGCTTCTGAAAGTTATAAATCTCACCGTTACATACGACCCAGATCGTTTCATCGGCGTTGGAAATCGGCTGATGCCCGCCATCGACATCAATAATGGACAAGCGCCTCATCGCTATGATTGCGCGCTGGTCCACGTGCATGCCGGAATCGTCCGGTCCACGATGCTCAGTTATGTTCCCCATCGCCTCAACGTGCTCAGGCGTATAGCGAAGAGCGCTATTTACGGCAGCAACGCCGTGGATACCGCACATTATCGACAATCTCCATGTGCTTCAGTGCACAGATCGTGCGACTGTGCCTCACAAGCCCGAAGCATTTGCGGTAAACTCTCGACATTATTTTTGTTGGGTCCGACCATGTCCAAAACTACGCTACTCTACATTTCTGCTTATCAATATTCTGGATCGACGCTGACGTCGTTCCTGCTCAACACCCATCCGGAAATCACCAGTCTCGGACATACGGCGGGTTGGCCGTTTGACAAAGACGAAGCATTTTACTGCTCCTGTGGCGAAATCATCCAGGAATGCCCGTTCTACCAACATTTGGGCCAAACCTTTAAGAATCACCATCTTCCGTTCGAATTCCATGATTTTGGCGCCGCTTTCAAACTTGCCAAAAACTCACGTCTCAATCGCTATTTAACGGCCAGTCTTCCTCTGCTCGAGTCTTCGGCACTTGAGCAAAGCCGGGATGCGCTATTGCGCCATCTACCCGTCACGGGCAGTCGACTCAAACGCCAGCGCGAAGCCAATGCCCGACTGATCGCAACGGCAGTCAACTATCACAAATCATCCATCTATCTCGATAACTCGCTTGATCCATATCGATTGCGTCATCTCCAGCGCATTCCATCACTGGCCGTAAAAAACATTCATCTCATCCGCAACCCCAGAGGCGTTGCCGCATCCTGCTTGCGCCATCGCGGCTGGCCTCCCGAACAAACACTCGATCTGTGGCTCAGACATCAGCGCGATATTGTTCGTATCGCCGCCGACATCGACGACTCCATCGTTGTGCATTACGACGACGTCTGCACCAACACCGATGAGGAGCTGGCCAGACTGCACCACTATGCAGGTGTCGAACCTCGCCCATTCGCTGGCGACTTCAAAGACGCCGAACACCACATTCTTGGCAACCAAATGCGCCTCGGCGACGGCAAAATCAAACTCGACACCCGGTGGCAAAAAGAGCTCACCGGTGAGCAACTCTCTGCGCTCAATCAACAGCTGGACTCGTATCTCAATTCGTCGAAGTACAACCGGTACAAGCCGTTACTTGAACGCTACCTCGACAGCTGACCCCGTTTGTCAGCCACCCGCGATCAGCCGCCGTCCTGATCGTATGTTTTCAGATGCGGCTAGCCCAGCTGCCGCGCCAACCAGGGCCCTACTCGATTGGCGACGCCTACCGGCAACTTGCGCCAGGCGTCTACAAACAACTTGTACTTGGGGTTATTGGGACTGACATTGGGCACATCATCCGCCTTCACGAGGTGATAGGAATATGCCAAAGGCACGGGTTCAAAACCCCAGTGCTTCTTGAACCGATACGATCCGGTGTCAACTTTGCTCCGACCGTAGTCAAAAATCTCCAGCCCTTTCTCTCGGGCATTTTCCATGACCTGCCAATACATAAAATCGTTGGCATACAGCTTGCGGGCCGCAAACTTGCCGCCACCGTAGTACGGAAGAACTTCGTTCTTGAAATAGAAGCTCATGACACCCGCCACCGGCTCGTTCTCATGAGTAATCGTCAGGACCTCGCAGTCGTCACCAAATACCTCTTTGAGAATCGCAAAATATCGCTTCGGAAACACCGGCGTTCCAAGATTTCGGACGCTTTCGGCATAGCAGGCATACATGTCATCAACAGTCTGATCGACACGCCCGGCCAGGCCGGCTTTGATACCCTTGCGAACCATCGCGCGCTGCTTACGTGGAATCCTGGTGAGATTGACCTCTGAATCCGCATCGATTTCCCGTCGAAAGGTTACATACAAGTCTTTGCCGGGCCACCCTGGCTCCTGCACAGACCGGTTTCGCAGCTCGAGGAAATCGACTTTGAGTTCAGCTGCCAGCCGACAGGCCTCATCGACCAGCGCCTGACGGTCTTCATCATGACTGCCAATTGCACCCCCATAAACACAAAAAGGTACGGAGGCCAGCGAGTTGCCGAACAACAGGCTCTTCGTGTGAAACAGCGGACAAATGGCGGATACAACGCCATCGCGTTCGGTATAAAGGTAATAAGGCGTATGGCGAAACGCTCTGGAAATAACGTCAAACCACTCGGCCCGATGAAAAAACGTAGCATCGTCGCAGCTATCAACGCACTGATTCCAGCGCTCGAATTCGGCCGGAGTCAATCGTTTGATGTCGACAGTTGCTGTAGTAGTTTGTGTTGCGGTTGCGGTCACGGTCATGCTGCCTTGTTCGCGGGTGCAAACACCCGGTCCATTCTGTCCCATTTGAAGTCACGCACCAGGCTACGCAAACGTGACTCCATTCGGGACAGGTTCAGGTAGTGGCGGAAACGGGTCTTTGCTGTAGCTCCGGGAACTCGTGGCTGCTCCGGATCTATTTCCCAGGGATGAAAATAAAATACGCCGGGCTGCTGATCGACGTCGTTGACCCGCTTTAACGCCCGCTTGTAAATCGGATAAGGAAGCAGTCTGAAGTAGCCTCCGCCTCCGCACGGGAAGTTGCGCCCGCCAATTGATGCTGTTGTGACCGGCACTTCGAGCAGCCCATCAGCGCCCGTTAAAAAAGCAAATCGGGGCGCCTCCGGCATGCCGTAAAGATCATGCCTGATCGGATACAGACTCGAAGAATAGCGGTGCCCTGCTTCCTGTAGTTCATCCAGTGCCCACAAATTGTCCCGGCCTATCGAATAACTGGCGGCACGGTATCCGGTAATCTCGACGCCGGACATGTCTTCAAGCAGTGCCTTGGTTTTGCGAATATCCGCACCAAACTGCTCGCGGTTTTGATTAATGACACGCGTATGCTCATAGCCGTGACTTGCCAGCTCGTGCCCGTCATCAACAATACGTTTGATCAAGCCCGGACAGCGTTCCGCCACCCAACCCAGCATGAAAAACGTGGATTTGATCCCTGCTTCATCAAAGATGTCCAGAACCAGGTTGGTATTGCGTTCAACGCGAAGCTCCCAGTTATCCCAGTCGTCTCGCGAAATGATTTTTTCAAACGCAGACACCTGAAAGTAGTCTTCGACGTCAACGCTCATGGCATTGACAGGATCAGTTGAGCGCAGTTTGGTAGCCTGCTCAATCCAGTGAGAGGGAGACGTGGGCATCGGGTAACTCCGTTTTAGCGATTGCGTTGTTGTCGGGATTTTTCACTAAGCTTCTTGAGCTTCAGATCCAATCCTCGCAAACGCTTTTCAAGGGGCGAACTCGACGTATCTTCGATCGAGCTGTCGGTGACCCGGGGCTTGCGCTTACCCTTTTTTCTGGCGGCGCCGTTGCCATTGGTCTTCTTGACGCGAACAGGCGGCGGCTCTGGCTCAAAACCTTCATCGTCCTCATCCGCAACATCTGCCTCTACGCTACTGGCCTCTGCTTCGCGAGACCTGGCAAGCGCCCGCTCACGCAACACCGGCTTCAGAAAGTCGCCAGCGAGTTCATTGGAAAACTCTTCCGCCACATTCTCGGCGTGCTCGCGCGTAAATTCGGTAATCTCCTCGAGAAACCCGTACACGAGAAACCGATCCATGAAAATATTGATTCGACGAGGAATGCCATCCGTAAAATCGAGGACCACGTCGTACACGTCGTTGTCGATAGTTGGATTACCGTCCCAGCCCACCGCAAGTAACCGGAATCCGATGTACCGCTTAAGTTCAGCCCGGGTTAAGTGCGCCATATGGTATGAGGCCACGGTTCGCTGTCGCAAGGGCTCCATCTCGGTCAGCAGAAGCGTCTCCCGAAAGTCACTCTGTCCAACCAGAAAAATCTGCATCAGCGCTTTGCCATTGCTTTCCAGGTTCGAAAGAATGCGCAACTCTTCCAGCGCATCCGGGGTTAGCGTTTGGGCTTCGTCTACAATCAGAAGCACACCCTTGAGGTATTCTCTGGCTCGACGCAGCGAGAGTTCAAGATCACGTATGAGCGCGGTCTTGCTCTTCCCTTCGTAGGGCTGCTTCAACGCCGCCGCTACCATGGGAATAATTTCTTCTTTGGTCAGGTTTGCGGCCGCTACTCGTGCGGTCGCGATTTCCTGGGTTTTCAAATCTTCCAGCAACGCCTGAATAAGCAGCGTTTTTCCGGTTCCGATATCGCCGGTAATAACGACAAAGCCTTCGGCCTGCTCCAGCCCGTAATGCAGATACGAGAGCGCACGCTTATGGCTTTCGCTGCGAAACAAAAAGCGCAGGTCGGGCGTAAGCGCGAAGGGTTTCCCCGAGAATTTATAAAAGTCTGTGTACACTGTGTGTTCGTCCTAGAACCTGCGTCCAAATCCAACTCTGACGGCTACTTCCTCATATTCATCCATGAAATTTGGAGCGATACGTGCGTTGTACCAGGTCATCGCCTGAACGTAGCTGTTATTGAATATATTGCGTCGAACCTGCACGTTGATTCGATAATCCTGCGGTCGACTCACGTTGTCACGCGAATCGAGCTGCTGGTAAGTGCCGCTGGTAGTCACGGTGGTGGCGCTATCGTAGTTCCACGTCCATGTCAGTGATGCGCCCTGTACGTTTTCGCGGGCACCTGCAAACGAGGTGCGAATGAAAGACCGGTCTTCGTAGTAAAGACGGCTACCGAACGTGCTCCTGCCCGTGGTGAGCGTATTCGTCAGGTCAAATCGTCGACGGATATACAACTCCGGATCGCGCTGAGGAAGCTCGAACCCGCTGATATCAAACTGATCGTCTATGACCACACCGGCCAAGCCCAAAAGCGCCAGCGCGTTGGAAAAATCCAGCTGCTGGGCACCCACCGTTGTGGCTTCTTCAGTGTAGGACACAGTCGTTTCCAGTGCGCGGGAAGATCTTGAAAACTGTACGGAATACGAGTCGCCAAAAAACTGCTCGCCTACGCGCACATCAAATTGAACGTTGTCGCCGAAACCGCCGCGAAAACCGACGTTCCAGAACGATCCTTCGGCCACACGACTTCCTGGCAGCGAGCCAAAGTCATTGATATCTTCACCACCCGATACAACAAACTCCGTACGTGCGCCAATACGCAAGCCGATCTCGCCGGTGGCACGAGCCAGTTCGATTTCCTGGCCAATATCGTAGTCAACGAGTTTCGATTGGTAACCGAAAGACCAGTTAAACGGACCACCTCCACCTTCATTCGCCAAAGATGCAAAATAATCAACCTGATTATTATCCACCAGAGTCGGTGCGTCGTATTCAACCAGACCGGCAGATGCGCCAAGCCGGAAGGTCGTTGCCGGACCCAGCTTGCGCTGGATGTACGGAGATACGTTCACCGTCATGGTTTCGGCCGAATTACCGCTGACGCTAATCGAGCTGTTCCCCGAAGCCAACAGGGGATCGATGACGGTCTGGCTGATGCTGGCGTCGGCATCGAACTGAATAAAATCCGGAATTACGGCCGCCTGGAGTGACGACTGCAAATAGTTATAGACTTCGTTTCGACGATCTTCACGCGCATACAGCAGGCCCTGGAGCCGGTAGTCGAACTGCACATCTACGCGCTTTCCGTCCCGAGTCGCAATAATGGTCGGGCTGATTTCCCAGATTCCCTCATCCTCTTTGCCGGATGACGGGGCGAGAATAACGTTGTTGGTATAAGTAAGCCCGGTGAACAAATCGGCCGCGTATTCCCACTCGCTGGCACCGGCCGAAACAGATGCGGTCATCGCGCCGACGACACAAGGAACCAGAAAAGCGCCCATTCGACGCGTGGACCCGTTCATCGCAAGCAACTTTCCTGCTCTGTTTGATCTACTGCCCATGTTCTCGTCCTGTATAACGCTGGCTCGCGCCGATTGAGACGTGCTCAAGTCACCGCTAGTTGTATTCCTGGCCATAGTACCCACCGTAATAGTCGTTCGATGACTGCACACGACACTTGTTCAAAATCAGGTTGATCGCTTTATTGGAGTCAATCAGTTCAAGCGCCGCGTCAACCGCGGCCTGCGGAGTCTTGCCCGCATGGATGACCATAACCACTTGCCCGACCAGACTCGCAAGCACCTGGGCTTCGGACGTCTGGAGCAGCGGTGGTGAATCAAAAATTATCATTCGGTTCGGATATCGCCCGGCGAGCTCATCCATCAATTCCTGCATCTTGTCGCTGGCCAGATACTCGGTTGAGTACTGGTGACGGGTACCGGCCGGGAGAATACGCAGCCCAGGCATATCGGTTTGCACGAGAACATCACTGATATCCAGCGAGTCATCGGTGAGCAAATCCATCAGGCCCAGCTGCTGATCAATGCCGAGAGCGCGGCTGATGTGCGGCTTGGCTACATCGGCGTCAATCAGCAACACGGTTCGCTCACGCTCAAGCGCAAGGCTCATGGCGAGATTGACCGATGTAAAGGTTTTGCCTTCGCCGGAAAACGCGCTGCACAGCATTAACAGATTACCGTTTTCAACGGGAACTACGCCCTTGCCAAACGCGTTGGCAATAAGCGGTCGCTTGATGCGACGAAACTCGTCTGCCATGTGCGGCGCCAAATCTTCGGCAGGCACGATACTGGCCTCACGAAGCGCATCGAAGTCAAGGTGCAGTACGCGCTGCTTGTGCAACGCCGGCACTCCCGGGCCGTCATCACCAAACTGTTCCGCTGCTGACGGAATCTGCACAGTCCTGCCGTTGTCGTTATCCGGCTCTTCATGGGCGGGAATCAGCGTTGGCTCTTCCCGAGTCTGCAACTGCTTTGATTCCTGAGTCGAACTGGAATCCGAAGACGGCTTCTTGCCCCCCTTCCTGTGCTTTTTAACCGCCTTTTCTACAATACTCATGCGTTTTCACGTCCCTGCAGCCCACCAACCAGTTCAACAAATTTGTCTTCCAGCGCCACTCCACCGAAGTACGCTCCAAGAAGAGCGATAAGGCCGATGGCAAACGCAATGGTTTGCAGACGAGTTGACAGTTTTTGATGCGGCATCAAAACCACACCTATAGTGCCCAAAACAGGCAGTCCTGTTTTGGATCTCAATTCATTTCGAGTGCTGAAGACAGGCTTCAACTGATCCAGCAAGAATGACAATGCGAAGCCAAAAATCAGGCTGGCCAACAAGATCGCTGTTAAAAACAACGGCCGGTTCGGCCCGGTTGGATCCAGCGGAAGCACCGGCGGATCGATAACCTGGAATTTGATGTCATCGCTCTGAGCGTTGGCGTCTTCACCCAGCCGGGCAGCTTCAAGCCTCTGCAGCAAATCACCGTGATAGGTTCGAGTGACCTCGTAATCACGATTCAGCCGGCTTAGCTGAGCTTCCACTTCCGGAATAGTGTCAACAAGGCGCTTCAGGTTTTGAACCGCCGATTGCGCTTCGGAAAGCGACGTACGCAATTCCACCAGCTCAATCTGAACCCGGCTGAGCTGAATCTTCATATCCTGATAAACCGGATTCTGGTCAAGCGGATTGAACGTGGGCCGATCGGGCACTGCCGAGGTCAGTTCTGCCAGTTCCTGATCTCGCTGCGCTTCAAGGGCGGCGATGGTCTCAATGGTTGCAATAACGTCAGGGTGGCGGTCAGTGAGCTGCAGCTGTTGTTGCGCCAGTCGCAGCTTCAGAGAGTCAATTTGCTCATCGTATGAAGACGCACCCATCGACGATGGTGCGGCGGAACTCAAAGGATCAAGACCAAACGTAGGCTCTTCACCTTCAAGTTGTAAAAGTAATTCGTCACGTGTGTTTTGCTTGACACGATAGGCCGCGCGCAGCTGGCTCAGCCGCCCGTTGGCCGCCTCGAGGCGCTGGTAATAATCACCCTGGGCGCCAGGCATCAGGCCGACATTCTCTTTCTTGAAGTCTGCCAGCGCCTGCTCCGAATCAAGCAGTCGCTTTTCGTAGATGCCAATTTGTTCTTCCAGGAACAGCATCGCATCGGTCGTGTCTTTATTGTTCTCACGCAGCGATCCACCAACAAAGTCGCTGAGCATGGTTTGCACCACGCGCTGCGCCATTTCCGGGTCGGTATCGTGATACTTGATCGAGTAGAGAGAGCCGTTCTGAAGACTGCGAACTTCAATCGTATTACGCAGACGTTCGACCAGCTTCTCCATGGCGAGCGGTGTCGTCGCCCTCAAGTCCATGTCGGTGTCCCGAGCCACTTTCTTGAGATTCGGGATGGAGATCATCTCGCTGAGTTTCTTCTGCACTTCTTCTTTAACGTCGCTGCTGTTACCCAGCCCGGCGATCGCATCTTTCAGTGCCGTTTGAGTGTCCACGTATACACGCGTACTTGACTCATACATGTTGGGCAAACTGTACACCCACGCAAACCCAGCCAGGCAAAGTACCCAGCTCCCCAACAACGCCCACCAGCGAAAGCGCCACATGCCACGCAAGTGGGCAATTATTTGTGCTACCAATTCATTCATGACCAGACTTTCTTCAGGTTTTCCTTTTTTACATTATCTACAAGAGAGCAACAAAGGTCCGTGACCTGCATCACGTAACTCTGTGATTTCTCTATCAGAGCTAAAATCTGGACTCGGGGATAATAAGTACATCACCGGGTCGCATGGGAATGTCATAGCGAATATCGCCACGTTCCAGAAGCAGATCGGGTCTCACCGGTATTTCGGTCCCCTCGCCGCCAATACGACGCAGAATTTTAGCCCTTCTGGGAGCCGCGAACTCTGACAAACCGCCCACAGCAATCATTACGTCGAGCAACGACATGTTCTTCGTATACGAAATGGCTCGAGGCTGACCCGCCTGACCAATCACACGGATCTGATCATTGGCATTACCAATAAACCCGGTCACGATGACGGTCACTTTAGGGGTTTTTATGTACTCGGAGAGCTGTGTTTCTATGTCCCGTGCGAGTTCACTCGCGGTTTTTCCGGCCGCCAGCATATCCTCAACCAAAGGTGTGGAAATCTTGCCGTCTGGCCGTACAGGAACGACTCTTGACAGGTCTTCGTGACGCCAAACGTGAATATCCAGGTTATCGCCCGGACCGATTGAGTAATCCGCGCTTGTCGCATCGGAGACCTGCTGACCGTCACCGGCGGACGGATCTACTCGCGGAGCGCCCCCCGCACATGCCGTCAGGCCGAAAAGAGCAATCAACAGGATTAGAATATTTTGCCGCTGCAACATTGTGTAAAATCTCCAAAAACAATTGTTCAATCAATAACTAGCGGGCCAGAGTTTAACACAGCTGTAGCCTCCAAAAGAACCAGAAGAGCGCACTGCAATGAAGCAGCAAGTCACGAGACGACCGACGCGATCCATTCCGGCATTTATCCGGGTCGGTCCGCGGATAAATGCTCTGACGGGGCCGGACAATCGCGTCTTTTTGAGACTTAATCGCTATAAAAACATAATGTTTTATAGTAGCTTATGGTTACTTTTAGTAGATTGACCAACAGCCTTTTGGTTCCCCCATAACATCAAAGCGGCAACGCCCCGGAAATTCCTGCATGTCCATCAGTGCCAGACCCCTGATAATCCACCATATATGGACTTTTCTTTGTCTTTTCGGGCTGTTAACAATTGTCGCCTGTTCTAACCCTGACAACGCGCAGGCCCGGCTCGGTCTTGTGAAGGAAAACATGAGGCGCGCGGATTACGGCGCCGCATCGCTGGAACTGGCCAATTTGATCCAGTCAAAACCCGATCATCTCGAGGCTCGCTTGCTTCAGGGCAAAGTCAGCCTGGCCGCAGGTCGCGCAGATTCCGCCGAGGCGCAGCTACTGTATGCCCGAGAACTGGGGGCACCCGGAAGACTCGTTTATCAGCCCCTGGCGCAGGCGATCATTGCCCAGGGAACCCCGCAACGCATCATCGCGGCTCTGGGACCTGAACCCTCTGAAGAAGACGACAGGAAAGCCTGGCTGATCGCTCGAGGGATGGCTGCACTACACGTGAATCAGCCCGGCGAAGCGGAACAGTTTTTTACCGATGTCATGCGGACCGACAAGGAAAGCCTCGATGCCAGACTGGGCCTTGCCGCCGTGCAGACGGCCCGCGGAGACCTCGAGTCCGCGAGCGTTTATATTGAAAACGCAACGCGCACGCATCCGTTGTCTATTGCGGCCTGGCAGGCACTCGGCGCACTGCGCTATGAGCAGGGCAGGCTGGTCGATGCTGAACGCGCTTTTATTAACGCGATAGAAGGGTCCGACGGTCTCGACCGGGTTTCTGAATACATGCTTGCTCGCGTCGGGCTGATTGAAACCCAGTGGCACCTCGACAAGAAATCGCTGGCCAAACAAAACACCAAGGAACTGATTGACAGCTACCCCTGGCATCCGCTGCCCAAGTTCACCCGGGGACTACTCGCGTTTCTTGACGGCGAATATACGACCGCTGGTGACTACCTCTACCGGGTAGTCTCGGCTCTGCCGGATCACCAGCCCTCGCTAAAACTGCTGGCTGCCATCAACTCCTCGCAAGGGAAGCTCGGTCGCGCACAGTTATATCTGGATAAGTATTTTGCACTGAATGACAGCGACCCGGAGATGCTGATATTGCTGTCCGAGACGTATCTGCAAATGGGCAATGCCAGCCAGGCCGTATCGTCGCTGCAACCCATCATCACCGACTCAGCGACAGACGCAATCCGCCTTGACCTGTACGGCACGGCCTGCCGATACTCTCCATCCTGTGAAAACGGCCAGCACTTCCTGTCGCGCGCGGTTCAGTCCGATCCGCAGAACGTTCGACGGCAAACCCGACTCGCTGCAGCGTATCTGAACCTCGGCGATCTGGACTCGGCAGACGCCCTGATGAGCACATGGGTTCCCCCTGAACTGGTCACGGAATCATCAAGGCAGGTATTGCGGCTGGAACGCTTCATGCGGTCTGACCAGCTTTCCCGCGCTACCGAATACGCCAAGAAACTGCGTCGAAAAAACCCGGCCAACCTGCACGCTCTGCTGGCGCTTGCGGAAGTCGCACACATGCGCGGCGAAACTGAAGAAGAATCCGCCTGGCTGGAACTTGCGCGCGAAAGAAACCCCGCGGCCGTCGAACCGCGTCTTATTCAGGCTACCCGGCACTTGCTTAAGCAACGTTACGGTCAAGCCGTTGTGGTTGCGCAGGAAGCCGCCGCGGCACACCCTTATAACGCCAACGTACTGCGTATTCTGGCGCACGCTCTGATCCGGAGTGGACGCTACGATGAAGCACTCTCTACCGCCGCCGAGGCTCATCGACTGGCGCCATCGCAGGAGCCAAACCTGCTGGTGTTGATTCATGCTCACCTGATCAAACGGGACAAGACCCGGGCAACGGAATTAATAGAAGAACTGCTCGGCAGAAACGAACGGGCCACCGAGGCAATGACACCTGTGCTGATCGACCTGTATCAACGCGATATGCGCGAGGTCGCTCACGAGACTCTGAATACCATTGCTATGCTGGGTGGAGCACCCGACGTGATCGCCGAAATTGAAGGCGATCTCTTTTTGATGGAAGAGCGCAACGACCTGGCGTACACAGCCTACAACAAAGCGCGCTCGCTCGGCTCCAACCGGATGCGAGAGCTGAAAACACAACTCGCAAACAGCCAAATGAACACCTCATCCTATTTGCGCCACTAGCGATCACGGTCTTTTTCTTGCCGATAACCTTCGAGTCCATCGGCGCAACTCGACCCTGACAGCGCAGGCATGCCCAATAAAAAAAGCCGATGACGCTACGTCACCGGCTTTATGATTGGAGCAACAACCAGCTAGCGAGCCAGGCTATCCAGCAATCGCTGCGCTTCTTCGCGGCTGTAAAACGGTTTGCCGTCGTTCAAAATACTCTTGAGTCTGAGACGTGCACCGGCACTATCACCGGACTCACTCAGAGCAGCCGCATAGTGATAGGTAATATCTCTGGAATCTGACAGACCCTGGTCCCGGGCTCTGGTTTCTGCCAGCGCCAACACTTCAGTGCCTTCTTCGACATTGCCGGAGCGGAAAAGAATCCATCCATAGGTATCGCCAATCTGTGCGTTATTCGGGTTTTGCTCATAAGCCCGTCGAGACAGCTCCAGCGCCCGCTTCCGGGACGCTTCGTTATCACTCTGAAAGTGCAGCCACGCCAGGTTATTAAGTACGAGGCTGTCATCAGGTCGTGCCGCTATGATTATTTCGTATTCACCCATGGCCTCGCGATCGTTACCTTGCTGCTGAAGACGCTGCGCCAGGGCCAGTCGCGCGGGAATGTCATCGGGCGACTGCTCCAGCCATCGACGAATATACTGCATGGGATCCGCGCCCTGCTGAGGGGCCATCTGCGCCAGCTTTAATGCGACGTTGCGCGATGGACGAGCGGAATACGCCTTTTCATACAGCTCGAAAGCTTCCTTGTTGTTACCACGCTCTGCTTTGAGGTCGGCATCGACAACGTCGACTCTCGGGTCGTCGGGTCGAAGCTCGCGCAGCTGCTCAAGTATTTGACCAGCAGCTGCCGTATTCCCCCGGCGCTGCTCCAGCAATGCGATGCTTTGAGCCGCCTCGATGTTGCCAGGGTTCACTTCCCACAGTTCTTCATACGATTTCTTGGCCTGAGCAAACTGATTGAGCCTTGCTTCAGTACGCGCCTTGTACACCAGCGTTTCCGGCGTACCGGGTTCCATCGAATTGGCTTTTTTCAGAAATTCCAGAGAACGATCAAATTGTCCATCCTCATACAGTGCCCGACCATAAACAAACTGAGCCACGGCAACGTTTTCATGAGCACTCGCCAGCTGCTCGCCTTCTTTAACCGCGTCGTCGAATCGGCGCTCCATAATCAGCATGCGCACGGTAGCGACTTTCGGCATATAGGCGTCCGGGTTCGCGGCCCTGGCCCGACCAAGGACCTCGAGCGCGGCGGATGTATCCCCGGCGGGAATGTAGCTGGCAGCCAGCGCCAGCCAGACACCTACACTCTCAGGCTGACGCTCGAGATACTCTTCGAGCCGCGCGATCGCTTCCGCCCGATTTCCTTCATTGTTATCGATACGCGACAGGCTCGTAGCAAGCTCGCCGGAATTTGGGTTCTTCGCATAGGCATTTTCAAGCGTTGTACGCCCCTTAACCTTCATTTCCTGAGAATACAGCCACGTTCCGATCATATTCTGAGTACGCGAATTCTCGGGCCATGTGGCGGTAATCACGTCGGCCTGCGCCACGGCGGCCTGACGATCCCCGGCCTGCATGGCCGCAATCAATTTAACGATGGCCTTACGTTCCGGTGAGATCGCATCCTGGTCGCCGGCTTCGATAAGCTCCTGCGCTCTGTCCGCATCGCCGGCGGCGATATAGGACGCCACCAGAGTCAACCGGGTCTTTTCGTCATCCGGGTTAGCCTCCAGCGTTTTTTCCAGCAACAGGATGTTGTCAGCGTTGTTGTCGGAGCGAAGGTTGATTCTTCCCAGCATGCTGGCGAGCTCCTGCTGGCCGGGTCCCAGTCGGATACCTTCCCGCAGAATATTGGCGGCCTCGGTCGTTTGACCCAGGCGCAGATTCGATTCTGCCAACAGGCGACGCGCCTCAACATTGGTCGGTTGTGCAGCCACCACGTTGGACAAAAACATTTCTGCCTGCGGGTACTCGCCGCGCTCAAGGCTTAGCGCGCCCTGAAGAAACTGTGCCGGCAGGAATTCGGGATACTCGGAAAGCACTTTTTGCGCCTGCGTGTGAGCCATTTCCTTGTCGCCAGACACGTACGCAACCCGAGCCATCAGATAGGTTGTGATCGGGTGCTCGGGTGCCAGCGTAAACAGTCGATTGGCAGCATCCTTGGAAGCCTCAACATCAGCCTTGCCCAGCGCCGCCTCGGCCTCGCCTGACAACAGGATAAAACGCTCCTCGTCGTTAATAACCTCAGCGCCCTGCCCGGCTGTAAAACGCTCAAACGCGTCGTCAAAGTCACTGGCCTTGATGGCAATCTGGCCGAGCGCAATATGTGCCGAAACCGAATCCGGGTGAACAGACAAGGCCTGCTCGGCCAGCTCCTTCGCCTTGTCTTCGTCATTGGCTGCGCGTGCAAGCAGCGCCAGACCAACCAGCCCCTCTGCACGCCACTTCGCAGGCGCTGCTGAATCTGCCAGCGCCCGATACTGCGCTTGTGCGTCTGCCGAATTGTCCATTCCGTTCAGCGCTTTGGCGTAGATCAACTGCATTTCGCCCTGTTCATCGGGCTGCACCGACTTTTCGGGAGCGTAGTTCTCAACCAGCTCCTGAAATCGACCCAGCCTCAGCCAGGTGCGTTGTTGTAACGCATAGATTTCCTGCGATGTCGCGCCGAGCCGACCGGCACGCTCGAGCTCTTTGGCCGCGGCATCAGGATCTCCGACCTCCAGTGAGGCATACGCGAGCAAGATACGGGCGTCCTTGTTCTTCGGGTTGTCCTGCAGCAGGTTTTTCAATTCGATGAGCGCTTCGCGGTACTTGCCGGATTCGAACGCCGCAGTGGCATCCGTCATACGCTGCTCTTCCGTTTTGCTTTCCCCACAGCCGGTAAGACCGACCAACAAGACAAGTGCAATACTCATCATTACGGTTCGAAAATTATTCATTGCTGCCTGCCTTTATGGTCTAGTTGTTTTCGCTCATGCCGTGTCGGGTCATGAGATCATAGAACGTTGGCCGTGTGATGCCGAGAAGCTCCGCTGCTTTGGAGATATTACCATCCGTTCGCGCCAGCGCCTGTCGTAGCGCCTTAAGCTCGGCCTCCTGCCGAACCGCGCGCAAGTTTAGCGGTTGGTCCGGACCCGCCTCCTGGATCAGAAGCCCAAGATCATCGGCGTCAACCTGCTTGCCTTCGGCCATGATAACTGCGCCGTTAATCTTGTTTTCCAACTCGCGAACGTTGCCAGGCCAGTTGTAGTTTTCAATGGCATTGTTCGCCGCCTGAGTGAACCCCCGGATCGCGCGACTGTGTCGCTCGGCGAACTTTTGCAGAAACACCCTGGCCAGAATAACCGGATCGCCTTCCCGCTCGCGTAACGGGGGTATGTTACAGGTGACTTCGGAAATCCTGTAAAACAGATCTTCACGAAACCGCCCCTCCGTAATACACGACTGCAGATTCTGGTTTGTTGCACAGACTACCCGTACATCAACGGGTATCTCCGTACGACCCCCGATACGCTCGACGACCCGCTCCTGCAAGAAACGCAGAAGCTTGGCCTGTAGCTGCATGGGCATGTCGCCAATCTCGTCGAGAAACAGCGTACCGCCATCAGCATACTCGATTTTGCCTTCTGTGCGCTTGGTCGCACCGGTGAACGCGCCCTTCTCGTACCCGAACAGCTCACTTTCCAGAAGGTTTTCAGGAATCGCCGCACAGTTGATAGCGACAAAACGCTGCTTCTTTCTCGGACTCAACTCATGCACGGCTCGCGCAAGCAGCTCTTTACCCGTTCCACTCTCGCCCAGCAAGAGGGTCGTGACATTTGTTGGCGCTACCTTTTCAATCAGGCGACACACTTTAAGCATGGAATCACTGGTCGCGATAATACCTTCGAGCGCGTAGTAGTCCGTGGTATTCAGCAGACTCCGGTGCTGTTGCTCGAGTTCGTAAATGTGAAACGCGCGTTGCACCAGCAACAGTAATACATCCGTATCGATCGGCTTGCTGTAAAAATCGTATGCGCCGGCGGCAACTGCACGCACCGCATTGTTTGTATCGCCGTTGCCCGTTACCACAATCACTTTAGTATGGGGGGCAATACGCAGCGTCTCGTCCAGTGTCGCCAGCCCCTCACTGACGCCTTCCGCGTCCGGAGGCAGCCCGAGATCCTGGAGCACTACGGGCGGCTCGTGTCGACGAATCTCGCTGATGGCAGATTCGCGATCCGCAGCAAAGATGACTTCGTAATCTTCGAAACACCATTTTAACTGGCTTTGAATGCCGGGATCGTCTTCAACAACCAGAAGTTTGCGGTTTGCAGTAGTCAATCGATTACCCCTGCTCGTCTAGAGCGTGTTCCTGAGAAGAATGTGTTGCAAGAGGGATCAGCAGCCTGAACGTCGAGCCCCGCCCCTCCTGGCTGTCTACCTGCATTTCGCCGCCGGCAGACTGCGCAAATTCGCGGGCCTGATAAACGCCAATACCCATACCCTTGACACCCTTGGTGGTATCAAACGGTACAAACAACCGATCGCGAATAAATTCAGGTGACATACCGCTTCCGGTATCCCGCACCTCAATAATAGCGCGAGTCGAGTCCGCACCCACGAACAACGTCACAGATCCATCGGAATCTGTGGCATCTTGTGCATTGCGGATCAAATGCACCATGACCATGATCATCCGTTCACGGTCTACCCGAATTCGAATCTCGCTGTTTTCCACCACAAGGTCGGGTTCCGGCAATCGTTGCGCGCTCTGCTCGATCACGGCGTCGCACATTTTAACCAGATCCACGACGCGAATATCGCCGCCCTGATCACCCCGGCGAAGCTGGTCGAGAATATGATTCATACGATTGACCGAATTATCGACGGTTGCAATCGCATCATCAATGAATTCCGGATTGTCTTTATGTTTCGCAGCGTTGCGCACAACCAGCGACTGCTGGGCAATCAGATTCTTCAGGTCGTGCATTAAAAACGCTACAAGGCGATTATACGCTTCGAATTGCCGCGTCTGGGCCAATTCCTGCGCTGACTCATGCAGCGCGAGGTGGCTGGCCACCTGGCGACCTACCGATTTGAGCAAATCGCGGTCCTCCCAGGTCAGTTCCCGCACTGCCATGGAGGTGGCAATGACCATAAATCCGGTCAAATCCTCATTGTGAATCAGAGGCAAGACCAGCCATGCTTTGGGGTCGGCGGTAAACCAGGCAGGAAGAACCAGCCTCCCATACCGCTCCGGATCTCGCTCGTACTCTTCTTTATCGATGATCCATTCGCGGCTCTGAAGCAGCTGACAGAATGGATCCTCTGCGCGCTCCAGGCTGCCTGCATACTCGCTCATGTTCCAGGCTTCACGAACTGCGTAACCTCCCGGTGTCGCCTGCCACAACGTGGCGCCGGGACTCTGCACGATGCCGCTGACGGCCCTCAGCGCACGGCGCGGCAAACTTTCATCACTGTCCTGCTCGCTGAGGGCGTGCGTCAGATTGAGCCATTCACGACGGTAGTCGTAACGATAGTGGAAAAAATTCTTGTCAAGAAACACTCGCAGACGCGCACGTGCCTGACCGGAAAACAGCACGGTCAACAGCATCATGATCGCAATAAAAAAGAACACGATCAGCGCAAACGTGCCCCACTCGCCACCGACCACCTGAATGAAATAGCCGCCGAGGGCAATTGCAACCAGGTACAGCCCTACGGCCAGCATGCCGGTCGAATAAAAGACTACTTTTCGGGAAATCGCCACTTCGGAGCTCGGGGCCGGCATTCGATTGACGGCGACGGCCAGCAGGACAGCAACTACTGCGTTGACGACGCCACGGGCGTTCCACAAATCCTGCGCCAGGCCGCGGAATAAAACGCCGAGTGAAAACACGAACAGATCGTAAACAAACAGGCTGCCTACACCCAGGCAGAAAAACTTGATTTGCCAGCGTCCGTCAACAGAACTGTTGCGATAGTACTGATACACCAACAGGTAACCCACGATCGACAGCACGAACATGCTGACCAGATAGCTCGTGGCTCCACTGATAACTTCGCGGCCAGTCGCGTTGGCAAACAGGATGACAATGTTAAACAGGACGATCGCAAACCATGTTCCATGCACATAGTACGCAGACTGCCGGGGCCACTGTCGACGGTCGTCCCCGAACAGGAACCGCCAGACCAGAATGACCCACAGGATCATACGAATCAGTTCAGCAAAAAGCACCCACAGCAAGTCTTGTTCAGGTGCCGTACCCGCATAATTGGCGAGTACCACGGCCCACAGGGCATTGGCCACGACAGTGACCATAAACTGGCGGCTGCCCGGGCGATTACCCCACCGGGAAAATACGAAAACTGCCAGCGCCATATGGAATACAGCGCCAATCAGATAGCTGCCAAAGCCGATATTGATCAGTTCACACTCCGCAAGGCGTTAGTGGTGGATAACAGATTGATTAGCGAGCGCCAGATTTCCACAAAACGACTTCGGCCGTCTGTAGCAGAATCAGCAGGTCGAACAGCATGTTGTGATTCTTCACGTAGAAAAGATCGTATTGCAGTTTTTCCAGCGCATCTTCATTGGACGCTCCGTACTCGTAGCAGAGCTGTGCCCAACCGGTAATACCCGGCTTCACCGTGTGACGCTCTTTGTAGTACGGAATCTCGCGGCTCAGCTCATCAACAAAGCTGGGACGTTCCGGACGCGGCCCAACGAAACGCATGTCGCCCCGCAGAACGTTAAAAATCTGGGGCAGCTCATCGATACGATACTTGCGTATTACCGATCCGACCTTCGTTATACGACTGTCGTTCTTTTCCGCCCACTTGGCGACACCATCTTTCTCGGCGTCCGCGATCATGCTGCGAAATTTCATTACCGGAAAAATCGAATTACGCAATCCAACGCGCTCCTGACGGTAAAAGATAGGCGCACCGATACCATCTTCCCACCAGATTGCCACGACTACGATCAGCATGAACGGCCAGGTAATAAGCAGCAAGAACAGCGCCGCCAGAATATCGAAAACCCTGCTGGTGAAGACGCGCATCGGGTTACTTGAAAACCCTTCCGAAAAAATCATCCAGCTCGGATACAGCAGGTCAAGCTTGACCTTGCCGGTCTCCCGTTCAAAAAATGACATGGCATCAATGACACCCACGCCATTGAGCTTGCAGTCCAGCAACTCCTGCACCAGAAAACCCTTGCGCCGGTCATCAATAGCCACGACGATTTCGTCAATCCGGTGCTCCGCCGCCAGCTCGCATATCGTTCCACTCGGTTTCATCAGAAGATCGGGATCCACCGAGTACTGACTGGTGTTTTCCGCCGGCAGGAAACCAACCACCTTGAAACCACGCTGGTCAGCACGGCGACGCAGCCCAACAATATTGGCCGCCTTTTGCCCCGCTCCGTAAACCAGTACCCGGCGACGAAACAGCTTGTCATCGACGACCTTGAAGAATGCAATCCGGGTGAGCAGTATGCCGATCACAATGAGGGTCATGGTTATGGCCAGCGCACCGCGGCCGAGATACAGCTTGGGCAACCAGTAGTACAAAAGGGCCAGCGCAGCGCCCGCGGCCACGCCGCTGACAATGACCCGCACAGCGATGCCACTGAGACGTGTGCGAAGACGCCCATGGTACAGGCCCATGGCGACCATGCTCGCCATGACTACCAGGGTAACCAGAATGGCACGAGGCCACAGGCTGCCAATGGACTCCACGACGCTGGCCAGTCGCCCACCGAAGCGCAGATACGCTCCGGCGTAGACGGCGCAGATCATTATAAGCCCTTCAATGACCGCCAGGTACAAAACCTGCCGGTGGATATAGTTGTTTAAGATACGTATTGGCATTGCTGGTCGGAACTATCCTGACTATGGCGTATTCATGCCCGCAACTCATTGATTGCAGACAACCCAAACATTTTCACCCGAAACTTATGTTCAAAAGAAGATGTAGTGGTCGCGATTGTACGCACCCGCGTGTTCAAAATATATGAACGGGTTCACGTACTTAAGCGACATGTTTGATGTTCGTAAGTTAGGTGAATCAGGCAGCTCGGGCATTACCCGACCGACGTAATTCGCGAGGTTTCCCCAAGACTGAAGAAAATACACGGGTATCAGGTTAATCGCAACTGATTTCGGTTAGTTTCTTTTATTTTTCAGTGACTTATGTATTTAGAGCTTAACCCTGGAGTCACTCTTCGCACCCGGTTTACGCACCGCAATCCACCCGGAAGGAGCTGCGGCAGCCTCCGACCCGGAACGGGATGGGGCTAAGGCAATTTGAGCTCGATAAGCAGCGGCCAGTGATCCGACACACCCTCGAGTGGAGAATGACTGAATCTGCGGGGATACCCTCGTTCGTCGCGCTGCCGCGGATAGTCATTGACGAGTCTCGTCGCACTGTTATCCATCTGCCAGTTGCCGGCCTTATCTGTAGACGACCGCACGATGATCATATCGAGAAAAGACCACTCTTCTTTCGGCGGGTAATACGTTGTGCCTTTGCATCCGCGGCACCCCAGCTGATGGGCGATGAGCCAGTGCGGCTGCACCAGCCGGTCAAGCAGACGATGCTCCTGATCTTCACGCGCCGGAGTATTGAAGTCACCGGCTGCAAACACCACGCGATCTTCCGGAAGCCCTTTCATCAGTTTGTTTAGGGATTTGTATGCATCAATACGGAGCCGGTAAGGATGAAAAGGCGCCGGAAAATGCACGTTGTAGCCGGTGAGTATCCGCCCGTCCGGCAACCGAAAATCGGTTTGCAGGATTCCACGGGTATCGGCACGACTTCGTTCACTGATGCTTTCGAAATCAATGTCATGTAAAGCAGGAGTACCGACTACGGGCAAACGGGTCAGGAACGCAACATCGATGCCGCGCAGGTCATTTCCTTCGATAAGCACGGGCTCCAGATACGCCGACTTGCCGAGATATTGAGTACGCAGTCGATCCAGAACGGCGAAGTTTTCAACCTCCTGAAACGCAACAATATCGGGCCCTCTTCCCTGGTTAACCTGACGAATTACGTTGGCGATTGACTGCAATTTAAAATCCAGAACCTCTTCGCTCCAATCCCAGTCAAGGCACTGCTCACGCCACCGTTTCACGTCAATCAGGTTGCATCTGTCGCGGTGTTCATCGCTGTTCTTCGCACTCCTCGGTAAATAGGTATAGTCGTTCTTGCCTTCGTCATGCGTTGTGTCAAAGAGATTTTCAACATTGAACGTCATGATGGATACGGATTCAGCAGAACCCCTGACATCTGATGCGGGTGTGGGATGGTGACTGCAGGAAAAACAGGCAAGCGCCGTTAGAGCGATGATGACGTGATTTTTAAAGGGCACAGCAATTAATCCTTTTGTGTGATTACCGGGGCGAAATTCTAACGGGTTGCACAACGCCCCATGGCGGCCCGCCGAAGCGCCGCGCGGGAACTGGCGACCTCTAACCTGTCCGGACCGGATCCCGCGACAGTATACGGGCCTGCCGGGCGTTTTCAACGCGCCGCTACGGGCTGGACTCAGACGGCGTGAGACGATAGAACGGCGGATACCTCCCTTCACTGGTGTAGTAAAGACTCCGGTTGTCCTTGCCAATAGCCACGGCTTCGGACTGCTGCATGGACGGCACGTCAAACTGCTTTGGAGCCTTGGCAAACGCCTCGGCCCATGTCTCCGAGTCCGCCCTGTCGAATCGATACGAATGTCCGTAGGTGTGCACAATGGCGAATGATCGATCGGGGGAAAAATCCATGGCGTTGGGCTGGGCAAACGCCAGGCCCATCTTGGGATGCTCGATCAGATTTTGCAATGACGGCGCTGGGAGCGTGAACAGCCTGGTTTCAAATCGCGCCATATGCACTTTGGCCTTATCTTTGAATACACTAAGCGGCAAGCTGAAAACCTGGGCCGGGCGCTCCCGCTTGGTAATCAGATAAATGCGCTCCTCTACGCTATCAACAGCCATCGCTTCCGTATCAGCCGGGCCGCTGGGGTAAGCGATGCGAGCACTTTGCACGCCTTTCAGCGGCCTGAGTCGGGGGGAGCGGCCGGGAGACAGCTTGGGCTCATTAACCAGATAGAGGGTGTAGGCCGGCTTTCTCGAACTGTTATCGCCGGTATCGGCCATCAGCAGCCACGACTGGTTACGCCATTTGAAGGCGGCCATGTCCTCCCAGTCTCCCGATCTTGCGGTCTCAAGATAGAACCGCCCGCGATCCTCTCCCGTCGCATCAAACACGAAGATATAAGGACCGTAACCAGAATCGTTATGAGACCAGAACAGTCCCGGAGTAAGGGTTGAAAGTGCCAGACCGCTGGCTTCTCTGAGAGCAGGACTGGTCAGGTTGCCCAGCAATTCGGCGTCGTAATCAACGCGCATGACAGGCACCGCCGCAGAGGCCAGCGCGGTCTCTGATACGTCCGTCGCTGTTTCATCAGCTTCCGGCACTGCGATAGTGCCGGACGCTGGCGTGGCCGCATGAACGGTGACGTCTCCACAGACATACCAGAAGGCAAGCAATGCTGCATATACCGTGATTAAAGAGTAGTCAGACTTCAATTTTTTGCCTCAAATCTGTCGTCGCGATGCGATCCGCTTGCCGTATGCGGTCATTATAACCCGACTGTCCCGTCAAACCGTGACACAACGCATGCGGTGACGTACACCTCTGCAGCCGTTATTCTCGGATGAGAGGCTGTCCGCCGCCTGACTCGGACACGCCGCATAGCACAGTAAACCGTACGCAAAAAAAACCCGCCGATGGCGGGTTTTTTAATTCACTTAAAGTGCGCAAAAAGTCGCTAGCCGATAAATCGTCGTCTGAAAGCGAGAGCACCAAGGCCTGTCAACACAAGCAGCAAAGAACCTGGCTCTGGCAGCGCAGTAATGAAGTACGCCACATTCGTGTTGGTAGAAGTCATCCCTGGCAATCCACCGCCGCTACTGATAAACAGCGTAGAAATCTGCGGAACGATATTGCCAAAATCCACAAAAACGTAACCGCTGCGGCCCTCTACGAGCTGCTCAAACACTTTCTCGCCCTGCGCGTTATACGCGGTAACCAACGCTGTTTCGGTGTTCGTCGATTCCAGCCCATCACCCGCAGGCTCTCCCTGGGTGTATTGACTCAATCCGCTCAATACCATGCCAGTCAGTGCCGCTTCAGCGTCAAATTCAACGACAAGAGTATTACCACTGCCGGCCTCAGCCTGCCCAAGATCGCCGAGCGAATCTGCAAACACAGAGTGTCGCGACACGCTGGTGGCAATATCCATGAAATCAGGGGAGTCCGTGACCCCGCGGCGATAGCCGACGTGGTATTCGGTATCCGTGAAAAAGTTAATGCCGTTTGGTGTCCAGCTCGCACCGAAGATTTCGGCACAGTCAACGTTGGTCTGGCTGGCGGCATTGCATCCCAGTGTAGGTG
>CAWUKD010000044.1:0-23351 GCA_963922815.1 uncultured Gammaproteobacteria bacterium
CGATGTTTGCAATTGGGGGCCGTTTCTGGAATAACTTGGACCAGTGTTATTAACACGCGGGAAGATGTAACGACATGGCGCTCAATCTCAACCAGCAGATACTGCGCACCGATGTAGCCGGGATGCCACTTGAGTGGATTAGCTACAAAGATGCGGGCAGGCTGTACCACCTCGAGCAGGTAGCGTACGCATGCGGTACGCGTGTGTATACGTTGCACGGTGGTATAAATGCCAGCACTGGTTGCCGCAGTGTCATAGAAGTTAATTCAATCATTGCCACTCACGGCGACGGCCCGGGCATGTGCAACAAGCGCTACGACTATAAGCCGCCGCTCAACAACCAGACGCTGTTTCGACGAGATGGAAACGTGTGCATGTATTGTGGCCATCAGTTTCTGAGTAACGCACTGTCCCGCGATCACATTACCCCGATCAGTCAGGGCGGTGCGGACACCTGGGAGAACGTGATTACCGCTTGCCGCAGATGCAATAACCACAAAGCGGGGCGTACGCCTTCCCAGGCAAATATGCAGCTACTCGCCATTCCGTTTGCGCCGACCTACGCCGAATACATCTACCTCAAAGGGCGACGCGTGCTTGCCGACCAAATGGAATATCTTCGAGCCCATTTCCCACGTCGCAGTCCGTTGCACGACAGGTTACGCAACGAGTTCGCCCGCGCATAACCCATGCCTGACGAAACCTGACACTCAGTAGTACCGCAACAGGGTGCGCGCGACCGGAAGTGCAACTGTACACGTGGTCGTTATATGCTGTGTATTCCACGATGCCGGAGAAGTTTTTTGTTGTATCTGATTGATGCGAGTATTTACGTGTTTCGCGCCTACTATTCGCTGCCTGATTCCATGACAGATGCCGATGGTAATCCCGTACAGGCGATCTATGGTTTTACCAATTTTCTGTGCGATTTTGCACGACGAACCAACGCCGAGTACGTAGGCACGGCCTTCGATATCAGTTTAACCAGCTCGTTTCGCAACGACATTTATCCGGCCTACAAGGCCAACCGCGATCCGGCGCCTCCCGAGCTTAAGCGGCAGTTTTCGTATTGCCGCGAGATTGCAAAGGAAATGGGGTTCGCGTGTTTTGCCGACAGTACCTGCGAAGCGGACGACATTATTGGCACGCTGGCCACCGGCTGGCGCAAACGCAACACCGGCGTTACGGTTGTTTCGCGAGACAAAGATCTGCTGCAACTCATCGAGCCTGGTGATGTGTACTGGGATTTTGCCAACGACCGCAAGATTCACTATCCACAGGTTACCGCGGAGTTTGGTGTTGCCGCCGAACAGGTGTCTGACTATCTCGCGCTGACAGGAGACGCCGTCGACAATATCAAAGGCGTACCTGGTATTGGGCCCAAGACGGCCTCTAAGCTGCTCGAAGCGTACGCGACCCTTGACGACATTTATGCGCACCTTGACGATCTCCACAAGATCAACGTGCGCGGTTCGAAAACACTGGCCAATAAGCTGGTCGAACATAAAGACGCGGCGTACCTGGCACAGCAGCTGACCCGGATAAAGTGCGACATGCCTCTAAGTGCGGCCAAGGCAGGACTCAGGCGGACACCGCCGAACATGCCGGAAATCGAGCGTCTGTTTGATGAGCTTGGGTTTTCAACCACGCTACGGAACAAGGTCGCCAATCTGGCTTAGCCGACCTGCAGAGCCGGTCTTTAGTAACCGTTAGCGAGTGCGTGCGATATCGCTTTGTTCGCAGGGTCGTCCGGGCGTCTGTTTCAGTCCGCCGGCTGTTGGGGTACTCGCCGGATAAGACTCACGTCGTACCCCTGGTCTGCAACGCGTTTGATCAGATCCTGGTACGTAGCTTCATCCAGCTGCGCATTGCGCGACATGATCCAAACGTAGTCCCGCTTGTTTCGACCGATGATCGTGTTTTGATAATCTTCATCCACGTACACAATCCGGTAGTCGGCCTTGATTGGCCAGATAAAGCGCATGCCCCAAATCGCATTGGACGGGTCGTCGTAGATAAAGCCGGTCGGATTATAGGTCTTAACCTCACCGTCAAAGCCGCCCTTGTTAAACGTAAATGTCGTGTCTACAACACCATCGTCCCTTAGTGCATATGTTTCGACAGCATTGTAGGCCTGCGTTTCAATGAAGGTCGGTATGTTTGCAATGACATACCAGTCACCCATGAATCGATTTATATCGACATACCCGGCAGTTTCAATCGGTGGCATGGATGGTCCTCCTGCACAGCCTGTCAGACTCAGTATGGCCGCAAGGGCGACAAACAAACGTTTCAGCGTGCGGATCATGAGGGTTCCAGTACGGTGGGTGATAGAACGGGTAAAGTTGATTAGCGACTGGCGCGGGTGTTGGCGTCGTTAAGCGACGAGTCGGAACGCAACGGCGGATTGATGCGTTCGTAGCGAAGCATTCGATCACCTTTGGCTGCGCTTTCGAGCGCCAGCCACTGTTCGACCGACGGGTCGTACCAGAGCGTGATATCAACCGGCTCGCCATCGTAATCCGGGGCGCTTTTGAGCTTGAATTTTCGCGCTTCTACTTCGGTATCGCCCAGTTTCACCCGGTCGGTACCCAGCGACGTTACTTCAACGTCAACGTAGTCACCGGTTTGAGAATTCAAGAGCTGCGACGCCTCCAGGATGCTCGGGTTCCAGTAGGCAAAGGTCTGCACGCAGCCGTCTACTTGTCGGGTACCGGATGAGCTGTTGATTCTCAACGCGTCGTCCACGCGCTGGGCGTTAACATTCTGGCGCTTGCCGTTGCTGTTGGTCTGCGCCTCGATGCCGGTCAGGCAGTTGTCCTGCCAGCGCTCCGAACTTGAATGACGGTATTTGAACGCCGTAATAAACAGCAGTTTTACATCAAACTTCGCGGTGCTCGATACCCGCTTTATCGCGTCTTCATGGCTGAGCTCAAACTCGTGATAGCCAATGGGTTTTTCGTCGAGCAGTACGCGAAAATTGTAGCTGGAGCTCACCTGGCTCGCCGACACAGGCATCATCAGCGCCGCCGCCAGCAGCACACTCACAGCGCGGATTTTTACAGACATCCGATTCATCGCTTCGTTACTCATTCAATCAGGCCGTCACAGACGACGAGCTTTGGATGTCGTGACCGTTCAGATATCGGGCCATGTAAACCATCAGCGGCATCAGCAGCGACCAACCCGCAGCGACCACACCAAGCGACACCACCGGATCGGAAAACTGGACGGCGCCCAGTCTCTCGCCGGCAGCAAACGCCAGCGGACCGCCGAGGCCACCGACAATTGCGGCAACCCAGAGATGATCCTTGAGCCACTTGAATCCCAGATTCAAGGTTGTGGCAAAGAGCACCCACAAGGCCACAATCCAGTAGGGGGCAACCAGACCGCTGTGGTCGGGACCGTAGTTCAACCAGCCATTCAGGACAACAAAGGACTCCCAGGCGAAACCGATCAGCGCGGCACTGACCAGCAGCAGCACTGTTTTGGGTCTGGATTGCGCACTGGCGATGTGAATCGCACTGGCCACGGCCACGGCCAATACGCCCAGCCATGGCATCCCGGCAGCAGCGCCGACGACGCAGGCCACCCAGCCCACTTTGTACATTGCAAGATTCGTTACTACTGCTTTCATTTGAGACACCATTGGAGAATACGAGGCCATCCTAGCAATGCCGATGTGAAATCCGGGTGCTTCAGCGGTGATGCAGTGGTGAAAACTCTAAAATCAGTAAAAACAGCGTATTACGTTAAACCAGATCCGGTTTCATCGACGATTTGTCGGGATTGGGGTAGCAAAACGGTCACCGTAGTGCCTACGCCGACGGTGCTTTCAATCTGTAGAGGCCAGCTGAATCGCTCACACAGCCGCTTGACGATGGTCAGGCCAACGCCAAATCCACCGCGACGGCGCTCCCGATTGCCCCGGTTGAACGGCTTGAAGACTTTTTCGAGTTCCTGGGCATCCATACCGGAACCGGTGTCCTGGATCGTAATGCCCTCTCGACCAATCGTGACCACCACCTGCCCCTCATCGGTGTAATTGACCCCGTTGCGCAGGAGATTTCCGACCACGCTGGCCAGCACTTTCTCGGGTGCTTCGATGGTCATCGCACAGTCGGCAACCTGCTCGATGGTCACGTTCTTGTCGCCAATCAGAATCCCGGCGCTTTCCACTTCATTGGAGACCACGTCGTTGATGTTAATCCAGTCAGCCGGCAAGGACTGATTGGATTCCCGGGCCAGTAACAGGAAGGCTTCGGTCAGCTCTTCCATGTCTTGCGCCGACGCCTGGATACGGGCCAGCGTTTTTTGCTGACGTTCGTTCAATCCGTCGCTTTTGGATAACGCATCGGAGGCAATCTTGATGACCGTCAGCGGAGAGCGCAGCTCGTGACTGGCGTCCCGGGTAAAGTCGAACTCTCGCTGCACAAATTCGACCAGTCTTTGCGTCAAGTCCTGCATGGCGGAATTCAGGGTATCAAACTCGTCATCGACATCCAGTGCGGCAGAGTTGGCAAACAGCGTGACATCCGGATTGGCCGGATCCAGTTCTTTAACCCGCCTGGCAAGTTCAACGATGGGCGAAACGGCTCGACGGGATACGCGGTAGGCCTGAAACAGCGCCATATAGACGCCGGCGAGTACCGTGGCAAGCGGAACCAGACCAAACCAGGTAACCAGCAGGTCGACGCGCGCGGTGTCAAACACCTGGAACAGGCGGTCGCCTTCATGCTCAGTAATCAGAGCCAGGGCTTTCGACGGAGTTTCAATACGATGGAAGCCAAGCTCCAGTTTTGCCAGCTCCGGGGGAACGCCGCTTCCGTGACCCTCCCGATACGACGCCATGTTGCGGGTTTCCGGCAGCGGGTGATCGGCTTTGACCGCGACGCGCTCCCAGTAAAACTCGGCCTCACCACGCAACGCCTGCTTGATCAGCACATCTTCTACAATCAGCGTGACGGCCAGCAGCCCCATGACCACGGCGATACTGATGTAAATCGCCTGAAGGAGAAACTCTTTGTATAGCCGCTTGGCTACACCTTGTTTGCCTTCTACGGTCTGGCTAGTTGTCATCCAGTTTAACCAGACGGTAACCGGAGCCTGCGATCGTGTGGAGCAACGGGGTATCGAAAGGGCGATCGATAATCTTGCGAAGGTTGTACAGATGGCTTCTCAGAGCATCGCTGTCCGGCACAATGTCGCCCCACACCGACCGCTCCAGTTCTCGCCGGCTCACCACCTTGGGCGATGCTTTCACCAGCGTCATCAGAAGCTTAAGGCCAATTGGCGTCAGGTTCAGGCGCTTGCCTTCTCTGGACACTTCCAGCGTTCCGGTGTCGATGCGCAGATCCGCAACCTCAAGGGTCTCATTGACGACCTGACCGCTGGCGCGACGAATAATGGCACGCAGGCGGGCTTCGAGCTCTTCGGTCTCGAACGGTTTGACCAGATAATCATCGGCCCCGGCATCCAGTCCGGATATTTTGTCTTCGAGCGTATCCCGGGCCGTAAGCATGAGAACGGGTGTACTTTTAGCGGCCTCGTCGCGCAATTTCCGGCACAGCTCAATACCGTCCATGCCGGGTAACATCAGGTCCAGAATAATCGCGTCGAAGTCGTTGCTCACCGCCAGATGCAGCCCGGTAACACCATCGGCCGCGTAGTCTACGATGTAGCCGCGTTCTTCAAAGTAATCGGCAACCATCGCAGCGATGTCCGGATGATCTTCAATCAGAAGTAATGAAATGTTTTCTTGCATGGTGTTTCTTCCAGGGCCAGTAATCGGACCGTGTCCGTAGGATAAAGATCGTTCTGTGCGCAAACGGGATCGAACAATATTACCATGGGGGCCGAACGATCCCTGATTTGATACGCGTTAATCGGCTTTCGGGCGCACGATCCATGACAGACGGTGAAACAGACGTGAAGCATCCGGCAGATTGAGAACGAGTATCAAACGCAATTGAGACAATGATCGATCGATTCCGGCCTTTTTCGATCGTTCTATAGCGCACTGATTCTGTTATCCTTTGCCTGTAGCCGATCTAAGCCCCGGCAGCCTGAAGAGAATCCTGTGCCCGAATTTTCATCCGAAACCTGGACATACATTGTTGTTGGTCTTGTCGTCGTGTTTGTTGTGGGCGTTTATGCACGCGTGCGAAACCTGATGAAAATCAGTCAGGAGATTGAATCGAAGCTCGACTACTCCAAGATGAAGGAGTGGGAAGACGAGGATGACGACTGGGGTACACCACAGGGACCGTCGAGCAACAAATCCTGAATTACTGTGACCTATTAATGAGTAGCCCGGAGCCGCGAGCGAATGCGGACGCAGTCTGGTCGGGGATTCAGCGGAAGGGCTTGGCCAGGAGCCGGGTGACGTTGTTCAGAACTCGTACCAGACTGTCTGCCACCAGCCGAGAAACTCTTCAAATTCGATCAGTCCGTCGTTATTTTCGTCTACAAGTTCGAAACCCGTAATGGCCTGTTCATCGCTCGTCTTTGGCGAGATTTCCTTGAGCAGTTCAATAAATTCTTTAACGTCGATAAAGCCGTTTCCGTCGCGATCAAAAAAACTGAAGTGCTCGCGAACTTCCTGAATACTTTCGTGACTGAGCTGTTGCATGATGGTTCCGGTTTGAGTCGTAAAATCAGGAGTTTAACCGATGGTTACTGGCCCCGCCAGTGGCCAGCACCGACCATCAGGAAAAGCCGATGTTTACGCCGGCAAACCGGTTGAAAAAAATTTTTAATTTGGTAGATTTCTGCTGTTTGACGCACGTGCGACCGTTTAGTCATGAAAGGTAAGCGATATGATTGAAACCCGACAGCTCGCGAAACACTACGGTGCCATCCGCGCCGTTGACGGCATCAGTTTTTCCGTCGCACCGGGCGAAGTGCTGGGTTTTCTCGGCCCCAACGGCGCGGGCAAATCCACAACCATGAAAATGCTCGCAGGCTTTGTCGAGCCAACTTCCGGCCAGGCCACGCTGTACGGCCACGATGTGACCCGCGCTCCGGTGGAGTGCAAGCGCCTCATCGGGTATCTGCCGGAAGGAGCGCCCAGCTACGGCGAAATGACGCCACGACAGTTTCTCAAGTTCATTGCCAATATTCGCGGACTCGGCGGCGCCGAGGCCGATCAGCGCATTGCCGCCCTGGTCGAGCAGCTCCATCTCGAACACGTCGTGCATCAGTCCATTGAAACGTTGTCGAAAGGCTTCAAGCGGCGGGTGGGTCTGGCGCAGGCTATTTTGCACGACCCGAAAATCCTGATTCTGGATGAGCCGACCGACGGACTTGATCCGAACCAAAAGCATGAAGTGCGCCAGCTTATTCAAACCATGGCTGCGGATAAAATTATTATTGTGTCCACGCACATTCTCGAAGAGGTGTCGGCCGTGTGCTCACGAGCCATCATTATCGCGCGCGGCAAGATTCTGGCCGATGAAACACCGGCCGAACTTCAGGCGCGGGCGCCGCACCATAATCGTATCGTTCTGACCCCGGCCAGCGCCGATTCATCCGAAGGCCTGAGTGCAGCGCTAAAAAGCATGAACGCCGTTTCCCGTGTCAGCAAGGATGCCAGCCAGCTGCTGGTGGATCCTGTCGATGGCAGGAACCTGCTTGCCGACATCGCGCTGATGACGAAGGAAAGGGGCTTCGACATAACGGATATGCGTTTGCAGCAGGGTCAGCTGGATGATGTGTTTCGGACTATTACTCTTGGCGTGGAGGAGCGTTCATGAGCAGCATTATGGCGATCTTCAAACGCGAACTGCAGAGCTACTTTTCGACGCCGCTGGCCTATGTGTTCATCGTTATTTTTCTGGTGATGTCCGCCGTGTTCACGTTTTCTACGTCGTTCGGCGGTTTATACGAACGCGGCCAGGCCGATATGATGCCGTTTTTCGGATTTCATCCCTGGCTGTATCTGTTTCTCGTGCCAGCGCTGTCCATGCGGCTGTGGGCCGAAGAGCGCAAGAGCGGCACCATCGAACTGCTCATGACTCTTCCGGTGACCGTCTGGCAGGCTGTTGTCGGCAAGTTTCTGGCGGCCTGGGCCTTCGCCGGTATCGCGCTGCTGCTGACGTTTCCAGTCTGGATCACCGTGAACTATCTGGGCGATCCGGACAATGGCGTCATCGTGGCGTCTTACCTTGGAAGCTTCCTCATGGCCGGCGCCTTCCTGAGCGTGGGTGCGTGTCTGTCGTCTATCACCAGTAATCAGGTCATTGCCTTTGTGCTTACGGCCGTCATCTGTTTCTTCATGGTGCTGGCCGGCCTTCCGGTGGTGCTCGACTTTTTCAGACTGTGGGCACCCCAGATTGTTGTCGATACCGTTTCTTCGATGAGTTTTCTGTCGCACTTCACGTCCATTATTAAAGGCGTGATTGATTTACGCGACATCATTTACTTTGTGCTGATGATCGGATTCTGGCTCTGCTGCAATGCCGTCATCCTCGATTTGAAAAAATCCGACTAATTATCGAAAGGTTTTCTGGATCCTGATATGAGTAGTACAAAAGACAAGTTGTGGAGTATTCCAGGCCTTGGCCTGCTGGCCGTCTTGCTGGTCGTCGCCGTGCTGATCAGTAATGCGCTGTTCAAAGGTGTGCGTCTTGACCTGACTGAAAACAAGCTCTACACGATGACAGAAGGCACCAAGAATATTCTGGCGAGCATCGAGGAACCCATAAACCTGTATTTTTACTATTCGGATTCTGAAACCGCCGAATTGGGCGGATTACGCAGCTACGCAAAACGCGTACAGGAGACTCTGGAAGAATACGAGCAGAGAGCCGGAGGCAACATTAAACTGCACGTCATCGACCCGCTGCCGTTTTCCGAAGAAGAAGATGAAGCGGCCCAGTCCGGCGTACAGGCAGTTCCAGTCAATTCAACGGGCGGCGCCATCTACTTTGGTCTCGTTGGTACCAACGCCCTTGACGATCAGAGTGTGATTCCGTTTTTTCAGGCGGACAAAGAAGCATTTCTCGAATACGACCTGACCAAGCTGATTCATTCGCTGTCAAACCCCAGCAAAACGGTCATTGGCCTGATGTCACCGCTACCGGTACGCGGTGGCCTGAATCCGGCTACGGGCCAGCCTCTTCAGCCCTGGACGGTGATCAGTCAGATTGAGCAGCTGTTTGAGGTGCGCGATGTTCCGGTAACGTCTACCACGATTGACAGCGATATCGATGTCCTGATGATGGTGCACCCCAAAGAGTTGAGTGACGATACGCTCTACGCCGTCGATCAGTTCATGCTGGGCGGAGGCCGGGCGCTGATTTTCGTTGATCCCCACGCCGACACCGAACAGCCTGCGGCAGATCCCAATAATCCGGCCGCGCAGTTTCAAAGTCGCAGCTCAACGTTAGGACCGTTATTTGGCGCATGGGGCCTGGAGTTTTCCTCCGATCAATTTGTTGCCGATCAGCTGCTCGCCTTAAATGTGCGGGACCCATCCGGCGCCGGGCAGCAGCGTCATTTGGGCTTCATCGGTGTAGACGAAGAAACGATCAATGTGAACGACGTAGTCACCGGTGGGCTCAACACGATCAACTTTGGCTATGTCGGCAGCTTTGAACTGGCGGAAGACTCGCCGCTAACCATGGAATCTTTGATCACCAGCACGGCTGAATCAGGATTAATGGGTGCACAAAGCCTGTTGTTCTCGCAGGATCCGGCTGATTTGCAGTCAAGCTTCGCGGCGGACGACAAAACGCACATACTCGCGGCTCGCGTTGCCGGCGACGTTTCGTCGGCGTTTGCTCAAAGAGCTGCATCAGAACAGGGAATTGCCAGCGGGCCGATCAATGCGATCGTCGTGGGCGATACCGACGTGCTGATCGACCCGTTCTGGGTCAGCGTGCAAAACTTTTTTGGCAATCGCATGCTCAACACGTTTGCCAGCAACGGAGATTTTGTGTTCAACGCGCTCGACAATCTGACCGGTAGTTCGGATCTGATTAGCATCCGGGGTCGTGAAACCTATCTGCGGCCGTTCAAGCGCGTAGAGCTTCTCAAGGTGCAGGCTGACGAGCGTTTCCGCCAGACCGAAGAACAGCTGCAAACGGAGCTGGCGGCCACCGAGCAGCGACTGGGTGAACTGCAGTCGGCAAGAACCGACTCCGGGTCGATGATGATGACGCCCGAACAGCAGGCGGAAATCGACAGCTTCCTTGAGCAAAAAGTACGAATTCGCAAAGATTTGCGCGAAGTTCGCCGTAACCTTGATCGCGATATCGACCGGCTGGGTACGCGACTCAAGGCGTTCAATATAATCTTCGTGCCGCTGCTCCTCACGATCTGGGTCCTGTTTAACGCGTGGCGTCGCCGCAAGAGAGTGCAATCATGAAGCCTTTACACGTTCTTATCCTGGCCCTGGTGGTCGTCGCTGCCGGTAGTGCTATCTGGTACAACAATTCGTCGGAAGGTCCTGCCGCCGCGGCGCCGGAGCAAACGCTGTTTCCAGCGCTGGCTGATTCGCTGAGCTCGGTTAGCGAGCTGACCCTGACCCGTGCCGGCGGCGAGGAAATATCGATTGAGAAAAAGGACGGCGAATGGGTGCTGGGGCGCAAGCCGAGGTACTACGTGGATCCGTCCAAAGTGGGCACGCTGCTGGTAGCGGCATCCGAGGCCAGGCAGGTTGAAGCCAAGACCACCAATCCGGAGTTCTTTTCTCGTCTGGGTCTTAGCGACATTTCCGAGGCTGACTCTGAGGCGGTGCTGTTGTCTGTGGAAGCTTCCGGTCAATCGTTTGACGTACTGCTGGGGAATTCTTCAGAGCGATTTGGCGGTTCGACGTTTGTTCGCAAACCGACCGAACAGGCTACTTACCTGGTATCGCCGGCAATTAACGCTGATACCGATGCGGACGCATGGCTGGATAAACTGATATTTGATATTCAGCCCGATGAAGTTCAGTCCGTTACGGTCATGGACGGCACGAACACGTTGTCCGAGATTCGCAAAGACGCCATGTTTGGTTCGGAGTTTGAACTCGTTGGTCGCGAGGAGGGGCAGGCGGTAAACGACGCGGTTATTCGCGGGCTGGCGCGCGGTCTTTCCGGCCTTCGATTCAATGACGTAAAGCAGGGCGTGGCGTTTCCGGTTAACGACTATAAGCGCCTCAATGTGACCTACACGTTGTTTAGCGGCGTCATTGTCAACACCACGCTGTTCTACCGGGATAACGACGCCGACGCGGCGACTGACGAACAGAGCGGACCCTCACCCGAACCGAAATACTGGCTCAATGCGGGCGCCCGTTTTGACGAATCCATTGCTCAGCAGTTTGTTCCCCAACCCGGTAGCGAAGCCGCCGATAACGATGAGGCCCAGCGGCTGACGCTTACCGCAGCCGACATTGCCGACCGGCGCCAGGAGGCCGAGCGGATCAGCCGCACGCGGCAACGCTGGATCTACGAGATCCCGGCAGCGCGATTTGAAAGCATGAGTCGCCCTTTTGAGAGCCTGGTAATTTCGGAAGAGTGAGCGTCTGTCGGAGTCGGTCAGGTGGCTCGTCGAAGCGCCTCCAGCCTGGCATTCGAATCCTCAAACACGCGCCGCGTATCCTCGACGCTGTAGGGGCGTTCTTCCAGAGTCTCCGGATCCCATTCGCTGCGGGGGGTTTCAAAAAAATCACCACCGTAGACGTGCAGCGCGCAAGTCAGCTTGTCGAGCGGATTGCGAACTCCGTGAATGATCGACTCACCGAGTGGCACGGCGTCGCCCGCGTTCAGCTCTTTGGAGCCAAACTGACGCAGTGACTGTTCATCGCCATTCTCTGTGCGATCTTCTGTCCGGCGATAAAACGTATTCTCTTCACGTCCACCGTAAATGCCAATGACCGCCCACATCTCGTGGTTGTGCGGTTTTAGCGACATGCCGGGGCCCCAGCTCAGGTTTAACACAGTCAGATCGTCGGACTGATGCAGCGTCTGAATGCCCGCCCTGTCGGGCGCGCCCAATGCCTGCACGATGTCGGCCGGGTTCCGAACGGCGCGTGCAACCAGCTCGAGTATGGCCTGCTGACTGTTCGATTCACGAAGCGCCAGACGGCATTCTTCGACAAAGTGCTCGGCAGTAAATCCACTCATGCCTGTCTCCGTTAGTCGTTAGGCCCGTGAATGTCATAGGAATCAATGGTCATGCCGTGATCCCACCAGCTGACCTTCTCCTGACACCAGATTTCGATCGTGACTTTTTCGTCGATGGGGTCGTCGAGAGTGGCCAGCGCGATATCCAGATAGGGCGTTTTATTGTCAATGAACTGCAGCGTCGAACCGCAAATTCCGCAGAACGTGCGGGTCGCGTTTTTGGATGACCGATAAAGTCCCACCTCGTTTTCGCCTGCGCTGAATTTAAAGGCACGTTTGTCGACCCGGGCATAGGTGCCGAACGCGGCCCCGTGGGCCTTTTGGCACTGAGTGCAGTGGCAGTGACCGATCTTGCCGAGCTGGGCAGAGATTTCGTAGCGAACGGTGCCGCACAAACAAGAACCTTTTAGCATGCGTATTTCCTCTTCAGCACAGGGCCGTTTATTGACACACCCGGCATGGTTTTCGCGAGTCTCGATGACTGCCTATCATTGGTGTTCGATGTTGCGGTGTCAATTCTGAACTTCCACTTTGAACGACCTGGGTGCAAGCGCTCTATACCGCACAAGTATTGGTTTCTGTCGTTCAGACCTGCTCGTTACAGGTTAGGACTGATCCTGCGCAGGGGCGGGACAAAAGAGCAGATCGAAATCATGGGGCGTGCGGAACACGCCGAAGTCATCGGCGGTAATGGCAAACCGCTGCCACCCTTCCTGCGCGCTGTGAACGATCAAAGCGTCCAGGTCGCATTCATACACAACGGTGAGCCGTTTTCGGTCCCGGTTCAACGTGACCAGCGGCGCGGGAGCCGCCGGTTCTTCGTCGTCGTCTGACGGGTTCATGATCGCGTGGAGTCGGGCCCAAAATATCTCGCGTTCTTCGGTCCAGGGCAGCTCGATCTGAATAAATCTGCCGAGCCGATGCGGCCGGGCGTTGTCATCCAGAGTTGGAGAGAACGTTCTCGCCTCGATCAGGTTGATGCGCTGACCCTCGGGGTCGAAAAGGCTGATCTGATTGAACTGATCATCACTCAGACAGGCGCGTTCGAATTCTGTATTCAGACTGCCCAGCGCCGCCGCGAACTTTGCAACGTCCGGCAAGACGCACGTCAGGGTAGGGGAGTCGAAATCCGCGGCGTGAAGCCCGACGTGAAAGTCCCCGTCGCCCAGAATCCCGTAGTGATGCGGCACAATTTCATTGGCCTGATGTTCGCCAAATCCCAGAGCGGCATATAGCGCCATGTCTTTGAGAATCTGTTCCGTTGAAACACTTAATTCGAGCAGCTTGTACATGAAGATCTCGCCGTGCTGAAAGTTGTTTCCCGTACTGTGTTACGCGCAGGCTTTGTCATTCACGGTACCAGACCATGGCGATCGGGTCATGGCCTGTTACGTTTCGCCCGCATCGAACTCGATCATGTTACCGGTTCTTGCCAGCGTCATGAAATGGTTTTGAATCGAAACGGGTCGCCGGGCTGCACCGCCGCCAGCTCAGACGGGCGAGTCCATCGCGGCGGCGCGGGAACGCGACGCGTCAAGCTCGGTGCCCTGATTCATGGTGGTGATGTTTTCGGTCCACGGATGCAGGTGTTCGCAGGCCAGGTCGGCCAGAAAGTCGAGATGGTTTGGGGAGTCGTTCAGGCACGGAACATAGCGTAATTCGCCACCGCCCTGTTCCTTGAACAGGTCCCCGTACTCCATGATCATTTCTTCGAGTGTTTCCAGGCAGTCGGCCGAAAACCCGGGACAAATCGAATCGATTTTTCCCAGCCCTTCTTTGGCCCACTGTGTGACGGTGTCGGCGGTGTACGGACGCAACCACTCTTCCCGCCCCAGACGCGACTGAAACGCTACCGTCCACTGCGAATCGTCAAGACCGAGTTGTGTTGCCACGAGGCGTGCGGTTTTATGGCACTGACAGTGATAGGGGTCGCCGTTGGTCAGGTAGCGTTTGGGTATGCCGTGAAACGACATGAGCAATCGTTCTCCGCGACCGTGGGTTTCCCAGAAATCCGTGACGGACCGTGCAAGCGCCGTGATGTAGCCGGGATGATCGTGATACTGATTGATCATGCGCAGCTCGGGAATCCATCGCTTGCGAGTGAAGACGCTGGCCACCGCATCAAACGTTGATGCGCTGGTGACGGCCGAATACTGCGGATAAAGCGGCAGCACCAGCAGGTGTCGGGCATTTTGGGCGTTCAGTTTGTCGAGCGCATCGGGTACCGAAGGGTTGCCGTAGCGCATGGCAAGCTCCACATGAATATCCTCTCCAAAACGTTCTTTGAGACGCACAGCGACACCTTCTGCCTGCGCACGGGAAATAGAAATGAGCGGCGATCCATCGGCTCCCCAGACTTCCTGATACGCGTTTGCGCTGCGCCGGGGCCGTATCCGCAGAATCACACCGTGCAAAATGATGCGCCAAAGGATTCGAGGCACCTCAACGACCCTCGGATCCATCAGGAATTCGGCAAGATAGCGACGTACGGATGATGTGGTGGCTTCATCCGGGCTGCCCAGGTTCGCCAGCAACACACCGATACGCGTTCGTTGGCCGTGCCGAAAATCAGGCTCGCCAGAATATTTGGGCATAGAGGTTGTCCGCAATTAATAACAGGCTGAGAGTTTAGCAATAATTGGTAAGCGCGGTGTGATGAGCCCGCGTTGAAAACCGCTCAGGGTTGAATGGATGGCATGGCGTCAAAATGGGCGCGATCATACGTACAGTGATCCTCTGGCCCGGTCGCGTGAGCGCGAGAGAAATGAGCCTCGGCGGCGCTCAGATAGAAATACCACGTTTGTCGGTCGATAGGGCTGGCGCCATTAAACGCCGAAGGCCGCATCAGCGCAAAGTTGACGCCAGCGTCCGGAGCGCGCACCGATTTGTAGGCAATCAGGTCAATGTCGGCTTCCCGCGCCGTGTCCGCCAGGTTCTGACAGTCATGGTAGCTTGTCAGGCTGGTCCATTTGTTGGCGTCCTGTTCAAACGGGGGCCGCCGCAAATCAATGTGTTTCAACGCCGAGTAGCTCACGGAAAAGGCGGTGAGCTGGGCTCTCGGTCTGGGTAACAGCGTTGAATCCGTCGCGTCAAAAAAACGAATGCGATAGTAGGCGGTTTCTGCCAGTGCCGTTGCGAGGCGACCCGACGCATAAAATACGCCCTCACGACTGGCTGCTCTGCGAAAGCGCGAACCATAGCGATTGACGGGCCGATAGCGAAACGGCGTTTTCAGCAGGTAATCGAGTTTATCGACGGACTCCGGGTACTGGGGTTTGGACTGCTCGAGTATGTCTTCAAGCAGAAGCTGTTCCTGCTGCGTATCAACCAGCTTGCGGGTGGAGTGAGTGTGCTGGTGTTCGACCACCCGCCACGCTTTCCCCGCAAGCGGTTTCGATTCAGACTCTAGCTCGGAAGGCGTCCACGTATGCGACACAATCCACCAGTCCTGTAATTTGACGGATCAGCTGATCCGGGCGTCCGTTCAGGTCGCGATTGTGGTGCGACAGCCAGCTTCGCATGGCCGCTTCATCGCCGGCCATGATCGCATCAAGTCCGCGATACAGTCGCACGAGCAGAGCCGCCAGCTCCCATTCTTTGGTATCCGTACCCAGCAGAAAATCCCCACTGGACATGCGAGTGACCGAAGCGGGGCTGATGCCCAGAATTCGCGCCAGTGCCGTTTTGCTCAGCCCCATGAATTGCTGAGCATTGAGCACCGCCTTGGTTAATACCGCGCGATAGCTGTCGTTTGAAATGTGTTGCGCACCATCCATGACCTGAATATACCACATGAAAGAAAGCGGGTAAAAAATTTCATCAGAAAATAACGAGAGGCGCAATGACGGTGGTTGGCTATACAACGATATTTTTGCACGACAACGATGTCATTGATTTTTAAGATGTTAACATTCCCTTGCAATCCAACAGTTTAACTTTGTTCGTTTGCAATGTATGTTATCGACAACTCGGGTGGGTAACGCACGGCTGCGACCGAACGCGGCCAGTTAAGTGCTTTACATAACTTACCCTGACCAGAATTTGGCCGGTTGCAGGATCACCGGGCATTGGGCGATTGAACCTACAATAATACGAATTTATGGAGTGTACCGGGCGGAGTTGTCAGCAACCCGCCCGCGAACTTTTGGCCTTCGCTCCCTTGCAGTCGATCACTCGCGTTTCACTCTTGCGGCGTACACTGCCCACCTTCGACGCGGTGCCGTGTCGTTGTGTTCAATACATCAATTACAAAGAGTGATATGCCTACAACGCTGATTTGGTACCGACAGGATCTACGTCTGTGTGATCACCGGCCCCTGACCCGGGCGCTTGAGCTGGGACACCAGGTGGTGTGCTGTTACGTGCTGGATCAGACCACGCCAGGCAAGCACCGTATCGGTGGTGCCAGTAAGTGGTGGCTGCATCACGCGCTGTCAGACCTTGGTGATCAGCTTCGTGCTCTCGGCGGAGAACTCATACTCAGAAGCGGTCGATACGCCGACGTTGTGCCCGGGCTCGTTGAAGAGTGCGAGGCAACGGCGCTGTATTTCAGCCGCAATTACGAACCGTATATGTCCGACGTCGAACAGTCGATCAAATCAGGGATGGATCAAAAGGGCGTTTCCGTCAGGCGTTTCTCCGGCAACATTCTGTTTGATCCTGATATGTTGCGCACCAAAGGCGGCACGCCTTTTAAAGTGTTCACCCCGTTTTGGACAAACTGTCGCACGCAGCCGCCACCGGTACCACCGCTGCCGGCGCCTGAATCCATTCGTTTCGTCAAACGACAGCCGGAGAGTGAATCGCTGGCCGACTGGAAGCTATTGCCCAACGCTCCGGACTGGGCTGGCGAAATAGCGGCAAGCTGGACGCCCACCGAGGCGGGAGCGCATGATTCACTGGAGCAGTTTCTGACGTGTAGCGTCGAACAATACAGCGAAGCGAGAAATTTACCCGCCGTAAAAGGCACGTCGCGACTGTCACCGTATTTGCACTACGGGCAGATCAGTCCCGCGCAGGTGTGGCATGGCACCGAGTCTGCCCTGGCCGGAACGCAGACCGACAGGAAAGGCGCTGACACGTTTATGTCCGAAATCGGCTGGCGTGAGTTTTCCTACCATCTGCTCAATCAGTTTCCCGAACTTCCTGAAAAAGAATTTCGCCGCAATTTTGAGCGGTTCCCATGGAAAAAGAACAGTCGTTATCTAAAGGCATGGCAAACCGGACAAACCGGTTTTCCGATTGTTGACGCGGGTATGCGCGAGCTGTGGGCAACAGGCTGGATGCACAATCGGGTGCGTATGATTGTCGGCTCGTTCCTGGTAAAAGATTTGCTGATTCCATGGCAGCAGGGCGCAGCCTGGTTCTGGGACACACTGGTTGATGCCGACCTCGCCGCCAATTCCGCCAGCTGGCAATGGGTAGCCGGGTGCGGCGCCGACGCGGCGCCGTATTTCCGCATCTTCAATCCGATACTGCAGGGTCAGAAGTTTGATAAAGACGGCGAGTACGTCAGACGCTGGGTGCCCGAACTTCGGGAGCTACCCAAAAAATGGATCCACAATCCGTTTGAAGCCCCTTCAGACGTATTGACGCAGGCGGGCGTCGAGTTGGGCAAGAGCTATCCGAAGCCGCTGGTAGACAGAAAGGTCGCTCGCCAGCTGGCGCTGGAGGCGTTCGCCCAAATAAAATAAGCCGTCGTATGAGTCTGCGGCCGCGCGTTCCGGTCTCCCTCTTTTAACGAAGGAGACCGGAACAACAAACGCTAGGCTTTTCCGTCGATGATATCGTCGATGCTGGGTGCCGGTGTTCCCATGCCGGGCTCGGCCTGGCCTGCTTTCACGCGCTTGAAGTAGTTACGGTAAGCCCGCATAGCCTGGTTACCGAATATCAGCATGATCGGAATGTTGGCCAGCACCGCAACGCCGGTGCCGAAGCTGGTCAAATTGTCGAGCGCCCGGTCCGTTTCGATCAGCCCCAGTGTTGCCACAACAATCAGTGAGCAAAAAACGAACTTGTAGATGAGCACCGACTTTTCGCCCAGCAGGTAAACCATGCACTGTTCGCCGTAGTAGCTCCACGAGATCATGGTGGAAATGGCGAACATGAGTGACGCAATGGTCACCAGCCACTTGCCCAGGCCGGACGCCGCGGTATCAAAGGCGCGGGCTGTTAACGTTGCTCCGCCGAGCGAGGCGTAGACTTCGGCTTTTTCGAGGCGCGGGGTGGTTTTGGACTCAAGGTTGCCCCAGTCAATATATACCTCGCCGTTCTTGTCGATGACCTGGCCAAACAACTGCTGTACATCGGTGCCACGCCGCTCGTCCATGTCGCCACGTACGATCATGAATACAGACTGACCGACCTGCCATTCTTCAACCGTGTTTTCAGGAGCCGGTGTATCGTTCACGGTGAACTGGCTGGCGCCAACAGGAACGATTGCAGGTACGTTCACAAACTGCCCTTCCGCGCCGCGGTTCCAGACTCCGGTACTCAATATAATGAGAGCGGTGAACGTACACACAACGATGGTATCGATGAAGGGTTCCAGACCCGCGACCAAACCTTCCCGAACCGGTTCGTCCGTTTTGGCGGCCGAGTGGATGACAGGCGAGCTGCCCTGGCCGGCTTCGTTGGAGAAGATAGCTCGCTTCATGCCGAATAGTAGTGCCGAAGCCATGGTGCCGCCGACAAAGGCGCCCGTTGCTTCGGTTGGATTAAACGCCGACGTAAAGATCAGACTGAACACGCCGGGAATGGCTCCGGCATTTTTGATCAGGACGAACGTACCGGCGATCAGGTAGAGCGCCACCATGAAGGGCACCAGGAAGCTGGCGACCTTGCCAATTCGGCTGATGCCGCCAATGATCACCAGACCAACGATAATGGCCATGGTCACGCCGGTGATCCAGCCTGGAATGCCAAAGTAGGTTTCGCTAAGCTCGGCGACGTTCCAGGCCTGGAACATGTTGCCGCCGGTAATGGTTGAGATCAGCAGCATCAGGCAGAAAATGCCGCCAATCAACGATCCGAGCCACGCCAGGTTAGGAAAGGCGCGCTTGATACCTTTCGAAGCGACCCACATGGGTCCGCCGTGGGGGTTCTTTGGGTCGTCCGTGTTGCGATAGAGCATCGACTGAGTCACCTCAGTCAGCTTGATGGCCATGCCCAGAAAGCCGATTACCCACATCCAGAACACGGCGCCGGGGCCACCGAGACTGATGGCAAGCGCCACACCGCCAATGTTGCCAAGTCCGACCGTGGCCGACAAAGCGCCCGAAAGTGCCTGGAAATGATTGATGGCGCCAGGATCGTTCGGGTCGTCATAGGCGCCCCGGATGACTTTGACCCCGTGGGTCAGCGAGCGGAATTGGCCGAAAAATGACCAGACGGTAAACAGTACGCCAATACCTACGATCAGATAGAGAACGTTGTCATGCCACAAATAGGCGTTAGCGGTTTCCAGGAAAGAATTGAATGCTTCCATTATTGGCCTTTCGATTTTTTAAGTGAGCCATCGGACAGAATTTGATCCACATCATGCGGGTTATGCCTGAGTGTGGCAAGAATCGGCAGGAGCACCAGGCCTGGTGCAGCGCACAAGCGCAACGCGGCGCCGCCCGTCAGGTAAGCTATGCGCGCCGAACTCTACCGATATACCGAAAGATCAGTGCGACCTGCATGATCAGTGAACCGGTCAGAACCGTGACGATCAGGTAGCGACCGTAGGCGCGTGCGGCAGGACCTATGCCGTAGTAAAACGAATGGGTCTTGAGCCACGATTCGGTAATGGCCCAAACGGCGGGTGCAACAAACAAAGCGGCGCAGCCGGCCAGCTTCACCCAAAGCGGCAGTCCCAGCCGGCTTTGATAGGGACGCTCCGGTGGGGCGTAAGGTGCCCGGGACCAGCGGTACAACCACCACGCCAGCAAAGGCAGGAAAACCACCGTGCTGCCGTGCTGCAGGAGCTTGTAGTAGCCGTGCGACCGGTTAAACAGGGTGAACTTATTGCGTAGCTCCGGAAAAAACTGCAGCCCCCAGCCGCTGGCGTGAGTAAATGAGTCCCACAGTACGTGCGTGGCCGCACCGATGATCAGTCCGGCCACCACGCCCGCGAGGTACTTGAGGTCGTGTCGGCGACGCTCTCCGAGTCGCTCGCTGATCGCGTCCGGCATCAGTTCGAGCAAGGGCGTTCGCACCAGTAGCTGGAACAGCAGGTACACGCCAAGCCCGACAGGCAGACACGCCGTAATGATGCCGGGCAGCGAGTGCGTGACCGGATAGGCGAGAAAGTAGCCGAAGAACATGGGCATGTCGGGCACCATGCTGCCAAGGGCCAGCGCCGTGAACGGCAGCCAGGCCCCGGTAAACTTCTTGACCGGCACTACGGCCGCGACATGTGTCAGCGTAAAAGGCATGTATCGCTCTCGTTCAATTTCCCTGCGAGCCAGGCCTCGGGCCTGGCTGCGCTATGACCGCTGGTTATTTTCTGACAGGCGGTTCAGGCGTGCGGCCTGTCGTTCGACCTACCGCTCAACAATAGCCGTTACACCCATGCCGCCTGCCGTGCATATAGAAATCAGAACACGCCCGGAGCCCTTTTGTTCCAGCAATTTAGCGGCATTCGCCAAAATACGTGCGCCGGTGGCTGCAAACGGGTGACCGACGGCCAGGCTGCTGCCGTTTACATTGAGTTTGCTGCTGTCAATTGAGCCCATCGCTTCGCTGCGACCGAGTCGCTCGCGACAAAATGATTCGGACTCCCAGGCGCGCAGGGTGCACAGAACCTGGGCGGCGAAGGCTTCATGTATTTCGTAAAAATCAAAGTCTTGTAACGTCAGCCCGGCGTCCTTGAGCATTTCCGAAACCGCGTAGGCCGGCGCCATCAGTAATCCTTCGGATTCAATGAAATCAACGGCCGCTACTTTGCCATAGGTCAGGTATGCCTGAACGGCGAGGCCACGCTCCTTTGCCCAGTCTTCTGACGACAACAACACCGACGCCGCGCCGTCCGTGAGCGGCGTGCTGTTGCCGGCGGTCAGCGTACCGTGACCGCTGGTGCGGTCGAAGGCAGGGCGTAACTTTGCCAGCGATTCCATCGATGAATCGCGGCGCAGATTGTTGTCGGTAGACACGCCGCGAAATGGCACGACCAGATCCGAGAAGAATCCGGCGTCGTAGGCGGCGGCAGCGTTGTTATGACTCGCGAGCGCCAAAGCGTCCTGATCTTCGCGCGAGATGTTCCACTGTTGTGCCATCAGTTCGGTGCTTTCACCCATCGACAGTCCGGTTCTGGGTTCGTTGACTCCCGGTGCCTCGGGCTTCAGGTGTGAAGGACGAAAACCCAGCATGGCCTTCATGCGGTCGGCCATGCTGCGGGCACGAAACACTTTCATCAAAACCGCACGGTACTCTTTGGGATACACGATTGGTGCGTCGCTTACCGAGTCGGTGCCGGCGGCGATGCCGGAGTCAATCTGACCAAGCGCAATCTTGCCGCCAATGAGAATCGCCGCTTCAAGTGACGTACCGCACGCCCGCTGCAGATCGAACGCCGGCGTGGCCGGACTCAGGCCGCAGCCGAGCACTGATTCACGGGCGAGATTCCAGTCTTTGGAATGCTTCAGCACCGCGCCGCTCGCGACGTCGCCGAGCGTTTCACCTTTTAGTTCGAAGCGATTAACCAGACCGCCCAGGGATGCAGTGAGCATGTCCTGATTGGTGGCGCTTGTGTATTTGGTATGAGCGCGACAAAAAGGAATTCGGCTGCCGCCCAGGATGGCAACTTTGCGTAGTTTTAAAGGCATAATCAGGCTCCGCAGTATCAGCGATTGTGTGCAATACTCAGCAGCAGGCGTGCTAGAGTGTGCGGCCATATCATATCAAGATCTGCTGCCCCTCACAGTGACTCACATGACCCGCCGCCTGCGCTTTATGACCGAGAGCAAATCCCTGTTCATTCTGGGTTGGCCGCTTATCGTCAATAACGTGATTATCGGCCTGACGACGTTCATCGATTTTGTGATGGCCGGAAAACTCGGTACCCGCGATCTGGCTGCCGTCGGTGTTGGCAATACGCTCTGGGCCTTTCTGTTCCTGGCGGGAATGGGCGTCATGATGGCGATGAACCCGATTACGGCCCAGCTACACGGCGCCAGAAAATCACGGGAAATCGGCGAGGCAGGGCGACAGAGTTTGTGGATGTCGCTGTTCATAGCGATCGTGGTGTTTGTGATCATGCAAACAAGCGGCGCAGCCATCATGCAGCTGATTGGCATTCGGGAAGAACTGATCCCGCTGGCCGACGGCTACCTGAAGGCGTTGTCGTTTGGTACGTTCGCCATTTTTGCGTTCCTCGGGCTACGTTTTATCAGCGAAGGGATCGGGCACACCAAACCGATCATGCTGGTGGCTTTTATCGGTCTTGTTACCAACGCAACAGGCAACTACATTTTTATGTTCGGTAACTTTGGCGCCCCCAGGCTTGGCGTTATCGGCTGTGGCTATGCGACGGCCTTTTCGATGTGGGTCAGTCTTGCCGTTATGGTGACGTACATTATCGCCAGGAAAAGCACCTATTCACGGCTGGAACTGTTCGCAAAGTTTGAGTGGCCTCACTGGGCGCGTATCAAAGAGTTTCTGCGCCTGGGCCTGCCCATTGGTGGAAGCGTCACGGCTGAGGTGGGGCTGTTCAGCGCGGCCGGACTGATCATGGGCACACTGAGTACCGTTGAGGCCGCAGCGCATTCGGTGGCCATCAACTACGCGTCTACGATGTTTATGGTACCGCTGGCTTTGCACTCGGCGCTGATGATTCGCGTCGGCCAGACCGTCGGGTCCGGCAATATCGCGCAGGCCCGTTACTCCGGATGGGTCGGCATTATTTTATGCTGTGCGTTCATGACGCTGTCAGCCCTGGTGCTGCTCATATTCCGGGGTCCGATAACCACGCTTTACGTAGACGATCCACAAGTACGTGCCGTCGCAGCCCAACTGCTGCTGCTGGCAATGATTTTCCAAATCGCTGATGGCATACAGGTGGGTGCGGCCGGTGCCGTTCGCGGATTCAAGGATTCAGCAGTGCCCATGTACATAAATATATTCGCCTTCTGGATTATCGGTTTTCCGGTGGCCTGGCTTGCGGGTACGCAGCTGGGGTATCGCGGTGAAGGGGTATGGGGCGGACTGGCTGTCGGGCTGACCGTGGCCGCGGTACTGCTTTGCTGGCGCTTTCATTAT
>CAWUKD010000045.1:0-23211 GCA_963922815.1 uncultured Gammaproteobacteria bacterium
ACGAACCTGACGCAGCGCGTCCTGAATGTTTTCTTCGGACAAACGACCTTTGCCGCGAAGTTTGCCGGTTACGCCACTGAGGCGCTCGGAAAGATTCTCAAACATGTTGACCTCGAATCGGGTTGATCGACGGAGTATAACGTTCTGACCGGGTTTTGCGCGACCGTCTTGCACGCACGCCGGACCGGGATTGTGCCCCGATGTGGTCAGCGCGCCGCGTCCGACCAGTACTCTTCGAGACCGGTACGCGCAAAGCGAGCAATGCCGCCGTGCGCGTCTGCAAACGCCGTTACATAAGCGCCTGCCTGAGCGCAGGGTTCCGGCGGAGATCGAGCGCAGTTTGCGCCTATTGGTTCCGAAGGGCCCGAAATTACCCGGCGCGACGTAGTGCTCCGGGACGTGTGATTACGGAAATTTAGCCACAATCGGGGCGATTCAGAGGCGGGCCTGGACCAAGATACTTCTCATGGTGGCAGCTTCTGTGGTAGCGTCACCCTAAGTTACGGTAATCATTAGAGCTTTTCTGTGTTTCAAGTCACAATCCCTTTGGCATTGGCGGCGGCTTATATAGTCAGCGGCGTACGCAGGCTTGGCGCTCCCGAACCCAGCAGCGGACTGAACATGCTGGGCGTTATAGCCATCGTGATCGCCCACGCGGTGTGGCTTGCCTTTGATCTGTTTGGCGACACCACGCGTCTTAGCATTGCACAGGTAGTCTCTCTTACCGCTCTGGCTCTTGCCTTTATCGCGGCGGCCAGCTCCCGATTGCGCAACGGCTACGCGCTGACGGGCGTGCTGTTTGTACTTGCCGGCATCACGACGGCAACCACGGCATTGAATCTGTCACAGTCCGGCGTCTCCACCAGTCAGGGCTGGCCCCTGGTGGCCCATATTCTGTTTTCGCTAATCGCTTCCGCCGTATTTGCCATTGCTGCGCTTGTCGCACTGACGGTCACCTGGAAAGAACGTCAAATACGGCAGAGTCAGGTGTCGGCCTTTGCAGAAAAACTTCCGTCGTTGCTGAGACTGGAACAAGTACTGTTCCAGGCCATTTCAATCGGCTTTGTTACGCTCAGTCTTGCCGTGTTTACCGGACTTATATTTATTGACGATATGCGAGCGCAGCACCTGACACACAAAACAGTACTCACGGTGCTGGCCTGGATTGTATTCGGAGGCTTATTGCTCGGGCACTGGCACTTTGGCTGGCGCGGTCGCGTTGCCGCCCGCTGGACTCTGACCGGATTTACACTGCTGATACTGGCGTATTACGGCACACGCTTCGTTCTCGAAGTCGTGCTTCAAAAGCAGTGGGGTTAGAGCTTGGACGCAGGCTTTAGCACTCCGGCACTCATCGGGTTCCTGGCGTTACTCATTGCGCTTTCCGGTTTCTTTTCGGGATCAGAAACGGCGCTGATGCGGGTCAATCGGTATCGGCTCGCGGCGAAAGCGCGAGCGGGTCACCGTGGCGCGCGACTTGCTGCGCGGATGCTGGAAACGCCCGACAAACTCATCGGCCTGATTCTTCTTGGCAACAATGTCGTCAATATCGCCGCTACACTGCTGGCCGCCAAGATTGCTCTCAGGCTCGGCGTTCATGAAGCTGCGGTCGTGTTTGTTCTCACGCCGATTATTCTGATCTTCGCGGAACTCGCTCCGAAAACTCTGGCGGCATTCAAACCCGAAACCGTAGCCTACCCGGCGGCCATTGTTTACACGCCGCTGCTGATGTTATTTGCGCCTCTCGTGTGGTTGATCAACGCGGTCGCCAATGGCCTGCTGACGTTGTTTGGCGTTAGTGAAGAAGACGAGTCGTTAACGTCTCTGACCAGCGAAGAACTGCGCATGGCGGTCAAAGAGGCGGGTGCGCTCATACCAAGTGCCCGGCAATCCATGCTGCTACGCGTTCTGGACCTCGATAGCGTAACCGTTGAGGACATCATGATTCCAAGGGCCGAGATAAACGGTATCGACCTGGACGATCCCTGGGAAGACATTGTCTCTCAGTTAAGAAACAGCCCGCACACCCGACTGCCCGTGTTCCGCGATGAATATGAAAGAGTCGAAGGTGTTCTGCACCTGCGCAAGGTCGTGCCACAGCTGATGCGCGACTCGCTGTCGCCGGAAGCACTGCGTACCGCCATGATTCCGGCCTATTACGCGCATGAGGGCACGCCGCTCAATCGACAGCTGCTGAATTTTCAAAACGACCGCCATCGTATGGCGCTGGTTGTCGATGAGTACGGCGACGTGCAGGGACTGGTCACGCTGGGTGACCTGCTGGCCGAAATTGTCGGCGAATTTCAGGATGACTATCTGGCCGATGTGCCATTAACGGTAGACCTGGGTAGCGGCGTGTTTCAGGTCGATGGTACCAGTAACCTGCGCGAGCTTAACCGCGCCATGAAGTGGTCCTTCCCGACTCACGGTGCCAAAACGCTGAGCGGCCTGATAGTCGAACATCTCGAAACGATTCCGACTCAGGGAACCAGACTCCAACTGCACGGATACTCCATTGAAGTGGTGCATGTACGAGACAACATGATTAAAACCCTGAAAGTGAACCCGCTTCCCGGGACCGAAGACAGCGACTAACACCCACCCGCGTTCCAGGAGAACACGATGAAACAATTGATTATCCTTTTAGCTGTCATTGCCTTGTGTGCATGCGGCGACAGTGGCAGTGACACAGACAGTGCAAACGAATCGACGGAGCTCAGAGACTGGGCGCAAAGTCACACGTCGCGCGCAGAGCTGACCGCCGAACTGGCCGAAGCGAAAATGACGCTTCGACTGGTGACACAAACCGACCCTGAAGGCGAAGAAGCCAGGCAGCTCAAGGCGCGAATTGAGTCGATCGAACAGAAACTGGAAGCGCTTAAAGACAGCGCGCGGCAGTAAGGATAAGGGCTCATCATGACGCGCCGTTTCCGACACTCTGCTTTTGTCCGCCGCAGGCCGCTCTACGTGTTAGTAGCCGTTATCGTGGCCCTTGGGTCATCCTGCACGTCTGTTCCCGAGCCGTTGGCTCCAGCACCAACGACTAAGCCTATGAGCTGGCTGAACGGCTGCTGGCAATCCGCCAGCGGAAACGTCGAAGAAACCTGGACGCAATCGGTGCACGGGGACCAGCTATTTGGCTACAGCGTTACCACGCGCGACGGCGTACGCGTTTTTTTCGAAATGATGCGCATCGACATTACGGCCGATGCCGTTACTTTCAGTGCGTATCCGCGCGGCAGCGGTCCCACCGTTTTCAACGGGAACGTAATCGACGAGACGACGGTTGAATTTGTTAATGCCGAGAACGACTACCCGCAGCGCATCCGCTATGCGAGAACACAAGATCAGCTTAAGGCGACAATTTCACTGCTGGATGGCAGCCAGCCCAACCTCTGGTCGTATCATTCCTGCACGGCGCAACGGTAATGCACGAGATCGCACACACGCTTCCGCTCCAGGCGAAGGGGCCGGGCTTACCAAAAGATTCTGACCATTACGGACCGGAACCCTGCTTCACCCACAGTCGACGACAGCTTGTCGGAACAGGATTACCGTGAGGGCTGACCTTTCGTTGCGAAAGCGCCTCCTGCACATCGCATAACAATTGGCTTACGACAGCGCCTCTATAGCGCCGATCAGTCGCTTGACTCCAATAACCTCAATGCCTTTGACAGGCTTCTTCGGGCGATTGGCATACGGTACAACGGCACGTTTGAACCCTTGCTGCGCGGCTGCCGCAATACGCTCTTCACCGTAAGGCACCGGCCGGATCTCGCCCGCCAGTCCTACTTCACCAAACGCTACGGTGGCCGCGGCAATCGGTCGATCACGAAAACTCGACATGACCGCTAACAGTATCGGCAAGTCCGCTGCCGTTTCACTGATTCGTACGCCGCCGACGATGTTAATAAACACATCCTGCCCCGCCAGCGACAGGTTTCCGTGCCGTTGCATCACCGCCAGCAACATGGCCAGCCGGTTTTGCTCGTAGCCAACGGCTACCCTTCTTGGATTCCCCGTCGGGTTGTCACTGGCCAGCGCCTGCACTTCAACCAGCAATGGCCGGCTTCCTTCCCGCGTAATCAAAACGCAGCTCCCGGGCGCCGCCTCGCGATCGGTGGACAAAAATATGGACGACGGATTCTTAACCTCCTTGACGCCCACATCGGTCATGGCAAAAACACCAATTTCGTTGGCGGCACCGAAGCGGTTTTTTGCCGCCCGAATGACGCGGTAACGGCTACCCGCATCACTTTCAAAATACAGCACCGTATCAACCATGTGCTCGAGTACCCGCGGTCCGGCAATGACCCCTTCTTTGGTGACATGACCGACAAGAAAAATAGCCGTTCCGGTTCCTTTCGCAAACCGGACAAGCTGCGCCGTGCATTCCCGCAGTTGCGTCACGGTGCCGGGCGCGGATGGAACCTCGCCGGAGTACATCGTCTGAACAGAGTCGATAACCAGTACGCCATGTCGTTTCTTGTCGGCGGTGGCAATGATGGATTCCACCGACGTCTCGGCCAGCAGCGTCACCGGCGCATCCTGAACGCCGAGTCGACGCGCCCTCAGCCCGATTTGCTCCAGTGATTCTTCGCCACTCACGTACATGGCCGTCGTGTGCTGGCACAGCGCGGCAACCGCCTGCAGCAGCAGCGTCGACTTGCCAATCCCCGGGTCTCCGCCGATAAGGCTGACCGACCCTGGCACCAGACCGCCTCCCAGCACCCTGTCGAGCTCACCGATGCCGGTAGACAGACGAGGCTTGGCGGCTTCAGGCGCGGATGCCAGAGACTGCGTAGCGCGTTCACCGGCGTACCCGCCCGCGCGGGATTTGACGGCGGTTCGGCTCGAACCCTCCTGAAGCGTATTCCAGTCGCCACAATCAGCACACTGTCCCGCCCATTTGGGCGCATTTGCGCCACAAGAACTGCAGATAAATACGGTTTTTTCTCGGGCCATGGCGGCAGTTTCGTCCCAGGTAAAGGCCGGGATGTTACCACGCTCCATTGCGGACTTAACCAAAAGCCAAAAATCACTACTGCGTCACACTATAACTGTAACTTTTACAGTCTGTTATGTTCTATACTCGGCTCCAAATAATGGTTATTTTGATCCTGTGAAAAAAGCGTCCGACTTTATATTCGCCGACCGGTACGTTGGCCTGATGTATACCGCCCTGTTTGCGGTCGCTTCGCTGTGGCTGGCCCAAAGCAGTTTTGAGAGTCTGGAAACAGCCGGCTACGACCATATGATGCGCACGATGGACGCAACGCCGTCCGACCGAATTGCCGTCATCGACATCGATGACAAAAGCATTGCCGAACTCGGGCGGATGCCGTGGTCGCGCGATTTGTACGAGCACATGAACAACCTGCTGGAAAGCGGCGGCGCAAAAGTAGTGACCTACGGCCTGCTGTTCTCGGAACCGCAGGTTGACCCAGGACGCGACACGCTGGCTGACATCCAAAGCGATCTCAACAAACTCGCAGCCGCAGCTGCCAACAGTGCCGATCGTCAAATCAGTAATCAGGCTTCCAGTCTGGCCGAGGCACTGGATGCCGGCCTCAGAGACCTTGACTACGACGCGCGTCTGGCAGTGAGCTTCGCCTCCTCCGGAAACGTCGTCATACCGATGACGTTCAATCCAGGTCAGCCGGTTGGTCGACCGGACGCTCCGCTACCGCCCTATATTGCGGACCAGGCCATGGCCGCGGAAGCGCAGCCCGTTGGACTGCCTGCGAGCGGCGTATCCTTACCCATCGAAAGCCTGGCCACCAAGGCCATTCGCATCGGGCACCTGAATCAGATCACTGACGCTCATGACGGCGCCCTGAGAAACGAAGCGCTGGTTGTAGACTATTACGGTGCGTTGTTTCCATCGCTTGCCTTGAGCACGGCTGCTGCAGCGCTCAACCTTGAACCCGATGATCTGGTCGCCACCAACGGCTCCGTCAGGCTGGGAAATCGTGAGATTGCCACCGATGCGCTCGGCCGTTTTCGGCCTGTTTTTTATGGGGATGACACCCGGGAAGCGTTTCCGGTCGATTCGTTTACGGACGTGTTCGCCGCCAAGGTACCGGCGGACAAGTTCCGCAATAAAGTGGTCCTGATCGGCGCCAGTGCGGTCGGCGTTGGCAATCGTTTCGCCACACCCATCGATCCTGACATGGCTCCGGCCATGGTTCTCGCGCATACCGTATCAAGCCTGTTACAGGCTGATAACATCACGCGTCCCGGATGGGCACCCACGGTCGAAACCGCCCTGATGGTACTTTTCGCGCTGTACATTATTTTTGCCGTGCCCCGGCTTCGATCCAGGGTCGCCCTGCTCAGCACCGGGTTTATCGCATTGCTGTTGGTCGTATCGGCGTTCGGCGCCTTTACCGGCGCTCAACTCTGGCTCAAGCTGGTTACACCGTTCGTGTTCCTGCTGGGCGGACACCTGGTGATGACTCTGAAACGCTTTGGCGTGGTTGAACGACTTCGCGCAAACTCCGACGAAGCCAGCGCCGAGAGTAACCGCATGCTTGGCCTGGCTTTCCAGAGCCAGGGCCAGCTGGACATTGCCTTTGAGAAATTCCGCAAATGTCCTCTTGACGATACGATGATGGAGCCGCTGTATACGCTGGCCCTCGACTTTGAGCGCAAACGTCAATTCAACAAAGCGGGTGCGATTTACACCTACATGGCCAAGCACGATCCTGAGTTTCGGGATCTTCCGCAACGAATCAAACGCAATCAGTCTCTCGATGAAACAACCCTGCTGGGCCAGGGCAATGCCGGTGGGGCCACGCGGCTTCTGATCGATGACGACGGCGGTTTGCAAAAACCGATGCTCGGACGTTACAAAGTTGAGAAGGAAATTGGTCGGGGCGCCATGGGTACAGTTTACCTCGGCAGAGATCCCAAAATTAACCGGGTGGTTGCCATCAAGACCATCGCACTGAGCGAAGAATTTGACGAAGACGATCTGGCCACGGCACGCGACCGTTTTTTCCGCGAGGCAGAAACGGCCGGTCGCCTCAATCACCCAGACATCGTTACGGTGTTCGACGCCGGCGAAGAGCTTGATCTGGCGTATATCGCCATGGAGTTTCTCGAAGGAGAAGAGCTCAGCCAGTACACAGGACAAGACAGCCTGCTGCCGGTCAATACCGTTTTGAAAGTCGTGGCCCGCGTAGCGGAAGCCCTGTCCTACGCTCATGGTCAGGACGTTGTGCACCGCGACATCAAACCGGCCAATGTCATGTACAACCCGGAAACACAGGACATCAAGATTACCGATTTTGGGATTGCCAGAATCACCAATTCGTCCAAGACCAAGACCGGTATCGTGCTCGGCACGCCATCTTACATGTCGCCTGAGCAATTGGCTGGCCAAACTGTGACCGGTAAGTCAGATTTATTCTCACTGGCTGTTACTCTGTTTCAGTTGCTGACGGGTCAGCTGCCATTTCGTGCGGATTCGATGGCGACCCTTATGTACAAAATCGCCAATGACGAGCACACTCCCCTGCACTCGGTGCGGCCGGAGTTGCCTCCGCAACTGGCACACGTTATAGATACCGCATTAATGAAGGACCCGGCCGATCGTTATTCGAATGGCCTGGAGATGGCACACGACATTCGAGAATGTCTACAGCACTTGGCAGCGTAGTTCGGAAAAATGAGTCTAAAAGGCAAAGTTGAACATTATGCAGTGACCGACACCGGTATGGTGAGGGAGCACAACGAAGACGCGGTTGGTGCCGACATGGACATCGGCCTGCTGGTGCTTGCTGACGGTATGGGCGGTTATAACGCCGGAGAAGTTGCCAGCGGTATCGCGGTGAGTACGACGCTCGACATCATCTCGGATTTTGTGCGGCGCGAAAAACGCGACGCCATCGACGAAGAAACGGGCCTTATGCGCCAGACCGTCGCGTTACGGGATGCTGTCGTCAGGGCTAACAAGATTATCTACCAGACCTCAAAGTCAAAGACCGAATGTGAAGGCATGGGCACAACGATCGTTGCCGCCCTGTTTTACAATAATAAGGTCTCTATCGCTCATGTAGGCGATTCCAGGGTATATCGACTCCGGGACAACGAGTTCAGCCAGGTCACTAACGACCACTCTTTGCTGAGAGAGCTCGTGGATCGCGGGTTTTACTCACCTGAAGAGGCACAAAGATCGCTAAATCGTAATTATGTGACACGTGCCCTGGGGATTGAAGGCAAGGTTGAGGTAGAACTGTCAGAGGAAGCGGCATTACCGAACGATGTGTATGTTCTGTGTTCAGATGGCCTGACAGATATGGTCGAAGATGAGGATATTCACTTAACTATCAGCACGTTTAATGCTAATCTTCACACGGTAGGTCAACAGTTGGTCAGACTGTCCAACGACAACGGCGGCAAAGATAATATCTCCGTTGTTGTGGCCAAAGTCGTGAAGCCATTTGGTGAAAGTAACAAGTTGCTTAAGAAACTAAGCAGCATATTCAGTTAATCATGATTGAGAGCAACGCATGGCACGCCTAGTACTGAGCTTAGACGGACAGGTTCTTGCAGAATACAATATGCAAAAAGAACGCTATACGGTGGGTCGCCTGCCGGATAACGATGTCCGTATCGACAACCCGGCCGTCAGTGGACACCACTCACTGGTCATCAACATCCTGAACGATTCGTTCCTGGAAGACCTGAACAGTACCAACGGCACGTACGTTAACGGCAAACTGGTCAAAAAACACGCGCTACAGCACGGTGATGTGATCACGATTGGTCACCATCAGCTGCGCTTTGTCGATGATGACAAAGAAGATTCCGACGACGACGAATTTGAGAAAACCATGATTATCCGCCCGGGCTCCCAGACAGGTGCGCCGAGTATGGACAACGTGGAAGACGCTGTTCGCGCAGCGGGTGCGGCGCCGGATTCTATGCCCTCTCAGGAAGGCCCTCAGCAGGTACCGTCTTACAGCGCTACCGCAGTGGTGGACGAAAAGTCGGCTGAGGTTATCAAACCTCATCCACACACCGAAACCATGGCCGAGAGCCAGTCCAGGGCCAAGGCGCTGCCACGGGCCAAGCTTCAGGTATTAAGCGGCGCATTTGCCGGCAAGGAACTGATCCTGACCAAGGCGCTGACAACGCTCGGCAGGCCAGGCGTTCAGGTAGCCGCCATTACCCGTCGCGCAGAGGGCTACTTTGTGGTGCATGTCGACGGCGGATCCGCCGGCAACTACCCGATCGTAAACGGCAAGCCCATCGGTCCGCAGGCACGACGCCTGAACGACAACGATGTGATTGAACTGGCCGGTGTCAAAATGGGCTTTTTCGAAAACTAGCACAGCTGCCCATTTCGCAAGATCAACGGGTCGTGTCTTCCAGGCACGACCTTTTTTTGCGTCGCTAAAGCCCGATAGAACACCCGGTCGCAACCCACCCGGGCATCGGCATCTGCGCTAACAGAACGGTGAACAGGGATGGAGCGCCTATTACCCGCGGCAGAAGGCGACAGCCAGGCCCGATGCATGAATGGCCAGCGACCGTCCAGCACGTACACGCAGCCGCGTGTCAGACGGGCCCGCATTAACGATATACTGATCTGAAACGTGCGCGAGTGCGTACTGCATTCGCTGATCTACTCCCGGAGAAACTGCCTGCAATGACCGACAACCTGTCTCCCTACGCGCCGCCACGTACGGCCGCTCTCGAAGTTGAACCGGATTCACCCATAGCGCACATTGCTACGCGATGGCGACGCCTGGCCAACTTTGTTCTGGACTGGCTGGGATACTTTCTAATAGCGCTGGTGATCACACTCGTTCTGTATGCGGTGGCACCCGACGTCATTGAAACGGCCGCGTACAACATTCTGCTCAGCTATCCGGGCTATCTCATCTACTATGCGCTGTTTGAAGGCCTGACCGGCCGAACACCGGCAAAACTGATTACAGGTACGCGCGTGGTAGACGCATATGGCGACAGGCCAGGTTTTGGCAAGATTCTGTTGCGCTCCCTGGCACGCTTCATTCCTTTCGAACCGCTGACTTTCTTACGTGCGGGCCAGGAAGGCTGGCATGACACGCTCACCGAAACACATGTAGTACGGACACGCCCAAAAAAGGAACTACCATGACACGAAAGTCTATTCATTCCGACGACGCACCAGAAGCGATTGGCCCTTACTCGCAGGCCGTCTGGTGCGGTGATTTGCTCTACCTGTCTGGACAAACGCCGATTGATCCGACTACGTCTACGCTGGTCGAAGGCGATATCGATGTTCAGACGCAGCGCGTGTTCGACAACCTCAGGGAAGTTCTGCGCGCGGCCGGTCTGCGTTTTGAACATGCGATCAAGCTCAACGTTTACCTGGTTGACATGGCCGACTTCACCGGCATGAACGCGGTTTATGCGCAACAGTTTGCCGTACCTTTTCCGGCGCGCACCACCGTTGCTGTCGCAGGACTGCCCCTGGGCGCACGCGTCGAAATCGAAATGGTGGCTCGCAAACCCGGTCGTCTGTAATCAACCCGGTTGTCGAATCTGTTCGTCGCAACCGTCCCTCGAATCATGCCGTCGAGTCACGTCGTCGAACCTGGCCGTCTATTCAGGCCGTCTATTCAGGCCGTCTATTCAGGCCGTCGAGCGATACCCCGTTGCGAGCAGATACTGCACCAGATCTTCGATAGTCAGCACCGGAATGTTGTGGGCGAGACCATAGGCAACTACTTCAGCCAACCGCGCCATGCTGCCGTCCGGGTTACTCAACTCACACAACACGCCAAACGGTGACAAGCCGGCCAGCCGCATCAGTTCCACGGTCCCTTCGGTATGGCCCCGACGCTCCAGCAGTCCGCCCGGAGAAGCGCGCAGCGGAAAGACGTGCCCGGGCCTGAGCAGGTCAGCTGGTTGGCATTCCGGCGCACTGGCAACCTTGATGGTGCGCACACGATCAGCCGCCGAGACGCCGGTAGTCACACCGGTTTTGGCTTCAATCGACACCGTAAAAGCCGTGCCGTTACGGTTTGAGTTTTCAGAAGCCATAGGCGGCAATTCAAGACGCTGGACTGACTCGTCTTCCATACACAAACACACGATTCCGCTGCAATCACGAATTAATCGAGCCATTTGCTCCGTCGACAGGTGCTCGCTGGAATAAATCAGGTCGCCTTCGTTTTCCCGATCCTGGTCATCCATCAGCAACACGCCGGATCCGGCTCGCAGCGAATCAAGCGCATTGAGGACACGTCGCTCCGGCGTTCCGAAGTCGTTAACTAACAGATCTGTCATGCTTACTCCCAAGTATGTAGAGCCATAAATGGCTGAAACCTTGGGGGTGACGATTTGCGCAGCGCTGCGTCTGCACGACATGGTGCGACACAGACCGACCAGGTTTGTATAGGAAATACAAACCTGAAGCTACTCTCTCATCCGGACTCTAACCGTCGGCTCTGGAATCGCACCAGATCTGCTGGACCCTGCGGCGGCAACACCGTCGCAAGCGCTCGCGGGCTCTTACAGATGCTCCACAGGAGTCGCTGTAATTACCGCCGGTAGGGAATTTCACCCTGCCCCGAGTACAGCGATACCCTACCCACGACGTCGCGAGACGTCAACCTCAAGCGGTGTGATCCAGGCACATGACCAGTTCCCCCCCTCTACTGTCGCTGCCGGCTCCATGCCTCGCAGCAGTAGGCCAGTAAAGGAGTTTGACCGATCACAGTCAGACGCTCCAGGTAACGCCAGCCAACGAGTTTTCAGCGCTCAGATTGCAATCCAACTCCTGCAAATCCGCCAAATGCCAACGCGGTCACCATACCGGGCAGACCTCCCCAGAGGATAACTTCGCCAGCAGATTTAAAACTGGAATACTCGAACGGAAACCCGATCAACGAAAACGAAAGCAAGCCTGCGACAAACCCAACCGCGCCCAGAGCAGCGAGACTCAAGTGGTCAAAATGCTCGAGTAAACGAAATAACGGGAGCCCAACCAGCAGTACGCATGGAATCGTATAAAGCGAACCAAAAACAAAAAAGAGCACGGCAATACCAACGGCTTCAGGTGCATCAAAGATTACGATAACCGCCAACAACATCGGAACCACGAAAGGAGACAGCAAAACGGCTCGCCAGACTTTATACGTTTTCATGCCGGGTCCACATATCGACGCAGGTTTGCAGCCTGTTCCTGCCACCCTCGAGCGCGAACCCGGACCAGCGCTTCCCGCTCTTCCGGGTCGGCAATGGCATCGAACCCGATCTCCTGAATAACCACACGGGTTCCGTCAACCGTCGCCCGAAGCCTGATCTCTACCCGGGTACCCGGAAAGGCAGACTCATCAAACGGCATGTCCAATGGTGCAGGCCACCAGGTAAAAACCAGCAGGCGTTCGTAGTCCAAAACGTCGGTCATGGCGCGCCAGCGCAAGTATTCGCATCCGGGAAACGTCCCCATTCCATGCGTGTATTCATTGACACGAAACGGCCTGTCCAGGCGGGCACCAAACCACTGACCAAACCGCTCAGGATCGGCGAAGGCCAACCAGACCGAGCTGACCGGTGCGTCGAGATAGAGTGCTTTTTCAACAACCGGATGTGTCTCTGCCTGCAGATCACTATCCACGTTCGCCGTCGTGTAAGTCGCGCTATTCATATCCCCTCTCGTGCCAGTGTGTTTGCCAGCCCGGGTTCTGCCGGACGTCGATCGTGCTTTGTCACCCTGTCGAGATAAACCCGGTGCGGCCACTTCAGCACGAGAACAGTAACCCCGGCCAATACGCTTAGGCCGACTGCCAGTCGGTAGATATCATCGGGCCGGCCGACGTAACCTGCCGCCATAAAAATTCCCGGAAGCGCAACCAGTTCCAGAACAACAATTGAGTGAATCTGGTGCTTAACCGGAGCCAGTCTGAGAAACACCATGCAGAAAGCCACGGTTGCCGCCAATCCCGCCAAGACAAGTTCCAGCAGGCGCATAAAAAAAACGACACCGGGTGGACTTCCGTTAACGTACTGCTCAGGGGGAATGACCGTCACGATCTCATAGAACCACGCAAGCACCGAACCCACTGGATACCCCGCTGATGCGCCGACAATAGCCGCCAATATGGCTGCCAGCGGCGCAACGGTTAACGCCAGCAAATACTTCAACACGGCGTATGAAACGCGCAGGAGCTTATGGTTTGAAACGCCTGCCGGATCCGGTTGACTACGAATACCTGGCTCAGGGCGCCTGGTATAGGGAGTGCCGCTGGCACCTCGTCGAAATGCGTTACCTAACGTGTTCAGTTGATGTGAAATGTGTGAATGTGCCATCGCTGTACGCCTTCGTACTGTGTGAGCCTCTAAGAGGCACCCTGCAACGCTTGGAGGGTGCCTCGCTGACCTGTACGCCGCATCATGAACCGCCGCATAGACCACCTTCTGTCAGGCGTGACCGGCAGACTGCCTTTTGCGTTCCAGCGCTTTCTCGAGCCTGTCCCTGCTCTCGGCCTGCGTCTGATAACCCATTCGAATTCGATTTATGATCGACAGATTCAGCATATGAATCGCACCGAGTACCAAAAGCACAATGCCGATCTTGGTGCTGAGAAATTCGATGGCGGTCTGCGTGTCAACAGGCACCGTGCCGTAGCGTAACGCGAGCGTTACAAAACCGAGATTGAGCAGATAAAACCCGACCACCAGCATGTGATTGACTGAAACGGCGAGCCGCTCATTCCCGCCGAAACCGTCGACCAGAAACACCAGGCCGTTTTTGCTCAGCGTGCGAGCCACTCCAACCGTAATTGCGATGCTGATCATGAGATAAAGGATGTAGGTGATTTCAACGACCATGACGTTCTCCATTTCGTGTATTTCTGTCATGACTGAAATTACTGAATTAATGATCGAATGTCAATAGTTTCTGTATTGACTGAAATTACCGACATTGCTACTCTAAGCCATGGAATTAACACCTGTAGCCAAAAAATTCGTACTGCACTGGGGCGAAATGGGCGCGACGTGGGGAATCTCACGTACCGTCGCGCAAGTTCACGCACTCTTGTTCGTGGCCGGCACACCCATGAATGCCGAACAAATCACCGAAACGCTCGGCGTTGCGCGCTCCAATGTAAGCACCAGCCTGCGCGAGCTGCAAAACTGGAAGCTGGTGAAAGTGGAGCATGAACTCGGGGACCGCAGAGACTATTTCACAACGTTTACCGACGTGTGGGAACTGTTCCGCGTTGTGCTGCGTGAACGCAAGGCGCGCGAGTTTAATCCAACTCTGCAAATGCTTAGCGAGTGTGTGAAAAGTGATGAGTTTGAGCTGGAAGACCCGGCCACGCAAAAACGACTTAAAGAGACCTACGAACTCATGTCAACGGCATCCAACTGGGCTGACAAGACCCTGACGCTGGAGCCTGCCACGTTGCTCAAGATTTTGAAGGTTGGCAAGACGCTGAGTCGCGGCAAGAAAAAATAATGCCGGACGGTTCGCGTTTACGACTGCTCTTCTGACTGTCCTGCTCTGACTACTGCGGTATAACGGTACGTGCCGCTAAAGCGCATCTGAGATACATTGCCTGGCGCGGTTCCAGTATCGTTAACGCGTCGCAAACCAGAATTCGATCTCATCGGTTTCCACGTCAAACCGGGCGGAATGCTCGGCATGGGCAGGAACGTGGTACCACTCGCCTGGACCTACCCGGGTCGTTACTTCCCCAATGGTTAATATCAGCTCGCCGCGCGTGATCAGACCGTGGTTATCGGTGTCGTGCGTATGCGGCTCGATCCGGGTGTGAGCCGGATACGACGCAAACAGGACATCGCAACCTTCGGCTGCCAGCTTATAAGCGTCGAATCGTCCGTCGTAGAGCGGTAGCTCGCGTATTTTGTCCGGATAGTTTCCAGCCATGATATTGACTCACTCCTGGTCGAACGCCGCGATGCATTTTAGCTCAATGGCAATCGGCGTCGGCAGACTTTTCACCTCAACGGTCGTTCGACAGGGCTGATGCTCTTGAAAATACTGAGCGTAGATCGCGTTGTAGGTCTTGAAGTCGTCCTTCATGTTGGTCAGAAAAACAGTAACGTCTACCAGATGTTCAATCGTTGCCCCTGACGCTTCAAGCACGGCGTTGATATTGGCAAACACCGCATGACACTGAGCGGCGATATCGTAGCTGACAATACTCCCGTCCTCTGCGGTCACGAGGCCCGGGATGTCATTGGTCACAGCCTGCCTGGGGCCGATGCCGCTCAGAAACAGCAGATTCCCGACCCGCCTCGCGTGAGGGTAGGCACCCACCGGTGCAGCCGCTTTTTCAGTACGCGTTTCGCTCTGGCTCACAGCCTGTTTTTGTTCAGTCATGGTTTATCTTCACACACACATTTTTCGTTTCAGTAAAAAACTTCATGGCTTCAAATCCGCCTTCACGACCAACGCCCGACTGCTTGGCACCGCCAAACGGGGTGCGCAGATCGCGCAGCATCCACGTGTTCACCCATACCAGCCCGGCCTCAAGAGCCGCCGCTACCCGATGGCAGCGACCGATGTTTTCGCTCCACACGCTGGCCGCCAGACCGTAAACGGACTGATTGGCCTGCGCGATGGCATCAGACTCATCCGAAAACGAATTAAGCGTCACAACCGGGCCGAAAATCTCTTCCTGATTCACCCGGCATGACATGGCGAGACTATCAACGACCGTGGGCTCAATGAACCAGCCGTCTTTGCAGCGTCCTTCTACCGATGCTGTACGACCCCCGGTTAGCACCCGACCCCCCTCTTCTCTGGCAAGCTCAATGTATGACAACACTTTGTCCCTGTGAGCGCTGGAGACCATGGCACCAATTCGGGTATCTGCGTGGGCAGGATCGCCTACATGCAGCATTTTGACCTCGGCCACAAAGCGTTCGGTAAACTGTTCGTAGATGGAGTCATGAATCAACACGCGAGAGCCACACAGACACACCTCGCCCTGATTAAAAAATGCGGCGCGCACCGTCTCGCTGACCGCCAGATCGAGATTGGCATCATCAAACACAATGGACGGATTCTTGCCGCCAAGCTCGAGCGACAGCTTCTTAAACACCGGCGCCGCAGCGGCTGCGATATGTGCACCGGTCTGCGTACCTCCGGTAAATGAAATTGCTTTAACGTTCGGGTGACTCACCAGGCTCGCACCGATGCGGGCACCCGTGCCGTGTACGATATTCAACACCCCCTTGGGCATACCCGCTTCGATCGCAAGCTCAGAAAGCAGGCCAGCGGTAAGCGGCGTGATCTCCGAAGGTTTCGCCACCACGCAATTGCCGGCGGCCAGTGCGGGCGCGATTTTCCAGCTAAACAGATACAGAGGCAAATTCCACGGCGAAATGCAGCCGACAACCCCCAACGGTTGATGCAGCGTGTAGTTAATGGCCTGGTCGGGCATGTCAAACGCCTGCCCGGAGAACTGCACGCACGCGGACGCGAAGAATCTGAAATTCGACGAACTGCGTGGAATATCGACGGCCCGGGCCAAAGACAGCGGTTTTCCGGCATTGGCAGACTCCGCTTCAGCAAGCCGCTCAAGGTTCTCGTCGATCAGATCGGCCAGACGGTTAAGCACGGCCGCGCGCTCCGACGACGGCTGCGAAGACCAGGCAGTGAACGCAGCGGCCCCGGCACGAACAGCCAATTCCAGATCCTGATCGTCGGAATCCGGCAGCTGTCCCAGCACCTTCGCGGTAGCCGGCTCGTAATAATCCAGATAGCGTCCGCTGACCGGTTCGACGAGCTCTCCGTTAATGTAATTGGATAGTTTCATATCGCCCCGGGCGCTGTTACAGCGCGTTGGTTCTGCCGCCATCGACGTAGACGCTTGTACCCGAAATATAGGCGGCTGCCGGACTGCACAGAAACGCCACTGCTGATGCAATTTCCTCTGGTTCAGCAAATCGACCCAGCGGCACTTCAGCGCGCGCTTCTTCAACCGCAGCCTCGACCGTTGTCTTCAGTTTTTTTGCACGTCCTTCGAAAATCGCTTCCAGACGCTGAGTATTGGTATAGCCTGGCAGTACATTGTTAACGGTAACTTTGTCAGGCCCGACTTCACTCGCCAGCGTTTTGGACCAACTCGCCATGGCACCTCGAATCGTATTGGAAACCCCGAGTCCAGGGATGGGCATTCTGACGGAGGTTGAAATGACGTTGACAATGCGCCCGTACCCCGATGACTTCATCTCAGGAAGAAAACGTTGCACAAGCTGCTGACTCGCCAGCACATGCTGCCTGAACGCCTGACTGAACTGTTCGTCCGAGGCCGACACAATAGGCCCTGGCGGCGGACCGCCCGAATTATTAACCAGAATATTCACCGGTGCCGACACCGATTGCACCGCCGCGTCCAGACCTTCTTTATCCATCATGTCCGCGGCGACGGCCGTATGATGCTGACCACCCTGCACCGACAATAAACCACGAGTATGCTCAAGAGCTTCGGGATCTCGTGCAATCAGAGTAATGCTGCAGCCCAGCTCGGCGAGTGCTCCCGCAATCGCCGCACCGATTCCGCGGCTCGCACCGCACACAACTGCGTGTCTTCCGCTCAATGAAATATTCAAGATTTGCCTCCCGATAGCATGGATTGGATGCAGCCTCCCCGTCGCTCTGGCCGTTGACTGCAGCTGATCATTGTACTCCAGTGAAGAAAAAATACCTCTTGATCAGCCGTGCCTGATTTTTCCCGTAATCCGGGCTGCAACTATTCGTTCAGGGCCAGCAATGAGGCAAGCGTCTTATGCAATTGCGCAACGCCATCTTCGGCGGTTCCCAGGGTGAGGTGCTCAATGCCGCCGCTCATCAATCCCTGATGACCCAATTCGGCGGCCCGAAAATCCTCTGCTGCAAAAACCCCGCCGTCCAGCAACGCGAAGCTTTCTTCCCAGTGCGCGATTTCTTCGTCATCCTGCGGCACCCCGGATATCAGCATATAGTCCTCAACGATCGTGCAGTCGGTGTTTTGCGGATACAACAACATAACGTTCACATAGTCCGGACTGGCCACAACGACCATTCCCGGAAGCACACTGTACGAGAAGGTAACCACATTGCGAAGCTCATCGAGTGTTCTGGCGTTGACAGACTCCGCGTAGCCCTGGCGCGCCACGGCGCTGCGAAAGTGGATGCCTGCCCGATCGCTGGCCGTGATGGAATCCTCAAAAAAAGGAGCGATCGTCTTACCATGCAATCGTTGAACGTGATACGACTCAAGAAACGCATCCATAATGAGTTTCCAGTTGGCCTTCACCGTGTGGGTGTTGCGATTAAACACGCTGGCCTGGCCTAACCCCAGCGCGTCAAAGTCTGCAGCGATATCGCCGAGTGACTCAGAGATATCAAACGCCTGTCGGTCGAGGCGTGTCCAGATCATTCCTCCTCCCTCATCAACCGGAAATGACCTGAGATTGAACTGGCCTTTATCAAGCTCGGGAAAAGTATCCGGTCGCGGCAGTCCCTTAAGCGTTCCATTCAGCGCGTAGGTCCACGAGTGATACGGGCAGACCAGACGACTAACCGTCTGTACGCCGGAAGCCTCTACCAAACGCGTTCCGCGGTGCTGGCACACATTCATCAGCACATGCGCCGCGCCGTCACGGTCGCGCGTGACGACAAGTGGAACTCCGTAGTGGTCGTGAACAGTTGACTGGCCCGGATTCAGGCAGGCAGAAGGCAGTAGAGGAACGGGCAATTTGGCAAACAGCACCTCTCGTTCAGCGGCGAAGCGACGGGTACTCAGATAAACATCCGCAGACACCTGCTGAATCTGCGACGATGAAGAATCGTCAGGTAATCCCAACTGGCTGGCCAGACGGCGCATCGCAGGCGTAATGGCACCAGCCGCAATCCGTCCGGAGTCTTCATCACGCTCACCGTTTCCGCTCATGACTGATATTCCTACATCACAGGTGGACTATCCCAAACACGCGCAGTCGCCACACATCAGCAGTGACCGATAGCCTCTTGAGGCTAAAGTCGCTTAGCCGTCGCCGCGGTAGATGCAGCCCGAATTACAGGTTTCTCTGACCACCACTTTACTCAATCCCGGCAATGAAGCAATCAATCGAATCCAGATCCATTTGGCGAGATTCTCACTCGTCGGGTTTTCAAGGCCTTCAATGTCATTGAGATAATGATGATCGAGCTGCTGATACAGAGGCGCAAAGGCTTTGGACAGATCGGCAAAATCAATCACCCATCCGTCGGGCTCTGAAACCGGGCCGCTGACGTGCACCTCAATACTGAACGAATGCCCGTGCAATCGACTGCATTTGTGCTCCGCAGGCACGTTTGGCAACCGGTGCGCAGCTTCAATCTGAAATACTTTGAAAACGTCCATCTTTGTTCCAGCCCACAGGATCAGGGAAAGCACGATACACAGGTTGTCGCGGGAATGCCATTACCGGCCTGATCAGTATCTGACCGTGTTCTTAACAGTAATGCGAAGTTCGGTGCCGGATTCACACCGGGTGTTTGGCACACCAGTTCGGTCGACAATCCGGCCTCTGCGACTCATCCCCGGAGGCCACTACGCGACGCGCCAGGGCGGATGCTTCCGGTCTTTACCGCCATAGAACAGACACAGCACGTTGCCATCAGGATCCCTGAGCCTGGCTTCCCGCCAGCGCCAGGACTGATCGGCCGGCGTCCGGTCAAATACAAGGCCCTTCTTTTGAAGCTCAGCCACCCATTCATCCAGAGTTTCATGTTCAAAATAAACAACCACACCGGTGCTGACGGCCGCGTCGACCCTGTGCACCGAAAACGTAGAGTCGCCTTCCGGACACTCGAACCGCGCGTAGTCGGGTGAATCGACTATGAGCGTAAAACCCATCGCAACATAAAACTCGATAGATCGGCGAATATCCGTTGACGGCAGCGTAACCTGGTTCAAATTCACGATGAAACATTCCTTATCATTGACTAACGTGTTCTGTCGTCTGCCGTCTGTTTGCGGTTCGAAATCTGCCACACGGCAGAGGCTGATCAATAACCGGCACTGACGATTAAAGCCGTGGACTACTCCTTACATCTGGGATCATTGCCGGGTCGGGCACTGCGCCACCTTTGACCTCAGCTTTCTCCATTGTCGTCAGGCGCATAAAGCGCAAACACCTCAGCGCCGGTCATGTTCCGGGTCTCGTTCACGAACTCATAATAAGCCGGCTTTTCATCAATAAATACCTGATGATCGAACGTACACTCGCCTTCAATATCCAGCAGCCCGGCAGGCATGAAATGCTGACGGCTTTCTCGTAATCGATAAAACAGATGGGTTCCGCACGTAGAACAAAAACCGCGTTCGGCCCAGTCTGACGAGGTGAAAACGGAAATCGTCTCAATGTCTTCAAAATCAACATCGCTACCGCAGTCGATAGTCATAAACGGGCCGCCGCCCCACTTGCGGCACATGGAGCAGTGACACGCTCCGATTTCCAATTTGATGTTGTGGGCTTTGAAGCTGACCGCTCCACACAAACAGCTGCCCTTTCCTTCTGCTCCGCCAGACATTTCGCTCTCCTCTTCGTTCAGGAATAAGGACAAAGTATAACCCAGGCTGCGGTGACCCAGGCTCAATGAGAATGGCTGTCGTTTGGTGGTGGCGATCAGTCGTCGTCGAGCTCATCCAACTGGGACGACAGGCTGTCGAGACCGGCCTGATCAAGGCCGGCCATCGGAAAATCGGTTGGTGAAACGACCGGCTCATCAGCACCGTCGCCCTTCACCAGCTCCACGATGTTGCTCAGCATGTCTTCTGCCAGTTGCGCAATCCGTTCAGGTGAATGAACCTCCGGACAATACGCCCAGTCTATGGTCAGCTGGTCGTTGCTTATCGCCGCATTCAGCTCAAGCGCGTACGCTCTGCGATTGCCAGGATCGCGTGGAGTACCAAACTGGGCATCTACCAGCGTAACGGGCTCTTTCGCCCCTGCCGGCGCCGCCTCTCGTCCAAGGTAGTTGAACAACAGCCGTGACCGCGGTGCGCGTTGAAGTGCGGCCTGAATATCGCCGCCGGGTTGTGCGTATTTGAGTACGCCATGACTCAGACCGTTGTGTGGCACCGCCCGAAACTGTTCCTTGACCTGGCGCAAGGCACTCTGCGGCTGATGCCATTGCGTCATTTCCGGGGCACCGAACGTCACCGGAAACACGGTAGTGCACCAGCCAACGGTTTGCGATACGTCGGCCGATTCAATGAGTGACTCTCGACCGTGTCCTTCCAGATCGAGCGTAATCGCGGGACGGCCCGTCCAGCTGACCATGACGCGTACGAGCGCGCTCAAAAGAATCTCCTGAACCGTGGCGCGCAACGCTTTTGTCAAGATCGTGCTAAGCGCGCTCGTGTTCTCCACATCCAGCCGTCTTGTGAGTACCTCGACCTCGCCCTCCGTATTTCCTGACGCATGCCCGGACTCCGGCAAATCCGCCTGGGTCAGCTCCGACTGCGTTAGCCAGTAGTCGGCCGCTGCCTGTACATCCTCTCGTTGCGCCAGCTCCACCAGCCGCCCGGCCCACTCTTTAAGCGGCGTACCGGAAGTCGGCCTGGCCCTGTCGTCGCCATCGATCAGCAGTGACTTCAGATCGGCCACCAACAGCTGCCACGAAACTGCATCCGATACCAGGTGATGCGCGATCAGCGCCAGATGTCCATGTCCGGTTCTCGACTCAAACCAGACGGCGCGGAACAAGGGGCCGGTCTGCAAATTCATTGACGCGTTCTCTTCAGTCGCAACCGCTCGCATCTCTTTTAGCTGCTGCTCCGGAGAACCCGCGCCAAGCGTATGGCGACGAACTGCCGGCTCCATGCTCCTGGCAATGGAGCATGACCATCGACCGTCATTACTGAAAAAGCTGGATCGTAATGCCGCATGCTTCGACATCAGCTGAGCAATGGACTGGTGAATGTGCTCAAACGCAACCGAAACCTCGAGCGCAAACAGAAACGACTGATTCCAGTAGCGGTGCACCGGACCTATGACGTCAAAAAACCAGCTCTGAATGGGAAGCAGCGGCGTGTCTCCGTACGCAGCGGTCGACGCCTGTGCCTCAACGCTGGACTGATTGCCGTGCTGATCACTGGCCTGATCGCTGGCCTGATCGCTGGCCTGCGCTAATTCAGCGATGGTCGGGTTGGCGAAAATAGCGTCGGGCTTAATCGTAATTCCGGCTTTCGCAGCACGGGAAATAATACGAATGATCTGCAGTGAGTCGCCGCCCACTTCAAAAAAATTGTCAAATACGCTGATTTCGTCGATACCCAGTACATCACACCAGATGTCGGACAGCGTTTGCTCAACGTCATTTCGAGCCGCCGTCAGCTCATTATTCTCATCGGGCGTTGCGGCCTGATTCCACAGGCGGGCTCGCATGCGCTGCCGGTCCAGTTTGCCCGTCGCCGTCAGCGCGAGACCGTCCTGATAAATAAACCGTTGCGGAACCATGTGCGCCGGTAGCTGGGCGTTACAGAGTGATCGCAGTTCTTCGCTATCGACGCTGGCCGTCGACTGATAAAACGCGACGAGTCGTCCACCGCTGGATGCAGAGGTCAACCCGGCCGAACGCAGTCGTTCCAGCAAGAGTTGCTTTTGCTGCGGCTCCAGTCCGGCAATGCGGCTCTGCCACCGCACCAGTTGCTCTGATGAGATCATTTAATGGCTGCCACAACGACCATGGAATCCGACCACCACGCATCACGTACATCATCCGGCACGTTCAGCCCTTTGATCACTTTCGTCTCCACCGTCGTAAAGTGCTCAAACAGCAGCCGCTGATGGGTACGGCTGAGTGAATCGATTTCGTTGGACAAATAGGTAAATACTCCGCCGCTTTTGAGGTGTTCGGCCGCATGCGAGAAAAAGTGGTCGGCAAAAGTCACGCTCTTGCCAATTTGCTGAAGCAGATCTTCTTCGTTGAGGGGATAGGTATGAAAAAAGACGCCGTCAAACTGGCCGAGTCCAGGCAGCGCGTCCTGCCACAATCCGTGCACCATCCTGAACTCGCTATCCGGATAACTCTCCCGCCACTGTTCAAAGCGCGACACAATGGAATCATTGCACTCAATAATCGTGTGAGACCGAATACCCTCTTCCTGAATCATCGCGGAAGACACGCCCCGGCCGAACCCTATCTCCAGAATATCACCGTGGGACCGGGCTACAGCACGAGACATTTCCTGTATGAGGGGC
>CAWUKD010000046.1:0-22738 GCA_963922815.1 uncultured Gammaproteobacteria bacterium
AATTGGTCCAACTGGACCAATAATCACTATTTCGGCAAGTTTGGCAGAAATAAGTGCCGGCACTGGACGCTTCGCCATTTTGTCCTTTTTGGCTCGATTTGCAGCTCCCGTTTTGGTCTATATCCCCTCAATCTGTTCGACCCGGTATCCAGAGGAGTGCACCATGTCATCATCCGATCACGATCAGCTGTCGCGTCGCCTGCTCGAGGAGCTTGCGAGTCTAAACTACCGCTTTATTCACCTGGTGCTTCAGAGCAACGACCCGGAACGCTTCGGGCTATCCGAAGCTCTGTTCCAGCGTCTGTGCCACCTGAACGACGACGATCACCGGCGTCTCGCGTCTTGCCCCTATAGTTTGTTCGAGCTTCAACTCGACAACCCGGGAGCCTGGCAGCGCTGGCTGGACATAGAGGCCGCAGCAGACCGGTCGTCGAATGTCCACCACTTCACGCTGGCGGTGTTGATGTATACGCGTCAGCTTGCCGTAGAGAACGCAGACCTTGGTCGCCTATTGCTGGGACTGGCTCCACGCGTTGCCGAACAGTTTCGTCGGGCCAGTATCGGCCGATTGCTGGATGTGTCCCCGGGCGTCAGCGCTCATCTTCGGGTAAGACTTATCGACGACCCAAAATTCTGGCCGGATCTGGTCAACTACGTAAAGGACGGAACTCAGGAACAGTATCTGGCGGCTCAAACATCGGCGCTTCAGATCCTGGCCGCACAGCTCTGACCCCCGGGCTATCGGGCGCCGGCAGGTACGACCTCAGGCCGAACGATCCGCAAACTTACCCTGAATGATGGTGGCGTAGAGGTTTGCATCAACGTTGCCACCGCTCAGTATGACAGCCACGCTCGACGACGGTGGCACCACCCCCGCCAGCAGTGCAGCGACACCCAGCGCCCCTGATGGCTCGACCACCGTATTCAGTCGTTCAAACAGCAGGTGGACGGCGTTGGCAATATCGTTCTCGCTAACGGTCACAATCTCGCTCACCAGCTCGCGAATCAATGCAAAGTTGCGTTCGCCTACGGCAGGCGTGCGCGTACCGTCGGCGATCGTGTCGATGTTGTCCTTGCGCACAATGTGCCCCGCCCGCAGCGACTGAGCCGCGTCGTCCGCCTGCTCCGGTTCAACGCCTATGACGCGTGTTTCGGGAGAGACAAACCGCGTCGTCACGGCTGAACCGGCCAGCAGGCCGGCGCCTCCGACCGGCACCAGCAGCACATCCGGAGCTTTGACGGATTTAGCCTGCAGCTGACGATACAGCTCAAGCGCCGCCGTCCCCTGGCCGGCGATAACGTCATAATGATCAAAAGGCGGTATCAACACCGCCTCAGCGGCCTGCGGCAAAGCGGCGGCGACTTCCTCTCGCACTGCCGTGAGAGGATCAAACGTCACCACGTCGGCGCCGTACTCCCGCGTAGCGGCCAGCTTGGCAGCGGGCGCGTTCTCGGGCATCACGACCGTGACATGAATGCCAAGGATTTTGCCTGCCAGCGCCATCGCCTGGGCGTGGTTGCCTGACGAATACGTCAGGACGCCCTGTTTCTGCTGCTCAGGCGTCAGGGCGGACAGCGCGCTGAACGCACCGCGAAACTTGAACGCGCCAGCGCGCTGAAACTGTTCGCACTTCAGCCACACCCGCGTATGTGTTTTTGCATCCAGCGTCGCGCTGGTGAACACCGGCGTCTCGTGCGCGTAGCCACGGAGCCGGATATCGGCCAGCTCGATGCGACCCATAACCTCGCTCGGGGTCAGTAACTCGGTGGTATCATGCTCGCTATCGGGGATTTCGGACATCAGGAACTCCTGCACCATTTTCAATAATGCGACGCGTCCTGGGAATCGCGGGCATCAACATGGGAAATCGCACACTCAATGGCCAAGATGTACTTTTATTACTCGGCAATGAATGCCGGAAAGTCTACCGCGTTGCTACAGTCGAGTCATAATTACCGCGAACGCGGCATGAACACGCTGGTACTGTCGCCACAAATCAATGATCGGGATGGCGCGGGCGTGATCAAATCACGCATTGGCATTGAAGCCGAAGCCATTTCGCTGAGCCCTGACGACGATGTATTGCTAATCATTCGCAAACATACCCTGAGCCAGCCGGTGCACTGCGTACTGGTTGACGAGGCGCAGTTCCTGACAAAAAAACAGGTCTACGAACTGGGCGATGTGTGCGACCGGCTCAGCATTCCAGTGCTCGCCTATGGCCTGCGCACCGACTTTCAGGGCGAACTGTTCGAAGGCAGCCGCTATCTGCTGGCGTGGGCCGACAACCTCAAAGAGATCAAAACCGTTTGCCACTGCGGCAAGAAGGCGACGATGGTCGTCCGCATGAACGAAGACGGCGACCCCGCTCACGAGGGCGAACAGGTTGAGATTGGCGGCAACGAGCGCTACGTCTCCATGTGCCGTCACCATTACAAAGAGACGCTTGGCATGTAGGTCGAGCGATGGTTGGGCCAGCGCTATTCACGGCTCATCGCCGATCACACTCGGTCGATCTTTGACGCAACCTGTACAGACAAGCCGCCCCTGACGCCGCAAGAATAATTCGGTCAGCAAAGCACCAATCCGTTGCGGCCCCTCGCGCCCGCCCACCTGTCGTGGTTTCAAAACCAACTAATTAATGTGATGCATCCTCCGACATAACTTTGTTATTCTCAACGGCCGCTCAAAGTGACTGCACAGACAAGACACATACCCAACCGCGGTTACGGTTACGGTTACACAGCATTCCATCTATCAAGACGAGTCATTCCGGAGAATTTAATGAAACTCGAATCCATCGCATTGCACAGCGGTTACACAGCAGAAGAACCCACCAACGCAGCGGCAGTGCCCATATACCAGACTACTTCGTACACGTTTAACGATACGCAGCACGGCGCCGACCTGTTCAACCTTGCTGTCCCTGGAAATATCTACACGCGTATCATGAACCCAACGACCGCTGTTCTTGAACAGCGAATCACGGAAATGGAAGGTGGAATCGGCGCATTGGCCGTGGCGTCAGGCATGGCGGCCATCACCTACGCCATAGAATGTATCGCAGGACATGGCGACAACATCATCAGCACGTCTCAGCTGTACGGCGGCACATACAACTTCTTCGCCCACTCTCTTCCTCGCCAGGGTATTGAAACCCGGTTTTTCACGGCGGACGACTACGCGTCGCTCGAAGCCGCGATTGACGACAACACCAAAGCAGTGTTTCTGGAATCAATCGGCAATCCGGCTGGCAACGTCGTCGACATTGAAAAGATTGCGAAGATTGCCCACAAGCACGGTGTACCAGTCATCGTCGACAACACCGTGGCAACGCCCGTACTGTGTCGCCCGTTTGAACACGGCGCCGACATCGTGATTCACTCGCTCACCAAGTACATTGGCGGTCACGGCACCACCATTGGCGGCATCATCGTTGATTCCGGCAAGTTTGACTGGGCGGCCAACAAGAAACGTTTTCCGGTGATGAACGAACCCGACCCGTCTTACCACGGCGTTGTGTATACCGAAGCGCTGGGAGAAGCGGCCTACATCGGGCGCTGTCGGGTTGTTCCGCTGCGCAATACGGGCTCGGCGCTGTCACCACACAGTGCGTTCCTGATCATGCAGGGCCTTGAAACACTGGCACTGCGCATGAAGCGACACTGCAAGAACGCGAAAAAAGTTGCGAAGTGCCTCAAAAAGCACGACAAGGTAACCTGGGTGAATTATGCGGGACTCGGCGACAGTCAGTACCGGGATACCTGCAAGAAAATTACCGGCGGAAAAGCCTCGGGAATCCTGAGTTTTGGCATTAAAGGCGGTGCCGAAGCGGGAGCCCAGTTTATCGACGCCCTGCAAATGATACTGCGGCTCGTCAACATCGGTGACGCCAAATCGCTGGCGTGTCATCCGGCGTCTACGACGCACCGACAGCTCAGCCCGGAAGAGCTGCAAAAATCCGGTGTGAGCGAGGACCTCGTCCGCATCTCTGTTGGCATTGAACACATCGATGACATCCTGGCCGACATTAGCCAGGCGCTCGACGCCGTCAGCTAACAGCTCGATCCGCTGCCGGCGCGTGCAATTTGCGCGCGCCGGTAGCACACTTGCGTCATGCGAGTATTAGCCATCAGCCCAAGCGGCGACCTTCCCGAAACCCGACAACTCATTGGCCTCAGCCAGCGCGGCGTTGAAATGACCGTGCTGCACGGCTCCGATGCACCCAATATACGACTCCTGGAAGAAGCCGGTGTACCGCACAAAACGGTCGAGCTGAACAGCCGCTGGGACAAACAGGCCACTCAATTTATCCGACAGGAAATTCTCGACACCGATCCGGATATTGTTCACATGTTTACCAATCGCGCCGTCCAGAACGGACTACGCGCCAGTCGCGGACTGCGACCCCGTTTGCTCGCCTACCGCGGCATAGCCGGCGTCGAAAAGGTTCACGACCCGATTTCCTGGCTGACGTTCCTGCACCCCCGTATCGACAAGATTATCTGTGTGGCCGATGCCATACGCCGCCATCTGGCAGGACTGACCTTGCTGTGGTGGCGCTTTCCACCGGACAAAGCCATCACCATCTATAAGGGTCATGACGTCAGCTGGTATGACAAACCGGCGGTACCTCGCGCTGAACTGGGCGTTCCTGAAGACGCCGTTGTACTCGTCTGCACGGTCAACGACCGCCCGCGCAAGGGTCTGCCGTTTCTGATCGAAGCCTGCCACCAGATGGCTGATCTCGACAAGCTGCACGTGCTGCTGGTCGGCAATATCGACCAGGAAAAATACGCCGACACGCTGGCCCGCTGCGCCATGCGCGACCGCATACACTTCACCGGCTATCGTAAAGATGTTACTCAGGTCATCGCTGCCGCCGACATTTGCATTCTTGCTGCGACCAAGCGCGAAGGGCTTCCTCGCGGCATAATCGAGGGCATGGTTAATGAGGTCACGCCGACCGTTGCCGACGCCGGCGGCAGTCCGGAGCTCATCGAACACGGCGTCAGCGGTATGATTTTCAAGCCGTCTGATGCCGGCTCCATTGCGGACACCATCCGCTATCTGGTGACTCATCCCGAGGAACGCAAAGCCATGGGCAAGGCCGCTCGGGAACGCATCCAGAACGATTTTCACTATTCGACGACGATCGACAAAACGCTGAAAGTCTATGAGGAGCTTGCGGCCAGGGCCTGATGGCTCTGACAGATGCCACGCACGTCGGCAGCCAGACAACCGGACGACCAGCAACCAGGCATTCCGGACGTTTGGGCAAACCGGTTCAGGCTCTACAGGACAATGGAGGCTACGGCCACCGCCATACAGGCTTGCGCCAGATAGTAGGTCACCAGAATCAGCGCTTTCGAGCCCGGAAACGGGGACCGAAAATGGTCCAGCGCCAGCACCGTATCAGAGACTCCGAACAGCAAGGCACCGATGGCCAGCAGGCGACTCTCGGGCGTGCCGATACCGGCATGCACCTCCACCGCCAGCCAGATCATGACATTAATGACCGTGATGTAACCAAAAACCGGCAGCAGCAGCTTCCCAAGCTGCGATTTTAAGCGCCACAGCAACACGCCTCCCCACAGCGACAGTAGTACAACAATCCAGAGTCGTGGCGCATCGCGCAGCATCAGCCAGAAGGCAAAAATATAGGCTATGTGGGCTAACAGAAAAGCGCTGAGTCCATGAACGAATCGCCGGCGATCAATCAGGATAACGTCGCCGGTTGCCGATAAAATCAGCCCGAAAATGAACAAGACGCCAACCGCCGAGTCGACGCTTTCGGACAGGCCCACGACGGCCATCAGCAGTAATACGGGAAGAGGTTTTAGCAGGTAGCGCCACGAATGGGTGCCGCGGTACTCCGCGAGTATTGCACTGACGGCGACCAGCGCGGCCGCCGTCAGTATCCAGGCTGTTAAAGACAAAACGTGCGGCTATCGTGCAGCGTAGTTCACGCCCTGATCAAAGACGATATCCACCGGAATACCGGCGGCCGACAGTCGATCGAGGTCGTTCTGCAAGGTGGTCGTGATGTTGCCGCTTCCTTCGATCAGCGCCTTGGTTCCTTCGTAGTCACCGTCGCCCTGCAGCATCAGGATCTTGCGGGACAGCGCGTTCATGGCGGCCTGCATCTTGTCAAAATCGACGCGATACTGACCGTCGGCATTGCGGCTGAACGCACCCATTTCTTCAAAGAAATTGAAACGAACCATATTGGCTTTGCCATGCGCACTGGAAGCCCCAAAGCGAATCGAACGGAATATCGACGCCAGGAACGTCACATAGTTGTCCATCAGCTCGCCGTCCGGAATCTCGCCTTTCTCAAACAGTTTTGTCACCATGTACAAACCCAGCACGTCGGCCTTTCCTTCTTCGGTCGGAGACGCCAGCTCTTTTAGCGCAACGCGTACGGCCTGAGATCCATCCAGAGTGTTTTTAATACCGAGCCCGTGAGCCACTTCGTGAAACATGGTGTTACTGAAGAATGCGTCGAACGTAATGTGCTTGCGCTGATCCGGCACGATTAACTCACCCGAAATCGGCACGAGGATCTTGTCGAATTTGGCGCGCATCGCGTTCTTAAGCTGCAGGCGACGCGTTCCTTTGGCCAGCTGCACTTCCTCGTCGTTCGGCAGGTTGATGGCAATGGTTTTCGACCCGGCATTGCTGTGACCGGCGTAATAAATCGCATCGTAGGCATTCAGGTCGGAATCGCGTCCGGGGGTTTCCTGCTTGTACGCATCAGGCACGGGCAGCCCTTCCTGTAGTTCAGGCAGAAAACTTGCGTATCGCGACAGGCGCTCGCTCCACGACAAATCCTTGATCAGCACGTAGCTTTCATACGACGCGCGATAGCCAAACAGCAGGTCTTCATAGGTTTCGATAGCGCCGATTACCACATCAATGGCGTTATCTTTCATATCCATCCAGGCCATATCGCTGGGCTGATAGTCATCGGTGACAAGAGCTTCGGCTCTCATGGTCAGATACGTAGCAAACTGCGGGTCGTCGGCCAGCGTACTGGCTTTGCGCAACAGATCGGCCGCTTCGCGCAGCTCTGACGCATACTCCTGATGAAACGGAACGATTTTCAATTCATCGCCGTCCCGTCGAATAAACGAATACAGCCCGACCTTGCCCGGCAGCTCCGCTGCTTCAAATTCTTCTTTGGTCATATCGGCCGGGTAAAACTGTGCGCCCAGCGGCTTGGCCTGAGTCTCGTTAAACATGGGCTTGTCGCCATCGAGGCGATCCCAGGGGCCGTAATTAATTTCTGCAAATCGGCGTGCTTTTGGATCCTTGATTCGACCGAGCAATTCCTCTTTCGAACCGTAGGCCTGTCGCCAGAAAAGCTCATCCATGATTTTCGACGCTTCAATCAGCAGCGGCAGCATCTGTTTTTGACGATCGCTCAAATGGTTGATATCCGCTTCGAGCGCGAACGTGGCATAAATGTCCAGCCGACCCTTGAGCGACCCGGCGAGCGTCAGCGCATTCCCTGATTCCGGCAGGTTCTTGTCAGTGCCAGGGTCGCTTGCCGTAGTCGCGTCGGCGGAATCCGTCGAATCCGAACCTGACGGTGAGCAGGCTATCAAACCAACAGCCACGAGCAGGATCAGAATCCCGTTTCGAAAAGTAGAAACATTCATAAGTAACTCCTGTTAAGCAGCATTCGGTCAACGGACCGAGTGACTTCAAGATGTAAGTGTGACCACATGATGGGTAATCGGTAAAGAGCAGCCATCATCAAACTCGCAGGCCGCTTCCACGGCCGCGCGGGCAATAGCCACAATGTCGTCAGTAGTATCGTAAAGCGCGTGCATGGCCCCCATGGCCAGGCGTTTCCCCGAACCGAGCGCCCAGAACCGGGAGTACTCGCTCACCGATCGATAGCTTTCAATTTCAAAGACGCCGTGCGGATTGACAATCAGCGCGCCCAGTTGACTGGATTCCACCGGCTGCTCTTTGTCCTCCTGGGTATCTATGAAGTATTTTTCTTTCATCACCTCGTGCATGGCCCGAAAGCTGTCAAAAATGGCGGCGCGGGAGCCAAACTGAAGCAGATCGGGTTTTTCGCGCACCAGACTCTCGAAGATATCCTGCGACGCAGACCAGCCCGCGAGACCGACATAGCTGTCACCAGCTTTCAGTATTTTTTCATGATTTACCAAATACTTAGCCGTCATGACCATGCTCTCATCGCTCTGAGCAGTATCCGCAGCAATGACGGCCTGACCGCCTTTACGCAAGGCAACAATAATAGACACTCTGAGTCCTTATCCAACGAGTATGGGCGCCGAGTATACCGGAGCCTGCGAGCCGGCATCAGTCTATGTCGGCTACAGCATGGTCCTGACGGTGATTGCGCCAGTTAAGAACAAGGTGAAACAGCGTGAGCAGCAGCGCGCCTCCGGTACCGCCGAGCAACAAACCCACCGCGGGCCGAATCAGCGATTCAACAAATATATCGCCAGGAGAGCCACTGCCCAGACCCTGCCACGGAATCACCGATACGCTCGCCAGCGACACCACCAGCGTCGTGCCCGCCATCAGCGCGAAACCCGGAACCAGCCCTCCTTCGAGCAGGCGTCGTCCGACGCGGGTCTGAAATCGTGCACGCACGACGGGCACCAGTCGCTGCTCCACGGCACAGGCCAGAGCCACGGTCATGATAAAACCGAGAATCACGGCCGCCAGAATCGGAACCCAGCCAAACGCCGTGAGAAACGGCGCCGCGCTGACAATCGGGAGGGCAAACGTGACGGTGGTTGCCGTGACCGCCCAGGGTTGCTCACGCCACAGCGTAAACAGCAGCGAGCCAAACGCCGCAAGACTGATTAACAATGCGGCGAGGGCCGGAAACGCGCGTACGACACGGGCATGTGACGATGCAAAAACAGCTCGCCAGCCCGGATCGTTTCCAGCCTCGTCAAGACTGACCCTGCCCGCGAAGCGGGCCTCGGACACGGCATCGGTAATCGACGCTCCGTCACTCTGCTGCTGAAACGGAAACCGCCACAGATTGACGAGCACCTCGTCACCATGTTGATTAAAGTTTTGCAGTACTTCGACAAGGAACACCGACTCGAGATCCGCGCCGCTGACCTTATCGCGCAGCACTCCGGCGCGCATTCGATGCAGATAGCGGCCGGGATCGCCATGAGGCAGCGACGGATTAATCCACACGCCCGTGCTGGCCGGAAATTTCTGACGTCCGTATGCGACGGAAACATCCCCTTTCACAAGCCCGCTATCAGCATCCGGTGAACCTATATTGGTTTCGGCAATGACAACCGGCTCAGATGCGGCAACCAGCGGCTGCAGCGAAGAGAGCATGACCCGGGTTTCGGCGGGCATGGCGCGGATGTGCGTTACATTCAGGAACGTGATTACGATCGCATAGCCCAAAGACAGCAGGCCCAAGCCTGCGATCAGGAAGCCGGAATTAAAGCGTTTCATTTACGTAGCAACCAGGACAGGAACGGTCGGCCTTCGGGACGACTCAGACCTGGCCGAATCGGGTCCTACCGAACCAGTGCTTCGAGTTTTTTCAGCGGAATGGAGTCGACAACGTCTTCGATCAGATCCCAGTCAACGTCTTTGCCGTTGGCGCTGACAATGACGCGATCGCCAACGAACACAATCATTTCCGACTCCAGTCCCGAAAACGTTTTGCTCGAGCTTTGAAAGGATTTATGCCCCTTGTAGAGCTCTGTGCGCTTAAAGCCATCCTGATTCTCTTCGTCGATTTCGATTTCGAGCATATCAAGACCAAATTTGGCAAAGCCACGCACGTTACCGATATCGGTAATCGCCAGCTCCAGCACGCCCGGTCCGGAGTCCTGCTCGAACCGTGCGGTTGCAGCACTGATACTGAAGCCCTCAACGCCCTTTTTGCTGTTGTTGTACTCGGTTCTGGTCATTCCCGGAATCTCGACGGGCATGATGCTTTTGAGTTCGCTCACCGGCACCGTCTCAACCTTCTCGTTGAACTGGGAGATGGCATCGGTCAAACCACGAACAAAGTCTTCCGCTTTGGCTTCGGCAAGGTCGACTTCTTTATTGACCGAGACTCCCTCCTGCTCAGTCTCATTCGCATTGCGGGCCGAATCGGCGCCGTCACCGCATGCCGTCAACAGATATCCGGCAGCCAGAATAGTCAGGGTTCGACAGGTGTTTTTCATGGTGACTCCTCGTTGTCTCGCAGCTGCGACGGTTTCCGCATTCCGTATGGGTCGTGCGGCATGGGAACAGTCGCGTTATCAGTGTCTGACCCGGTGTCGCCAGACTGAAGTTCGATCATACGCTGAATGCTGACCAGGTGATAACCAAGATCCGACAGCCGCGGCAGCTCTTTTTCAAGCACTTGCAGAGTCTCTGGAAATGGATGCCCGATCCCGACGGCATAGCGGTTTTTTCGCGCATGTTGTTTGAGGCGCTCAAACTGATTGGCAATGGCGTTCCTGTTTTGCTGGCTATCGAGAAACACGTCGCGCCTCACGCTGGGGATATCGTGCTCTTCCGCCACGCCCAGTGCCACACTGCTGCCGGTCGTTACGCTGTCGACAAAAAACAGTGAACCATCGTCTTTGATCGCCTCCATGAGCCAGCGCATATGTCCGGGATGTCGCGTCAACAAGCTTCCCATGTGGTTATTGACGCCCACGACAAACGGGACGGTATCCAGGTTTGCCCGCAGCGCTGCCTTCAATTCTTCCGCCGAGTGCTCCAGCGTTATCGCTCCCTGTCCAAGCAGGTGATTGCTGCTGGCGGCCTGCAGCGGCTGATGCAGCATGACCTCTTTTCCCAGAGCGTTCGCATCCCGCGCCAGCGTTGGGCCGTAAGGCGTATGGGGCAGAACGGCATAGGCCACCGGACCGGGCAGTGAAACCGCGCGTTTGCCTTCTTTATACTGGTTCCCGATGTCATCAATAATGATAGCAATGACAGGCCAGGTCTCCGGTTCACCGGCATTGAAGTGCGATTCATAGTCGTACGCATTCGCGCCCCATGACAGCAGTACCATCAGGCCTGCTGCAATTATTCTTGTTACGTTCAAGTTCACCCTTTCTGTAATCGTGTTTTAAACCACTTTCGCGGATTAACGGCCGTACCCTTCTTGCGCAGCCCAAAATACAGCGCCACCTGCGACTGCCCGCCTGAATCACCGACAGTCGCTATGGTATCCCCAGCCTCCACCCAGTCGCCCGGTTTTGCGGTCACGGTATCGTTTCTGCCATACAAACTGAAATAGTTTTCACCGTGCTCCAGAACCACGAGCAGTCCCTGTCCTGGCAGCCAGTCGGCGTAAGCCACCCGCCCTCTGGCCACCGCGCGCACGGGCGCACCGCGCTTGGCGCCAATCAGCACGCCGTCCCACTTCATGCTGGACCCGCCGCGCGACTGCCCAAAATCGGCCAGCAGCACGCCGCGAGTCGGCCACGCGAGTTCTCCTTTCAGCTTGGCAAAGCTGGACCGCGACCCGACCGGAAAATCCTGCATGATTTTCTCAAGGTCTTCGATCAGCTTCAGCAGCCGGGCCTCTTCCGATTTCAGCTGTGCGACCTGACCCCGGCCGCTGTCTATTTTTTTAGTCAGCAGGTTAATGGTTTTCTGACGCTCGGCTCTGGCCGCTTTGAGCGATTCGAGTTCGCGGTGGCGCTGCTGCTGCAGGTTCTTGATCGACTTGTTCTCCAGCTGCGCCTGAGCCGTCAGCTGATCCAGCGTGGAAAGCAGTTCGTTCACCCGGTCGATCTGCGCCAGACGGTGCTGATTGAGATACTCATAGTACACCGCAACCCGTCCGAGTTCGGAGGGATCGCGCTGCGTGAGTAACAGCTTTATTTTTTCCTGTCGGCCGCCCACGTAAGCCGAATACACCTGCGCCGCCAGATCATTTTTTTCGTTTTTAAGCGCCGTCAGCTGCGCCTGTTTTTCACGCTCGAGTTCTTTGAGCCGGGCTTCGCTGGCCTCCCGCTCCCTGTTCAGCCTGGCGATGCTGGACTGCAGTTTCGCCGTCAACCGCTCGGTTTCCGCCAGGCGCGCCTGCAGATTATTGCGCTCAGCGTAAGTGCGACTGATATCCCTTTCGAGCTTACCGATACGGTCACGCACCTTGCTCAGATCTTTTTCACTGTCACCCGCAGCAGGCGGCGCGGCCAGCAGCAGCAGACAGGCCAGTCCCAGAAGTTGAAAAATGCGCGTCGTCACTTGAACGTTAACAATGATGTTCCTGTCATTTCTTCGGGAATCTCAAGGCCCATCATATTAAGCAGCGTCGGGGCAATGTCAGACAGCACGCCGCCCTCGGCTATTGAGGCCTCCCGACCCATGTAAATCAACGGCACATCGAACGTGGTATGCGCCGTATGCGCCTGCCCGGTGCACTCGTCCTGCATTTTTTCCGCGTTGCCGTGATCCGCCGTTACCAGCAGTTCCCCGCCGGCCCGTTTCAGCGCATCCGCCACTCGCCCGATGCAGTCGTCCAGTGCTTCAATGGCTTTTACGGCGGCGTCGAAATTGCCGGTGTGACCGACCATGTCCGCGTTCGCAAAATTGCACACAATCAAATCGAAGGTATCGCCCTCAATAGCCTCTACCAGCCGGGTCGCGACTTCGGGCGCATTCATTTCGGGCTGCAAATCGTAGGTCGCCACTTTGGGAGAGGGCACCAGAATGCGCTCTTCGCCTTCGTACGGCTTTTCAATCCCGCCGTTAAAGAAAAACGTAACGTGGGCATACTTTTCAGTCTCGGCGATGCGCAGCTGCCTGAGTCCCAGCCCGGACACGTACTCGCCGAGCACATTGGGAAGCGTGGCCGGAGGGAACGCTACGGCCACGTCAAAATCTTTGTGATATTCGGTCATGCAGGTAAACGAGTGGAGCGCCGGTACGGACTCACGCTCGAAACCGTCAAAGTCGCTGTCGGTAAACGCCTGCGTCATTTCGCGCGCCCGGTCGGCCCGAAAGTTCATAAAGATGACCGCATCGCCATCGCCGATCAGCGCAGGCTCACCCACCTGAGTGGGCTGGACGAATTCATCGTTTTCGTCTCTGGCGTAGGCGGCTTCCAGACCTTCAACCGCCGACTCTGCCGTAAAGGCGGCAGCCCCTGTCGTGTAGAGGTGATAGGCGCGCTCGACGCGGTCCCAGCGGTTATCACGATCCATGGCGTAGTAACGGCCTGCCAGTGTTGCAATGCGGCCGGTACCCGTTTCCTCCAGCACTTCGTCGATCCGTTTCAGCGAGGCCATCGCGCTGCGAGGTGGCATATCCCGGCCGTCGAGCATGGCGTGGATCATCAGCGATGTGACCCCGCGCGCAGCGGCCATGCGTATGGCGGCGATGAAGTGGTCTTCGTGACTGTGCACGCCACCGGGGCTCAACAGACCCATGAGATGCAGCGACCGGCCCGATTCCGCCACGCCGTCCATGGCCTCGGTGAGCGCCACGTTCTGGTCGAACGTCCCGTCCTCGATGGCGGCGCCAATGCGCGTGTAGTCCTGATAAACGACCCGGCCCGAGCCCAGATTCAGGTGACCGACCTCGGAATTGCCCATCTGCCCGGAGGGCAGCCCAACGTTGATACCCGACGTACCGATCAGGCCCCAGGCATAGTCTTTTTTGAGCTGATCGAAATTCGGGGTGTTCGCGGCCAGGATGGCATTGTGTTCGGCCTCTTCACGATAGCCCCAGCCGTCCATAATCAATAGTGCTACCGGGCGTACATCTGGCTGGGTCATCTGATAAGTCCTTATGGTTATTCATCTGCACGCTCTGGGCGCGGGATAAGTTTGCGGATCAGCGCCTTAGAACGCCAGAGCTGGTTTCCTGGACCGTATTCTAGTGTTTTTTGTTCAGCCAACATAGGGCAGTGTTATAATGCCGCGCCCTGCGGTGGGGCAGGTTTAAGTAATTGTTTTACAGGATGATTCGCGAATATGCAGCAGATTATTGAATTTTCGGGCAACCACCCCTATCTAGTAGGTCTGGCCGTAGTGCTTACGATCATTCTTTTCGCCAATGAATTTCGGCTTTTCAGTCGCAAAGGGATCGATGTTTCGCCCTCGCAAACCGTAGCGCTGATGAACAACGGCGCCAAAGTAGTGGATGTACGAAGCATCGAACGATTTCGTGCCGGACACATCATGGGCGCCATGCACATTGCCTTCGATGACCTCGAAGCCAAGGCTGAAAAAGCGTTCAAGGCGCACAAGGACAAATTTATTATCGTTTACGATGACACCGGCATGCAGGGAGCGCGTGCCAGCACGATGTTGCGCGGACTTGAACTAAAAGCCGTGAACCTCAAAGGCGGGCTTACCGCATGGACGAGTGACAACCTGCCGCTGGAACAAGGTAAATAGACCCAATGACGAGTATCGTTTTATACGGCACGCGCTTTTGCCCGTACTGCATGCGCGCCAAACAGCTGCTTAGCTCCAAAAACATTGAATTTGAAGAGATTCGCGTCGATCAGGACGCCGAACAGCGCGCCATCATGCGCGAGCGCTCTGGACGAACGAGCGTGCCCCAGATATTTTATGGTGACCACCACATCGGCGGTTGCGACGATCTACACGCACTGGAACAGCGCGGCGAACTGGATACGCTGCTCGCCTCCTGATTAATACACGGGTCGAACGGCCCACTACTACAGGTCAATACGATGGCAGAACAACCCGCTGGTGATCGACAAGTCGCCATACAACGCATTTACGTGAAAGACGTTTCCTTTGAGTCTCCCAAAGCACCTGACGTGTTTACAGAAGAATGGAAACCCGACATCAACCTGCAGCTGAACACCCGTTCGGCCAAGCGCGATGACGGCACGTACGAAGTGGTGCTCACGGTAACCATAGACACCAAAAATGATAACGGCAGCGTTTTCCTGTGCGAAGTGCAGCAGGCCGGTGTGTTTGTGATCAACGGTTTCTCTGACGACGAAGTCAAGCAGGTTGCCGGCAGCTTCTGCCCCAACCAGCTCTTCCCGTATGCGCGCGCGGCCATTGCAGATCTGGTGAGCCGGGGCGGGTTTCCAAGCCTTGCGCTGCAGCCCATTAATTTTGATGCTCTGCTGGCACAACACCAGCAAGAGATGCAAAAAGCGCAGGCCGAAGCCAAAAACACCGACGAGCGACACTAGGTCACTATGACAAAAGCCAACACCAGCCCTTTGGTCGTACTGGGTTCAGGTTCCTGGGGTACGGCGCTGGCCATACAGTTTGCACGTAGCGGACGGGACACCGTGATCTGGGGCCGCAATACGAAGCAGGTCAAAGACATGCGCGCAGACCGGGTGAACGAGAAATACTTGCCCGATTGCCCGTTCCCGGAAAAACTGGAGGTGGTGACAGACTTCGCCGAAGCCGTATCGGGCGCTCGCGACATACTGGTTGCCGTACCCAGTCATGCCTTTCGGGAAACGCTTGAGAAACTTGAATTTCTGATGCCGCTGGACGGGCGGGTGTGCTGGGCAACCAAAGGCTTCGAGGAAAACACCGGCAAGCTTCCCCATCAGATTGCCCGCGAAGTACTGGGCGATAATATCCCGACCGCCGTGCTCTCGGGGCCCACCTTTGCGGCAGAAGTAGGCAAAGGTTTGCCGACCGCCATGAGCATTGCATCCACTGACGAATCTTTTGCTCAGGATCTGGCTCGTGACATTTCGGATGAATCCTTCAGAGCGTACACCACTGACGACATGGTTGGCGTGGAAGTCGGCGGCGCGGTTAAGAACGTGCTGGCCATCGGCGCCGGTATTTCTGACGGCCTGGGCTTCGGTGCGAACACGCGCGTTGCCCTGATTACGCGAGGCATTGTGGAAATGTCGCGCCTCGGCGTGGCTCTTGGCGCCAATCAGGAAACCTTTCTGGGACTGGCCGGGGTTGGCGATCTGATGCTCACCTGCACTGACAACCTGTCGCGCAACCGGCGCATGGGTCTGGCACTTGCCGCAGGCAAAACCATCGAAGAAGCCGCCGAGGAAATCGGCCAGGTGGTTGAAGGCGTTCGTGCGGCCAAGGCCGTCTGGCAGGTGGCAGAATCGCATGACGTCGACATGCCCATTGTGACGGAGCTGTATAAAGTTCTGTACGAAAACAAATCTCCCCGCAAGGCTGTGTCTGCTCTGATGCGTCGCAGCCTCAAGCCTGAGTCATCGTCACGGGACGACTAGGCGAAACCCATGGTGAAACTCACCGTTGCTCTGATGCTCGCGCGCCTATGGAAATTGCAGATCTCAAACAGCTACTTGACGCTCACGACGACGGTGACTTTATTGACGCCGCCCGATTCAATGAGCATGCGTTTGGAACCTGCCGAATAACAGGAGTGTCTCCGTACTGGGAAATGCACCCTGAAACAGACGAATTTTTTTACGTTCTTGAGGGCACCTTCGAACTCACGATGCTGTACGACTCGGGCACGGAAGTAAAATCAGTTCCCGCGGGCTCAGTCGCCGTTGTACCCAAAGGCATCTGGCATCGCCCGGCAGCACCGGAAGGCGCCGCGTTCCTGTACTTCACGCCCGGCGAAACGCTTCATTCGGACAAGGCGGACCCGCGTGAATGACAACTGGAAAACGCGCTACGCCCGCCAGATCGCGCTAAACGGCTGGGGTGAAGATCAACAGCGCGCTCTCGCCGCAAAAACCGTCACGATCGTCGGCCTGGGAGGCCTGGGTTCGCCGGCAGCCATGTATCTTGCCGCATCCGGCGTGGGCACCCTGATTCTGAATGACTTTGATCACGTAGACCTGTCCAATCTGTCCCGCCAGCCGTTGCACGACACAAGCAACTTGGGCCAGCTTAAAACCGAATCTGCGGTGCAGCGGCTCGCAGCACTCAACCCGGATGTAACGCTCAAACCGGTTACCGAACGGCTGGATCAGCCAGGTCTCGAAGCGCTGTTAACTACCAGCGACTGCGTCATCGACTGCAGCGATAACTTTGGCACTCGATTCACACTGAATCAGGCGGCTCTTAACAAGCGTACCCCTCTGATATCCGCAGCGGCCATTCGTGAAGAAGGACAAATCGCGGTGTTCCGCCATGATCTGGATAGCAGTCCCTGCTACCGCTGCCTGTACGACGAGAATGACGAAGCCACGGGTGACTGTCAGGGCCAGGGTGTCATCTCACCTCTGGTTGGGATCATTGGCAGCATGGCCGCCACGGCCGCGCTGAACCTGCTGGTCTTTAATCGGGATAATTCAGGACAGCTGCATTGTCTTGATGCTCAAACGTTGCAATGGCGCTCACTGACGCTGCGCAAAGATCCTCGGTGCCCCGCCTGTTCCTGAGAGCTATCAATTCGCCTGCGCGAAAGCCTGCTCCACTAACAACACGTGCTCAGAAAATTCCGGCTTCGCAACCGGCAGCAACGACTTCGCCAAGCTCCTCGCATTGAACTGCGAAGCTATCACTGTGCTTGCCATGCAGCAGTAGCGGCTCCTGAATCAGCTTCCATTTAAGACCGGTTGTAATTCGTTGCACACCCTCAAGAGTGCCCTGCCCGTCGAGACCGGCGCGCACGTACAGCGCAAACGGCATTCCCTGAGTCTGCTCGAGGCAGTCGTAGTAAATACGCTCGAAGAAGTCTTTGATCAATCCGCTCATGGCGCCAAAGTTTTCAGTCGTGCCAATGATCACCGCATCGGCCTCCTGAACGAGCTCGCTGTCGGCGTCCAGAGGGCACGAAAACACGACGTCAACGGAACTACGGGTGGCGCCGCGTACGACCGATTCCGCCAGAAGGCGGGTGTTGGCGGAGGGAGTGTTGGTAACAATAAGTAAAGTCGGCACGGTATAACTTCGGCAAAAAGCCATGCTGGCACCTTTGAAACGCGAGTGCAATTCGCGTTATTGGCTCAAATTGCTGCACAAACGAAGCGCTCGCGTTACACTGACCCACCCTTCACCAAATACCTGTCTATGAACGCTGCCAAAGTTATATGTGTTTTGATACTTGTGATTGCCATGGCCGGATGCGGCTCCGGCAGTACTGATGACGAGACTAAACCAGGATTAGTCGCCAAGAGCGTGCTCGACTATTCCATTGATGAGAGTACGGCCACATCGATTGAAATGGGCGGCTTTATCGAATTTGATGAACGCGTTGAAATTGACGCCTCCACGGGTTACGGCAACTGTTTCTACGCCACTTACGAGTTTCGATTTGAATACGACGCGTCCGTGTTCGTCGAATTTCGTGACGGCACGGATGGCCACTGCAGCTACGGTGCTGTCCTGGTTCGCTCATTTGAAGTCCGTGTACTGGCAGAAGAAGACTATCCGCTCGGTTCCCAGCTGTCGCCGTTTATTCAGTTTCATCAAAGCGATCCGCATATCGCGGTATTCCAGATCGGCCGTGAATATTTCGCCGAGCGTATTAGCGATTTACGCGAAGTTGAAATCAGCTGCCGCCGCAATTCCTGCGACGGCTTTATCCAGCGCCGGGTTGCCAACTCCACCACCTGATCCTGGCAATGACGAAGAGTTCAGCCTCGCGCACCCGCCGCGCTGAGTAGCGCGGACCAGGGCTCTCTGCCCGTTCATCCTCCGCGAAGGGTCGGCCTGACCAAGACCTGGTATTCCGACCGACGGGGCAGGCCGTGGCCAGATCACTTTGCAGGCATCATTTACTTGCTTGGAACAAGCAAATGAGTGAAAATGGCCAGATGCCCTCACCGCTCACAACAACCAGACGATCTCACGCGGAACGCACGCTTGAGTCTGACCGAAAAATGCTGTCAGCCGCCGTCGAACTGATTTCCGAAAAGGGCTTGGAAAACATGACGTTAAAGGCCGTTGGCGAACGGGCCGGCTACAGTCGGGGCCTGGCCGGATACCGATTCGGGTCAAAGCAGGGCCTGTTCGAATTCGTCATGCATGCGGTCGGCGAACAGTGGCTAGAGCAGCTGAACCACGCGACGCAGGGCGTTTCCGGCATCGAGGCGATGCGGGCGGCCGTGCAGGCCCACTGCGACCTCTGCTGTGACGCTGCAGCGCCGGTTCGTGCCTTTTACATACTGTGGATGAGCGCGATCAGTCCGGGATCCGACACGATTGACGTCGTCACCAACATCGATCAACGCAGACAGCGGGACGTTGCCCAGTGGGTACTGGAAGCGGATCCGCAGGCCCCTCAAACCCATGCCAGCGGAATAGCGGCCCTGTTCAGCGCGGCCATCATCGGCATTGTTTATCACTGGCTCGCGAATCCGGATGACCGGAACGCACTCAAAGCCCAGCACCATCAACTTATCCAAACTATGGCGCAGCTAATGCAGCCGGGAAATCCGTCATGAGCTCTATCACACCTCTGGTCCAACCTCCCACAGCCGCGACAGCTGCACACTCCAAGCCGTTGCGCTTTGTCACGGCGGCTTCGTTGTTCGACGGTCACGACGCGTCCATCAATATCATGCGGCGAATCCTTCAGGCGTCAGGCGCCGAAGTCGTACACCTCGCCCACAACCGCTCAGTCGCCAACGTGGTCGAATCGGCGCTTCAGGAAGACGTGCATGCCATTGCGATCAGCTCCTATCAGGGCGGACACAACGAATACTTTCGGTACATGATCGACATGCTCAAAGAAAACGGCGCTGGTCACATCAAAGTGTTTGGCGGCGGAGGTGGTGTGATTGTGTATGACGAAATTCAGTCGTTGCAGGACTACGGCGTCGAACGAATTTATTCTCCGCATGACGGCCAGCAGTTGGGCTTACAGGGCATGATCGACGACATGCTCGAACGCACCGCCAGCGCCACGGGCGCACCTGACGCACCCGCATTCGACGGTCTGTCGGATTATTCCCAGACGCGGCTGGCGCGCGTGATCACCGGTATCGAAAACGGCGCGTACTCCGAGCAAGAACTGAACCAGTTAAAATCAACGGCCCCTAAAACTCCGGTACTGGGCATCACAGGTACTGGCGGCGCCGGTAAATCCTCATTGACTGACGAAATCATTCTGCGCTTCAGGCAGGACAGTGGAGACGGCGTTCGCATCGCTATCTTGGCGGTCGACCCGACGCGCCGAAAAACCGGCGGCGCCCTGCTCGGTGATCGCATTCGCATGAACGCGATTTATCACCCGAATATTTTCATGCGATCGCTGGCCACGCGCGGCACCACCGGAGAGGTCCCTGATTACGTTCCCGACGTTATTGCGGCCGCGCGCCACGCCGGATTTGATCTGGTCATTGTGGAAACGCCCGGCATCGGCCAGGGCGATGCCGGCATTGTGCCGTTCGTGGACGCCTCCATGTATGTCATGACACCCGAATTCGGCGCCCAGAGCCAGCTGGAGAAAATCGACATGCTGGACTATGCGGACATCGTGGTCATCAACAAGTTTGACCGCAAAGGCAGCGACGACGCGCTTCGCGACGTATCCAAACAGGTTCAGCGAAATCGTCAGGACTTCTCCAAAAGCCCCGACGATATGCCGGTATTTGGCAGCATTGCGTCACGCTTTAACGACGATGGCGTCACGGCCGCCTATCAGCATTTGAAATCATTGCTGATCGACAAAGGACTCACGCCTTACGACTCTGCGCTGGCGCCTGTGAACCGGCGCAGCCCATCCCAAAAGACCATCATCGTACCGCCTCATCGCCAGCGCTATCTGGCCGAGATTTCCGAAACGGTTCGCGCTTATCACGACGCAGTTGAAACTCAGTCAACGCTCGCACGCGAACACCAGCAACTCAACGCCACACGCGACATGCTGCGCCGTGAAGGCATCGACGACACCCTTGCTCTGGAGGAACTCGCCTCATCCAGAGACAAGGCGCTTTCCGATCACGCCAAACAGCTGCTGGCGGAGTGGGATACGCTCAAACACACCTGTGGCGCTGACGACATTGATATCACGCTGCCCAACGGCAAAACCGTCCGGCAGTCGGTTAGCACACAAAGCCTGTCGGGCACGCGTATTCCCAAAATTTCTCTACCTTCCTACGTCGATCACGGAGAACGCCTTAAATGGCTGATGAAAGACAACGTACCCGGTCGCTTCCCGTACACCGCCGGCGTATTCGAATTTCGTCGCGAAGGCGAAGATCCCGCCCGCATGTTTGCCGGCGAAGGGGATGCGTTCCGCACTAACAAACGGTTTAAACAGCTGTCAGAACACTCGGAAGCCAAGCGACTGTCCACGGCGTTTGATTCGGTTACGCTTTACGGATTTGACCCGGCCGTACGGCCTGACATCTACGGCAAGATTGGTAACGCCGGCGTCTCGATAGCCACACTCGACGACATGAAAGCACTGTACGACGGCTTCGATCTGTGCGATCCGCGCACATCGGTCTCCATGACCATCAACGGACCGGCGCCCACCATTCTGGCCTTCTTTCTGAATACCGCCATCGACCAGCAGCACGACAAGTTTGTCAAAGAACACGGCCGGGAACCGAGCGAACAGGAATACGCAGACATCGAGCGCTTCGCCGTCAGTCACGTACGCGGTACCGTTCAGGCGGACATACTAAAAGAAGATCAGGGTCAGAACACCTGCATTTTCTCTACCGACTTCAGCCTGCGCATGATGGGCGATATTGCCCAGTACTTTATCGACCACAATATTCGTCGCTTCTATTCCGTATCGATCAGCGGTTACCACATTGCCGAAGCCGGGGCCAACCCCATCTCGCAGCTGGCCTTCACGCTGGCTAACGGATTCACCTACGTCGAAACCTATCTGGCCAGAGGCATGCACATCGACGACTTCGCGCCAAACCTCTCGTTCTTCTTCTCAAACGGCATGGATCCCGAATACACCGTTATGGGCCGCGTTGCCAGACGCATCTGGGCGACCACCATGAGAGACAAGTACGGCGCCAACGACCGCAGCCAGAAGCTCAAATATCACATCCAGACATCGGGCCGATCTCTTCACGCCCAGGAAATGGACTTCAACGACATCCGCACGACCTTGCAGGCCCTGCTTGCCATCAACGACAACTGCAACAGCCTGCACACCAACGCCTACGACGAAGCCATCACCACGCCGACCGAAGAATCGGTGCGCCGCGCCATGGCCATCCAGCTCATTATTAACAGAGAGTTCGGCGTCGCCAAAAACGAAAACCCGAACCAGGGCTCTTTCATTGTCGAAGAACTCACCGACCTGGTCGAGGAAGCCGTACTTCAGGAGTTCGAACGTATTTCAGATCGTGGCGGTGTTCTTGGCGCTATGGAAACCGGCTATCAACGCGGCAAGATTCAGGAAGAATCGATGTACTACGAACATAAGAAGCATGATGGCAGCCTGCCAATTATTGGCGTCAACACCTTCCTTCCCGACGCCAGCAGCGAACAGATGGACATAGAACTCGCCCGTTCAACAGAAGACGAAAAGCAGCGACAAATTCAGCGCGTAGCCGACTTCCACGAACGCCACAAAGATCAGACTCAGCAACACCTGGACGACATCAAGGCGGCGATTGTTAACGGCGAAAACGGCTTTTCCGCCTTAATGAAAGCCGTCAGACACTGCTCGCTGGGACAGATCACCGACGCACTGTTTGAAGTGGGTGGGCAGTATCGCCGCAACATGTAGGTAGGGGGTTAAACCCCCCGACCCCCTTAGTGGGGGTTTCACCCCCACACCCCCATATCCGGGGGCTGCGCCCCCGGGCCCCCGCTGGTCTGTTCCTCGCTTTACCCTTTTTGATTGCTGACACGCTCGTGTTCTGAATTTGGGCTTTTCGTG
>CAWUKD010000047.1:0-22132 GCA_963922815.1 uncultured Gammaproteobacteria bacterium
CACACCACAAACCGTGACCCTTCGCTGGTCGCAAAACAATGCACCCGTCGTCGGACAATCCGTAAGCTTTGCATCAACTCGCGGAGACGTAACACCCTCCTCTGTTGTTACCAACGCTTCGGGCGAGGCCAGTGTTTCCATCCAGGCCTCTAACGCCGGACAGTCTACGGTGAGCGCAACAACTACAAACGGTCCGTCGGCAACGTTGAGCGTGGAGTTTGTCGCTACCGAACCGAGCACGATTGAAGTTCAGGCCAGTCCGTTCACGATAGCGCCCAACAGCCAGAGTGCAATTACCGCGGTGGTTCGGGATCCCAATGGCAACCTGGTCAAGAACGTCGTGGTCGAATTTGACGTTACTGACATTACGGGTGGCGGTCTGTCAGTTGCCTCGGCGGTAACTGATAGCCAGGGTCGTGCACAAACTTTCTACACGTCGAGCTCACAAACTTCGAGCGTTGACGGCGTGGTCATCAAGGCGTCTGTCGCAGACACGTTGATTGAAGACAGCGTATTTCTCACGGTGGCTGGACGAGAGGTCTTCTTCACGTTTGGTACCGGTAACGAAATTTTTGAACCCAATCCGGCGCAGTACCGGGTTCCCTACGTCCTTCAGGTGACCGACGCTGACGGACGTCCGGTAGCCGGTGTGAATGTCATCATGAGCGCTTCTTCAGTTAAGTACATTAAAGGTTACTGGTGTGGAAACACCGACGCCGGTGCCTGGAGAAGCGTTGTCAACGAACGCTGCGATGATGAAGATTTTAACCGCAACGGTATTCTCGACCTCGGCGAAGATGTGAACCTCAATGGCACCATTGAAGCCGGTAACATTGCCACGATTGCGCCGGCAGACGGGGCGACAGAGATCATCACCAACACCTCCGGATTTGCCTTTATCGACATCTTCTATCCGCAGGAATACGGCGGCTGGCTCGAAGTTGAACTCCAGGCTCGCGCGTCTGTACAGGGTACCGAGTCTTCTGAAACGGCGATTTATCTGCTGAATGTCGCAGCGACCGATACCGAAGACCTCGATCAGGCTCCCCCGGGACGTCTGGTGGTACCTCAGAACTTTACGCTGAACACAGCGATCTGTACCGCTAACACCGGCATTCTGGCCAGCCCGTTTGGCTATAACCCGGATTGCGGTATCGATGACTATGCCCAGTAAGGGCGATACGATCTAAACGAACGGGAGCTTCGGCTCCCGTTTTTTTTGCCCGGAAAAAGCGGCACGGGGTAGACTCTCTCTATGCAGAAAAATCCTCCCATATGTCTCGTCGGACCGATGGGATCAGGCAAGAGCGCTGTTGGCAAACGGCTGAGCCAGATTCTGAATCGGGACTTCATCGACACTGACCGCATTATCGAAGAACGCAGTGGCGTAGAAATCAGCCTGATCTTTGAAAAAGAAGGCGAAGCCGGTTTTCGCCAGCGCGAAACGGCGGCGCTGGAGTACGCCCTGACTCAGCGCTCGGCGGTTATTGCTACGGGCGGCGGTATCGTCACTCAGGCCTGCAACCGACAATTGCTGAGCACAGAGGCGATAGTCGTATTTCTCCACACAACGCCAAACCAACAGTATGAAAGAACGCGCTACAATACCGCGAGACCTCTGCTTGACGTAGACAACCCGCTTGAACGACTCGAAGAACTCTGGCTCGAACGCAGTCCCCTGTATTCTGCGCTTGCGCATATTGTCGTTAAAACCGACGGCAAACGGGTCCCACAGGTCGCTAAGACCATCAGCCACGAGCTGAACAAACTGAATACGACACCTGACAATGGCAATAACACTGGAAACGACGTGCAGCAAAACATGCAAACACTGACCGTGAATCTGGGTGCACGCAGCTACCCGATTGTCATTGGCAACGGCCTGCTGGGCGATGCGTCTCTGTGGCAGCAACTGGCCCTGCAGACGGACATGCCCAATCATCTGGTTGTGGTGTCCAACGAGACCGTATCCCCACTGTATCTGGACACGTTACGGACGGCCCTGACTCAACATCGCGTTGACCATGTGTCGTTGCCAGACGGCGAAGCTCACAAGCATCTTCAGTCCATTGAACACATCATCGACGGTCTGATCGAGCATGGATCACAGCGCGACACGGCCATTATTGCGCTCGGTGGCGGCGTCGTTGGCGACATGGCGGGATTTGCGGCGGCCAGTTTTATGCGCGGTATCCGGTTTTTCCAGGTTCCTACGACACTGCTGGCTCAGGTTGACTCGTCAGTAGGCGGCAAAACCGGCGTCAATCATGCGCTAGGCAAGAACCTCATAGGTGCCTTTCACCAACCCGAAGCAGTAGTAATCGATACGGACACGCTGTCGACTCTGGCCCCTCGCGAAGTACGCGCCGGGATTGCCGAGATCATCAAGTATGGCTGCATCTACGACGGCGAGTTTTTTGACTGGCTCGAGCGGTCAATGGACCAACTGGTGGCACTCGATCCGGAAGCACTGACCCATGCGATATACCGAAGCTGCGCCATCAAGGCGGACATCGTGGCACGGGACGAACGCGAAAAGGGCGAGCGTGCCCTGCTGAATTTTGGCCATAGCTTTGGCCATGCCATCGAACAGGTCACGGGATACAAACAATGGCTGCACGGCGAAGCGGTCGGCATAGGCATGCTGATGGCCGGTCACCTCAGCCGGTCAATGGGGCAATTCAGTGATTCCGATCTCGCTCGACTCAACGCCCTGCTTACCGCCGCGGGACTCCCTACGTCCGCAGGAGATCTCGATCAGGACGCCCTGCGAAACGCCATGCGCAAGGACAAGAAAAACACCGCGACTCAGCAGAGACTGATCGTTCTCAAAGGCATCGGCAGCAGCGAAGTTCGCGCCGACTGCGACAGCGCAGACGTCGACAAGGCCCTGCTCGCCTACTGTCGATCATGAGCCATTTCGACCTCGCAGGCGCCGCGTATTCCTGTCGACCAGAACTCAGCCGGGGCCGGGTTCACCCGGAATCTCCGTCGGTCCACAGAACCGAATATCAGCGGGACCGCGACCGCATCATTCACTCAACGGCTTTTCGGCGTCTTGAGTACAAGACCCAGGTATTCGTCAATCACGAAGGCGACCTCTATCGCACACGGTTGACGCATAGCCTCGAAGTCGCTCAGGTTGGACGCACGGTCGCCCGTGCCCTGGCGCTAAATGAAGACCTCATCGAAGCCATCTGCCTGGCCCACGATCTGGGCCACACGCCGTTTGGTCACGCAGGCCAGGATGCGCTGAACGCCTGCATGCGGGATTTCGGCGGGTTTGAGCACAATTTTCAATCGCTGCGAGTGGTTGATCTGCTTGAAAACAAATACCCTGATTTTGGCGGACTCAACCTGACCTTTGAGACCCGCGAAGGCATTCTCAAGCACTGCTCGGCAAAAAATGCACGTACCCTGGGTGAACTTGGCCGACGCTTCCTGGAGCGCACCTTGCCGTCCGCCGAGGCCCAACTGGCCGATCTGGCCGATTCTATCGCCTACAACCATCACGACGTCGACGATGGTTTCAGATCAGGCCTGATTACAATAGAGCAGCTTCGAACGGTACCGATATTTGCCCGACACTTTGACGATTCGCGCCGTGAGCACCCGAATATCGACGAAAGACGCACGCTGTATGAAACCGTCCGGCGGATGTTTGGCGAAATCATTGACGATCTGATCCGCCACAGCCGCTCCCGACTGCAGGCGATTAACGCCGGCAGCGCCGACGATATCCGTCGGGCAAACTACCGTGTGATCGCCCTGTCTGAACCGGCGTACGAGGATCATATGAGCCTCAAGCGATTCCTGCGCGACAACCTGTATCGACACCCTCGCGTTGTCAGTATGACCGATCGGGCCCGCGCCGTTGTCGTCGAGCTGTTCGACGCGCTCATGAGCGACCCCGGCCTCATGCCCGAGTCATTCGCCCGCGCGGCGACCGCCAGTACCGAATCAGGTATCGATCAAAAAACCCGGCAGGCCCGCATTGTCGCGGACTACATCGCCGGCATGACCGACCGCTATGCATTTGCGAAGCACAAAGAGCTGTAACCCCAATCGCGTGTGACCTGCTAATTGAGCTGTCCGGTGGTAGCATTAGCGCCTGATTCCACGCCACCAGCAGGAGCCCCGCATGACGCCCAAGAACATTCCCAATTCCGATCGACTGATCTTTGCCATGGACGTGGGCAGCGTCGACGAGGCCAAGTCGCTGGCTGTCGAACTCGGCGACTCGGTAACGTTTTACAAACTCGGACTTGAGCTCATGACCTCCGGAGACTACTTTGGATTGCTCGACTGGCTCGTCGCGCGCGGCAAAAAAGTATTCGTCGACCTGAAATTCTTCGACGTTCCCGCTACCGTCGCGTCGGCGGTAAGAGGCCTGAATAATCGAGGGGTCACCTACGCGACCATTCACGGCAACCAGTCCATCATGGAAGCCGCGGCGGAAGCCAAGGACGACGTCAAGATACTGGCCGTTACCGCGCTGACCAGCCTCGATCGCGGCGATCTGGATGACCTCGGCTTCGACTGCGACATTGATCAGTTGGTACTATCGAGGGCGCGGCGGGCGCTGGAAAGCGGCTGTGACGGGGTAATCTCATCAGGTTTGGAAGCCCCCAAACTGCGTGAGTATATTGACCACAAATTACTGGTCATTACGCCCGGAATACGGCCGGTAGAAAACCGCCCCGCCGATGACCAGAAACGAGTGGTGGATGTTGCCCAGGCGTTCAGAAACGGCGCCGACCATATTGTCGTCGGGCGACCTATTCGAACCGCCAGCAGCCCGCGAGCGGCTGCCGAAGCCATACAGGCCACTATCAGAGAGTCTTTTTCATAATGAACACGCTTCACGACAGTTTATTCATGAGAGCACTGCGTCGCGAGCCTGTGCCTCGAACCCCCGTCTGGCTGATGCGACAGGCCGGACGATACCTGCCCGAATATCTGGCTGTGCGAAAAAAAGCCGGTTCTTTTATGCAGCTGGCGACCAATCCGGAGCTGGCCTGCGAAGTAACGCTTCAACCTATACATCGTTTCGGCCTGGATGCCTCAATTCTGTTTTCGGACATTCTGACCATACCCGACGCGATGGGCCTCGGTTTGTATTTTGAGACCGGCGAAGGCCCCAAATTCGAACGCCCCATCCGCAGCCAGCGCGAAGTTGACGCCCTGCCCATTCCGGACCCCGGTGCAGAACTTCGCTATGTGACAGACGCCGTCAGCCTGATTCGCAAAGAGCTGCCCGAAGACGTTCCGCTCATCGGCTTTTGTGGCAGCCCGTGGACCGTGGCAACGTATATGGTCGAAGGTGGCTCCAGCCGCAATTTCGCCACCATCAAAGCCATGGTGTTCCAGGAGCCACAGCTCATGCATACCTTGCTGCTAAAACTGGCCAACGCCAGCGCGGCGTATCTGAGCGCGCAAATTGAGGCGGGTGCCCAGGCCGTGATGGTCTTCGACACCTGGGGCAGCAGCCTGTCTACCAGCAGCTACAAAGAGTTTTCACTCGTTTATATGCGGCATATCGTTGCGGCCCTCAAAGCCAATCCGGATACCCGCGACACGCCGGTCATCCTGTTCACCAAAGGCGGTGGGCACTGGCTCGAAATGATGGCCGATACCGGATGCGACGGCCTCGGGCTCGACTGGACCTGCGATCTGGGTCCTGCGCGCGAACGTGTTGGCAACCGCGTCGCCCTGCAGGGAAATCTCGATCCCGGGGTGCTCTACGGAGATACCGAGACCGTCACTCGCGAGTGCCACCGGGTATTGAAGAGTTTCGGTAACGGGCCGGGACACATCTTCAACCTCGGCCATGGAATCCATCCAGGCGTCAATCCTGAACGGGTGACAGACCTGGTCAACGCCGTACACAGCTACGCGGCCATCGAGACGACGTGACGTCGAAACCGGTTCAGGCGCTTACGCCCGCCGAACAGGATCGGGCGCGCGCACTGTCCCGCATGAAATGGGTGGCAACCGGCCTGTTCCTGTTGATGGCCGTCATTTTCGTTCTTACCTTTCTGCCAGATCACCCGCCAGTCTGGCTCGGCTATGTGCAGGCATTTAGTGAGGCGGCCATGGTTGGCGCGTTAGCCGACTGGTTCGCCGTTACCGCGTTATTCAGGCACCCTTTTGGCATCCCGATTCCGCACACTGCCATCGTCCCGAACAATAAAGATCGCATTGGCGAAAGCCTTGCCGGATTTGTTGAACGCAACTTCCTGACCAAAGAAGTACTGGAACCCAAGCTTCAGGAAATGGATTTCGCATCCCGAATAGGCCAGTGGATGCAGGATCCGGTAAACGCCGCGAAGCTCAGCGGTGATGCAGGCGGCCTGATCAAATGGCTGCTGGATTCCATCGACAACGATGCGGTTCGCAGCTTTCTTGAAAAAAACCTCAGATCCGGTTCAAGCAGTATTCAGGTAGCCCCCCTGATAAGCAGCGTGCTAAGCGCGCTTACCGCCTCCAATCGACATCAGGAACTGATTGATAGCGCGGTGCGTATTGGCCGTCAGCAGCTCTATGCCAATCAGTACGCCATTCGGCACAGGATTGAATCGCAAAGCCCCTGGTGGCTGCCAAAATTTGTCGACGAGGAAATCTACCGGAAAATCCTCGGAGAAATCGCCCGTCTTCTCGACCGTATCGGTGATGATCCCGATCATGCTGCAAGGCAGAGCTTCAACGAAGCGACGCAAGACCTGATCGAATCGCTCGCCAACGACCCGGACATGATTTCGAGAGGAGAGTCGATTAAAGAAGACGTCTTGAATCACCCGGCGGTGCAGCACTACCTGGCAGCGAGCTGGGAAGATATAAAATCCTACGTCAACGATCAGACCGGCCGATCCGACTCCCGGCTCCGGTCACGTCTTGAGAAAGCGATCGTACGGCTGGGCCAGGCGCTGCAGGAGGAAGATGCCATGCAGGACCAGATCAACGGCTGGGCGCGAGCGGGTATCCTCCACGTTCTGGACAACCATCGGGCTTCGCTGGGTAAAGTTATCAGCGACACGGTAAAATCCTGGGACACGGACCTGACGACGCGTCGCGTCGAGCTGCAGGTTGGACGGGATCTGCAATTTATCCGGATAAACGGTACGCTGGTCGGAGGCCTGGTTGGCCTGATCATCCACGCCGTCATAGAGTTAATGTAAATGCTTCGATACTTGCTGCTAGCGGTACATGCGATTGAACTGGCGCTGTATACATGGCTGGTTCACGGTTTCGTTCTCGATGGGCCGGTTGACTGGTTTGTGGAAGTACTTGGTCTTGCCCTGTTTGTTCGCCTGGTTATTATCGCGCTCACCTTTGTCATTGCCCGCACTCCTCTGAGCCCACCCGGACTCGCGTTTGGCGCTCTCGCTGCAGAGTATTTTGCGGCTGTCTATCTGTTTTCTTACGCCCTGCTGCGCAGTACTCCTGCATTCGCAGCTCCTGATTCAGAAGAAGATCAGCTACCCATCCTGTTTGTTCACGGCTTTAGCTGTAACTCGGGGTTCTGGCGTCGCTATCTCGCCCGCTTCAAACAGTCTTGGGGGGGCCATCTCGCCACCGTGAATCTGGAGCCAGTGTTTGGCAGAATCGATGACTATTCTGGGCCGATTTCAAAACGGGTTGATGAATTGCTGAACCGGTCCGGGCAGACTCATTGCCTGATCGTGTGCCACAGTATGGGTGGACTGGCCACCCGGCATCTGATGCGCACTGAAAACGAGCGTAAGCGAATTGCCGGCGTGATTACGCTGGGCACACCTCATGCGGGCACGCTGCTGGCCCATATTGCGATGGCGGAAAACTCCAGACAGATGCGCCGGCTGAGCTCGTGGCTGGAACGGCTCCGTCAGGATGAATCGCACTATGATTTACCACCTGTGGAAGCGCTGGTGGGAACTCACGACAACATCGTGTCACCGCAGGAAGGCGCCGCTATGGACCGGGCGACGAACACCTACATGTTTGGTGTCAGCCATCTGGCCATGGCGCTGAATCAGAATGTGATCAACTGGACGCTGGCCCGATGCGAGCGACTGTCCCATCAGTTCAGCCAGACGAACCCCGCTGACTGACGGTCAGTTGACGATATTCAGCGCCCGGGGCGGCGGTTTGTCGGCGTAGATCGCCTCTAGAAGACGCATTTCACGGCTGTGCACCGTGGCCAGAAACTCGTTGGCTGAGCCCATCGTCTTGAACGCTGCCAGCCCTCGTTCTATGAAACTCTGCAATTCACCGAACCCGGCGATCTGGGCCGGCTTACGGGCGACCTTCACCGCCGCCAGTATCATGCGTTTGCGGGTAACAATCTCCAGATTCTCCCCGACTTCCACGATCAGGTCGATCTGACGCACTCGCTCATCGTAGTTGTCACACGCTCGGTAGGCTTCGGCATACATCTGATAATCGAGTGCACCGGGTTCGTTATCCGCATCGAAACCACACTCTTGCACCAGCATGTCCAGCATTCGGGCATCCAGACTCATGGACAAACTGTTGAGCTCAAGGCCCTGAGCCAGAGAATCAATCGCTTCGGCAGACAGCACGTTGACCATCAGCGGATAGACACGCCGGATGTCGTCGTCGCGCTGGGAAAAATCCAGCGGGCCGTACAAATCGGTCAGGAAGAATTCCACCGCCTTGGCGTAGCGTTTTTGCTCAGCGAGATCTTTATAGGTTTGAGCCAGTCGCGAGCACTGCCAGCTCGCCAGCGCCTCCTGTCCTTTGGACAGTCCCCCACCTTCGACGCGCTGACGCGTCAGTCGGGACGTTTCTTCCAACAGCGTCCGAAAACGTTTCGCAACGGATTTTTTCTGTGCAGCAGTCAATGCGTATCCCTACCCTTCGGATTTCTTGATTCTGGCCAGCTCTTCGTCCCGCAGCTCTCGTCGCAAGATCTTGCCGACATTGGTTTTCGGCAGGTCGTCGCGAATCTCGATGAACCGGGGAACTTTGTAGCCGGTCAGGTGCTCTTTGCAGTGTGCTTTCACGTCGTCAGGCGTTACCGAACCGTCGCTGCATACAACGAACAGTTTAACCGCCTCACCCGACTTCTCGTCAGGAACGCCAATCGCCGCTGCTTCCGAAACGCCAGGATGCATGACGGCAACGTCTTCAAGCTCATTGGGGTAAACATTGAACCCGGAAACCAGAATCATGTCTTTTTTGCGATCGGTGATAAAGGTGTAACCCCGTTCATCAATATGACCCATATCACCCGTACGCAGGGCACCGTCTTCGGTCATCACTTCCTGCGTGGCTTCATCGCGCTGCCAGTAACCCTGCATAACCTGGGGACCACTGATACAGATTTCTCCGATTTCTCCCTGGGGCAAAATATTGCCATCGTCGTCACGAATAGTAACTTCGGTGGATGAAATAGGCAGCCCGATCGACCCATTGTATTTTTGCGTGCTCATTGGATTAATGCACGCAGCCGGCGACGTTTCTGTGAGGCCATAGGCCTCAACCAGCGCGCGACCGGTCACCGCTTGCCAGCGCTCGGCAACCGCGCGCTGCACGGCCATGCCGCCACCCAATGTGAGCCGCAAATGCGAAAAGTTGAGTTTGTCGAATCCGGGCGTCTGCAACAGCGCGTTAAACAATGTATTGACGCCGGTGAACGCCGTAAACTTATGCTGGCTGAGCTCTTTCACAAAGGCGGCAAAATCCCGCGGATTGGTGATCAGCACGTTCTCACCACCAAACTTCATGAAGGTCAGGCAGTTGGCCGTTAATGAAAAGATATGATACAGCGGCAACGCCGTAATAATCACTTCGCGCCCTTCTTCGGTTTCATTCGCAAGCCAGGCCGCCGACTGCAGGAGATTCGCAACCATATTGCCATGACTCAGCATGGCACCTTTGGCGACACCGGTCGTGCCGCCCGTGTACTGCAGGAACGCGAGATCGTCATGGCTAACGTCCACTTTGTTCATGCTTTTGCTCGCACCCATCTTCAACGCGGAATTGAATGGAGTAACACCGGGAAGCGAAAATGACGGCACCATTTTTTTGACACGTTTAACGACAAAGTTGGTTAGCAGCGACTTGGGAAAGCTCAGCATGTCGCCGATTTGGGTCGTCAACACGTTCTTGACCGGAACATTATTGATAACCGCTTCGAGCGTATGGACAAAGTTTTCCAGGATGACAATTGTGCTCACGTTGGCGTCGCTGAGCTGATGCTGCAATTCGCGCGGCGTGTACATGGGGTTCACGTTAACCACAACGCAGCCGGCCCGCAGGATCCCGAATATGGCCACCGGGTACTGCAACAGATTCGGCATCATCACGGCGACTCTTGATCCTTTGGCCAGTCCCAGATCATGCTGCAGGTAAGCCGCAAAGGCCCGACTTAACCGGTCGACGTCGCGGTAGCTTAGTGACGTACCCATATTTGTATAGGCCGGCTGATCAGCAAACCGCTGGCAGCTGGACTCAATGATTTCGCACAGCGAACTGTATTCGCCCATGTTTATTTCAGTTGCGACCCCTTCGTCGTAACTCTTCAGCCATGTCTTTTCCACTACTACCCCCTCAACTCAGGCCAGCGCCTGGCTATTCTTATTCCTGAACAAGTGCTTTCATTGATCGGCTGATTGTTGCACAGACCTTCTCAATAGCGAGTGATTTTGCACTCGAATGTCGCCACACCGCGCCAATCTGACGAAACGGAACGGGCTTTTTAAACGGGCGAATGGTCAGGGCTTCCGCCTGAACCGTTGCAGGCGCTCCTCTCACCGCGAGCTGAGGCAGGAGCGTGACGCCAAGGCCTGCCGCTACCATTTGTCGAAGAGTCTCCAGGCTGGTCGCAGTAAACTCCTGATTTGCCGGCTCAGCCAAACCACAAACGCTCAGCGCCTGGTCGCGAAGACAGTGTCCGTCCTGTAGTAATAACAGAGCCTCGGGAGCAAGGTCATCGGTAGTTACCGTAGCCTTGCCCGCCAGTTCATGTCCCGGCGGCAATGCCGCGACGAATGGCTCGTCAAACAGGGCTTTCGACGTCAGAACACCCTCGTCCTCGGCACCGTGCGGTAACGCCATGATGCCCACATCCAGCGAGCCCAGCATCAGCCGCTCAATGAGTTCGTGCGTCTGGTACTCGCTCAAATGCCATCGCACAGTGTCAAACTCGGCGTGCAGAACCGGCATGACGTGGGGCATCAGGTAGGGGCCCAGCGTGGGTATAAAACCCAGTGACAGCGTCCCGGACAGCGGATCCTGCGAGCGTTTGGCAACCTCCCGAATCTGGTCGGCCTCCCGAACAATCAGACGGGCACGCTCAACGACTTCTCGCCCTACGTCGGTCAGCAGAAAGCGGCCGGGCCCTCGCTCTATCAGTACGCTGCCAAGCTCTTCCTCGAGCTTTCGTATTTGAGCGCTCAGGGTGGGCTGACTGACAAAACAGGCCTGGGCGGCTCGCCCAAAGTGCTGCTCCTCGGACAAAGCGACAAGGTATCGAAGCGTGCGTAGATTCATCTCATCAATCTATAGGCTACGGCTATGGATTACCAGTATTCAGGAAAAACCAGCTATCATGCTATGGCGCCGTTGCCACCGAACAGGCCGCCGCGCTCAAACCACCCGGTTAAGCTCACCACCCGCCTCAAAGGACAGAATGTTTTCACTGACTTTGTTCAGCGCATTCTGGCGAGCCTGTACGGATGCCCAGGCAACATGGGGCGTCACAATGAGTCTCGGCGCGTGTGTTTCAAGAAGAGGATCACCGTTCATGGGCGGCTCATGTTCCAGCACGTCAATTCCCGCTCCCCCGATCACCTGCTGATCCAGGGCGTCAACCAGCGCCTGACTGTCCACCAGCCCCCCGCGCGCCGTGTTAATCAGCAGCGCCGAAGACTTCATGGTGCGCAATGATTTTGCGTTAATCATCTTGTTCGTTTCCGGCGTCAGCGGACAGTGCAGGCTGACGACATCACTGGTGCTGAGCAACTCGTCAATTGGAACCACAAACAGATGCTCATCGTCCGGCTGCAGCCCATCGCGCGTAGTCGCCACGATTTGCATACCAAAGGCCCGTCCGATGCGCGCTACGGCGCGACCAAGCACGCCGTAGCCCACAATGCCCAGTACTTTGTTTTCGAGTTCGGAAATACGATAGTCCAGCATGCAAAACTGGGGACTCAAGCGCCAGGCACCGGCACGCAGCAGCTCGCCGTACCCTTTGAGCTGCTGATTCAGAGCCAGAATCATGGCGAAGACATGCTGGGCCACTGAATTGGTGCAATAGTCACGAATATTGCAGACCGCAACGCCACGGGCTTTTGCGGCTTCGAGATCGACATTGTCGGTCCCGGTGGCAATTAAACAAATCATTCGCAAGGAACTGGCCGACCCTATCGCTTCCGCGTTCAGCGGCACCTTGTTGGTGATGATCAGTTCGGCCGATTTTATTCGCTCGGGCAGTTCTTCGGGCGTGCAGGTATCGTAGTAGTCGATACCCGGCGCCGCCGCGTCAAGCTGTGCAAATGAAAGATCGCCAGCATCCACGGTCGAGCGATCAAGAAACACTGCGCGCATGGCACCCACCTAAACAGTAACAGAGTCGATAGTGTAACGCCGCAGCGCGCCGGCCTCCACTGCACGCGACCACGGCCTGACGGTATTGCTGGAATCTGTATTCAACCCGCTGGATAATAGGTAACGAGTCCGGAACCCCGGCGCTTTGCGACAAGCCCAGCGGGCATTGGTAGCTGACCATGAAAGAATCCAAACGACCCGAGTTCTGGGAACTGCCTCTCGATGCGCTGAATCGCTCCGAATGGGAAGCGCTGTGCGACAACTGTGCGCGCTGCTGTCTGCATAAACTGGAAGACGAAGACAGCGGTGAAGTTCGCTTCACGGACGTCGTCTGCGCGCTCCTCGATCAGGACGACTGTCGCTGTACGGACTACCCCAACCGACGCCAGCGAGTACCCAACTGCCTGGAACTTTCACCGCTCGAACCTGAGGTCTTCCGCTGGCTGCCCGATACCTGTGCTTACCGTCTGCGATTCGAAAACAAACCACTGTACGATTGGCACCCGCTTGTATCCGGATACGCAGGAAGCGTTGCAGAAGCCGGCATAAGCGTCAGCGGTCAGTGCATCACGGAAACCTATATCCATCCCGATGAAATTGAAATTCGTCACGCCAGCTGGATCGAATGTTCACCACTCGACACAAATAAAAAGCTCTAAAAAAATAACAACAATTGACATAAAAAAACGCCGATTTACATAACAAATCGCTGCGTTACATAAGCATTGTCGAAATGCTTTACAAGCACCAAACCCCTTTATTTACGCTATTTGCTTCATACATTATGACATTGTTGAAAAAGCAACAATGGACATTGATTTCATGAACTTAGGGTTTAACAAAACACAATCTGCACACAAACCAAAAGTGGGCATGATAATTGCAAATATCGGGGACCTACTCTGCAAAAGAATTCAGAGAGTTAACATCAAGGATCATAAGGTTCACTAAAATGACTATTATAAAAACTATGAAAACGATCGTTGCTGCTGCAGTTTTGGCGGCGAGCATGAGCGCTTCGGCAGGCTTTATTAACGGAGCCATTACCATGTCAGGCGATTTCGCACCTACGGGCGGTACTAACCTTGCTGATGCAACCGGTATCGATTTCCTGGGTGACGACTTTGTTATTGACGCGGCGACCGAAGATTTCGCAGACGCAGGCATCATGGCTGGCGACATTGGTACTTACAATGACTTCAGCTTCGACCCTCTGACCGTTGGAACAACTGTGTGGGAAATCGCTGGCTTCTCGTTTGCACTGGAATCAATCACTGTGATGTTCCAGAACACTCACTTTATTGTTCTCGATGGACGCGGCTACCTGTCTGGTAACGGCTACGAAGACACCTTCGGATACTGGAACCTGACCGGTAACCAGGCTGGCGGACTGTTCAACTTCTCTTCCGGCGCCAATGCCGTATCAGAACCTGCAACGCTTGCACTGGTTGGGCTGGGTTTTCTGGGACTGGCAGTCGCACGCCGCCGTAGCAAGTAAAGAACGAGTTTATCTTTAGGGGATTTAGATGAGGTTTACTAAAAGTAACCATCTGATCAGGATCCTGATTGCGAGCACCCTTGTGGTGCTCGCTTCAGGTTCATCGGCGGCACTGATTGCCGGTGATATTACGTTTTCGGGTGACTGGGATTCAGACACTTCTGTCGATCGCACAACGTCGATTACGTTTCTTGATAATGATGTAGACGCCGACGGCGCTAACGGAGACTTTAGCGCTATTATCCAGGGCGACACAGGCACAATCTCAACATTGAATTTTGGGGTTGATGGTCCTGACACCGGTACGTTTCTGAGTATTGGCGGATTCGAGTTCAGTCTGACCGAAGTCACTGTCGTGTTCCAGATGCAATCAATCCTGCTGATTGAAGGCACCGGAACCGCCAGCGGTAACGGATATGATACGACTGCAGTGGATTTCTACTTCTCTGCTAACGAGAATGGTCATCTTCGCAACTTTTCCGCGGGCTTTACCGCTCAGCCGATTCCCGTTCCAGGAGCACTGATCCTGTTCGCATCGGCACTCGCAGGACTGGGAATGCGCCGCAAATAGGCAGCTTCTGCCAACATAGAGAAGCGGCCAATCGGCCGCTTTTTTTTGCCCCGAACTTCCCGCCCACGCTGAAACGCATGATACCTGCGACAAGGGAGGCTCCCGGACCGTTGAACCGCCGAGACATGCAAGGTAGCTTGAACAGATTCATGATCAATCTGGAGCCGAATATGCGTACTGGACGAACAATTCTTGGGGTGATGGCGATTCTTCTACTCGGTGGCTGCGTAACCGCCAATTCTACCCATTCGAACCATAGCTGGCATCCGGTGTACTCCCACGACGCCGACGGCAATGCGCTGGAAGGCTCAAAAACAGATCTGATGAACGCAGTAAGACAAGGAAAACCAGTTCGGATTTACTGGCGCGGACGAACCGTTGAGCACTCAACCGATGCCATCTTCGTGACGATTCTGGGTGGCGAGGTATTCACCCAGACTCCTGAGATCCGTGGACAGGCCCCATCCCTGGACCCGCCGGCCATTGAGTTTCGTGAAAATAAATGGCAAGGCCTGTTCTCGACCAACGGTAATCGCGCACTCAGATGGTACGTTCAGTACTAGGCATCCGGAAACACTCTCGGCCGATGCTTCGAAGAGCAAATACAGTCCAGACTACCCGGTGTTCTGCAAACCGTGTGCAATGCCGTTAATCGTACTGAACAATGCCTTCAACAAGCTGCCGTCTTCACGGCCGCCGTTGCGCCATCGCCGTAACAGGTCTACCTGAATGAAACTCATGGGGTCGACATAGGGATTGCGCAGCATGATAGCCCGCCTCAGGGTGGCATCGTGCTCGAGCAGCTCCGTCGTCCCTTTCAGAGCAAATATCATCTTGCAGGTAAGCGCATACTCGGCTTCAATTTTTTCGAAAATGTAATAGACATCGTCATCCGCTAGCCTGGCGTATTGACGGGCAATCGACATATCCGTTTTGGCCAGTACCATCTCAACGTCGTCGAGCATGGTTTGCAGGAATACTGAAGCACCGACCATCTCTTTTATCAAGGCTTCGCCATGCGCTTCGATAGCCGCGTTAAAGCCCGAACCGACGCCATACCACCCGGTAATTATCTGACGGCTTTGCGTCCAGGAAAACACCCACGGGATAGCCCTGAGATCTTTAACGCCGGCGCCCTTTCGTCGCGACGCGGGTCGGGAGCCGATGCGCATTTTTTCAATCACATCGATCGGCGTGGACGCTCGGAAATAGCGGGTGAAATTGTCGTCTTCATAGATCAGTTCGCGATAGGCGTCGCGGCTCGATCGGGCAATAAAATCCATGACCCGATACCACTCATCAGGAAAGTCCTGCCTGCCCGGGCCCAACGTAGCGAGCAGCACCGCAGACGTAGACTGCTCCAGCGTGCGCATCGCAATACCGCGCAGACCGTACTTGGCGTTAATGATCTCGCCCTGCTCGGTCACCCTCAGCCGGCCTTGAACAGAACCATGAGGAGCCGCCAGTATTCCCTGGTATACCTTGCCACCGCCGCGGCTGATGCTGCCACCACGGCCATGAAAGAAAACAACCTTGGTGTTGTGCTCGCTGAGCACATTGACCAGCGCTCGCTGCCCTTGCTGAAGCGCCCAGCGTGCTGCAACAAGGCCGCCGTCTTTGTTTGAGTCGGAATAGCCAATCATGATCATCTGACGTCGGTCTCTCTGATCCAGATGCGGTGAATAGATCGGATGCGACAACAGATTGCGCATCACTTCGGGACCGGCACGCAAGTCATCCACCGTTTCAAATAGCGGCGCGATATCCAGGTCAATACCGCCGTCGGCTGACTCCCTGAAGCCCGCCCATTGCGCCAGCAGCAGTACAGACAGCACATCATCGGCGTCCTGGGCCATGCTGATGACACACGGACCAATGGCTTTGCGACCGTACTTCTGTCGGCAGGTTCGAATGGTAGTAAACACGGCCAGACTGTCATTCAGCGATTTGTTGTCGACGTCGATGGCCGGCGTATCCTGGCGCAGAGCCTGACTGATGATCTCGGTCCGCTCTGACGCTGGTTTGTCCAGCCAGTCGCCGTAGCCCAGACCGGCTCCTATGGCTTCACGGTAAACCAGAGAATCCTGGCGCACGTCCAGCGTCGCCAGATGGAAACCAAACGTTCTGATCTTGCTCAGCAGCCGGTTAACCAGAAACAGCCCTGCATGCTTGCCTTTATTCAGCGCCAGGCTGTCGGCGATCAGCTGAATATCACTCTGGAATTCGTTCGGTCCGCTGTAGCCTGCCCGATGCCCATCCAGCGTCGCCTGGAGACGACCCGAAATCAGACGCAGGAACCGTCGGTAAAACATGGTTTCGTGGCGCGGGTGTACCTTGCTCAGGCGGTCGCCGAGCAAGTCCCGGTAAAACAGTATGCGTTCGATGATATCGGCGTCCACCGGAATGCGACTGGCCGACTGACTCAACCGCCAGGACAATTCGATGGCTTCTAAGTTGTACCGGTGAATGATAGCTTTTCGGTGTCGCTCCAGGGATTCTTCAATCGTCGCCGCGGTAACGTTCGGATTACCGTCCATATCGCCGCCCACCCACGAACTGAAACGCAGCACCGACATCGGCTCAAGGGGTTCGCTGTCAGGAAAAACATCCGTGAACGACTGCTGCAGGGCTTCGTAATACGGCGAGGCGACCCGGTAAAGTATCTGGGTTAGAAAAAACAGCACATTGTCTCGCTCATCGCTGACCGAGATGCGATCACTCGGATGTTCCTCGGTTTGCCAGGCGGCGGTGATCTCGCCTCGAATCTGCGCCATGATCGCGCGATGCTCGGGAATGGTGATCGTCGGATCGAGATTGCGAATCAGCTGCCGCGCAATCAGCAGCTGTTTTTCCAGCAGTGAGCGTCGGGTGGCTTCGGTTGGATGAGCGGTAAATACCGGTTCAATAACCAGATCTTCCAGGGCCGCCCGCAGATCCTCTGCTGATGAACCATGGGCTTTGAGCTCGCGCATGGCCCATTCGATGCTCTCAGGCTGAGGGTCCTGAACGGACCCAAGGTATTCCCGTCGTCGCCGAATCCGATGAACCCTCTCAACCAGATTGACGATTTGAAAATACGACGAGAATCCTCGCACCAGTCGTGCCGCCGTGTCAGGCTCCAGCCCTTCCAGCACTGTTCCCAGCGGCTGCGCCGCGTGATCATCTATCTGACGACCTTTGATGGCCGCTTTGCGAGCGCGCTCGACGAGTTCAAAAAACTCATCGCCGCACTGCTCGCGCAGGACGCGCCCTACCAGGCTGCCTAACTCGCTGACGTCGTCTTTAAGCGGCTTGTGTTTGGATGGAAACTGAATGGAACGACCGGTCATGACATATCCCTGTGGTGGCTACGGGTACGTTCCCGCAGCGTCGAATTAAACAGATGAATGGAACGCGATCAGTCGCGAAAATTGTCGAACTGTAGCGGAAGTTTGATATCGGACTCTCGAAGAAACGCCATTACGGCCTGCAGATCATCACGTTTCTTACCGGTCACGCGCAGCTTCTCGCCTTGAATTGCCGCCTGTACCTTCATCTTTTTATCTTTAATCATCTTGACGATTTTCTTTGCGATCGCCTGCTCTATACCTTGCTTCACCGTGACCATCTGAGTGGCCTTGCTCATACTCGTGACCGGCTCCGACGACTCCAGACAGCCAATATCGATTTTTCGAGCAGTCATTTTAAGGTGCAGAACATCCAGCATTTGCTTTAGCTGGAACGCCGAGTCAGACGTAAGCGTAATAACGCTGTCTTTCAGTTCGAAATTGGCATTCACACCCTTAAAGTCGAAGCGGTTGCCAATCTCCCGGGTGGCTTGATCCACCGCGTTGCTCAGTTCATGTTCATCTACTTCAGAAACCACATCAAATGACGGCATCAGCTTTGCTCCTCAGCCAAAAGTTGTTTAATAAACGCCGTAAATTCACGGCGAAACTCATGATATTTCTCACCGGTTCCAGGACCGTCGAATCCGGTATGTATACGCTGCACGGATCCTGAGCGATCGAGCACGATCATGGTTGGATACGCGATGACCTCGTTCAACATCGGCAATGATTCGGATGCCTTTCCTTTGTCTGAACTTCCGGCAACCAGCAGCTCATACTCAATGTCGAATTTCTCGCGAAAGCGCTCAACCTGAATCGCGGCCTCTGAAAAATCATCCAGATGTTCATACATTAGTCCGAGAACCTCCAGACCCTGGTCGCGATACTCCTGATAAAACGGGGCTAAAAATGCAGCCTCGTCGTGGCAGTTGGGACACCAGCTCCCGGCCAGAGCCACGATCAGCACTTTGCCCTGAAACCTTGGATCATCGCTGCGAACCGACTGACCATCAACGTTCGGAAACTCAACCACAAACGGCTGGTCGGTCTGAATCACTCGGGTCAGGCTGTTGGCATCCGGCAGTTCCGCGCTATCGTCACGGAAAGCTGTCCAGGTTTCATGCCACTCGGTTCCCGACCAGAAGTTCCCGCTGACTCGACCCGACTGATCCATCGTCCCATCGAACAGAAACGCATGCGCACCGTCGAAAGTGGACAGTCGCAGCGTTCGGTCACTGACTGCGCCTTCCAGATAACGATAGTCGCCCTTGGGCGTTCTGAAGGTGCCGGTTACACGACCGTTCACCTGCTGAAAATCTGCCACGGCCTCACTCAGGGTTCCATCATCTTCGACGAACTGCACGCTCCAGCGACCAGCGAAGTCTGCGTTGACGTCGGGCTGGTCGGCGAAGAACCGGTAGGACTCACCAGCATTCATGGTAATCGGCATCACCTGAAGCTTGCCGTGACGCTTGGTCAGAGTGAGTGTCCCAACAAGCTGATTGCCGGTTAAGACCGCTTCAATGCGATTGTTAAACGCAGGAAAATCAATGAGCACGCGATCTCCTGCCACGGTCATGTGAGTAACCGGTACGCGCTCCTCGCCGTTAACCAGATAGCCTTGCACTCCCGATCCTCCGGGATCAACCATCTCGATGGTAAACGGGAGCGAACCGCCCGGCAGTTCCACCACGGCGCGCCACTCACCCATTGGTAGTTTTTGCGGACTGCTGTCGCAGGCTGCCAACCCCACCAACAGAGTCAGGATCAGTATTATTCGCGCCTTCATTAATGCTCCCGAAATTCTGCCGCCTGCCTGGCTCAGCCCGGCCAGCAGTGCGCAATGGTAGCACGCCGGCCCTGTCGGACTCGCTTAAAACGAGCACTTCAGCTCGCATCAACCCTCGAAAAACGGCTTGAATTATTTCGATTGAAACCGTTATCACCAGAGCCTAACGCGAACGTCGTCAAGCACGTGTCAACACCCGGATTCGGCCCGGGCTGTTCATCACTTATCGACTGCCTGTTGCGGTCGGCGGAACTGCCCGCGTATGAAATCGGCAATTTCTTTCAGTGCCACGTGAGCGACGGGCAAACTGGATGAGAAGGCATGAAACACATGAGGTACTCGCGGCCAGATCCGCAGGTGCGCCTCGACCCCGTATTTGCGGGCGCGAGCTACCATGCGCCTGCTGTCGTCCAGCAAGATCTCCGTGTCACCGACATGAAACAACAGCGGCGGAAAACCACTCAGATCACCGAACAGCGGCGAGGCCGTCGGCTCCCGGACATAGGCACCATCGAGGTAGAGCATGGCCAGCTCGTGCATACGCTCACCCGGAAGATAGGCTTCGCGCGCAATATTGGTGCGGATACTGTCACTCCCGCCGGTCAGGTCCGTCCAGGGAGACAAACACACAGCGCTGGAAGGCATGTCCAAACCCTCTTCCTTTGCCGCGTGCAGCAGTGCAAGCACCAGATTGCCACCCGCGGAATCTCCGGCGACGCTCACACGCTGGGCCGGTACGCTGGTCAGCAATTCACGATAAACATCCAGCACATCGTTAACGGCTGCCGGATATCGGTGTTCCGGCGCCAGTCGATATTGCACGGCAATCAGCTCGCAGCCCGAATAGCGCGCCAGCGGCAGAGTGACGCCGCGATGCGTCTGTGGCGAACACAACATGAAAGCGCCGCCATGGATATACAAGATTGTGTGATCACTTCTATCCGGCGGCGCGATTCGCTCGACCGGAATACCAGCAAGCGAGCTCGTAGTTATTTCCAGCGCGGGAGTATCGTCGTGAATATAGCGAGCCGCGAGTGATTCGATTCGCGTGCGCGTCTTGATAACGGCGTCGAGCTCGATAACCTGTTTCCGCAGGTGCGGCTTTACAAAGTTTCTCAGCAGGCCGTTCAGGATACGCAGCCGAAACGAGCCGGGAACGTCGGCCGTGCTTGTATGAGGATGATGAAACACGACCGGGGCTAGTTGACCGCGGAGTCTGAATCGCTCTCGGTAACTTCGTCAGATTCCGTTGGAATGCCCTGCGCCTGCTCCGATCTGGACGCTTCCGGCGTCTCTATTACCCTGTCCTCCAGCCAGCGAATCGTGTCTTGCCAGATTTTGGTCGTGTCTTCCTTATCAGGCACTCTGAGCGCGCTTTCAAGCTCAACTGTCAGCAGAGGAATACCTTTGTAAACGCCAATGTATCGTCCCATAGATCCCGGATACGTCCCCAACAGGCGTAATTCAAGCGGGCCCAGGTTATCCGGAGGCACCAGTGGGCCGTCAAAGTCGACGATCCCGTGAGGCGCGTGCACCGAAATTACCGCATCAGGTTTGAATTCTTCGATCTGACTGGCGAGCCAGCGAGACTCAGGCTCGCTAAGAGGAGCCTTACCCGGATATCGGCGCTTGCTTTTGCGAGTGCGATTCACCCAATAGTCCGTAGCCTCTTCTTCCCAGTTGGGTGTCGGAAAATTACGGTTAAGGTCGACGCCGTTCGCGTTCATGCGCTGACTCATCTTGGGCGGCATCAACAGCCCATCCGGATTCAGTGTCGGCACCACTCGCCAGTAAAACTGCCCGCCTTGCTGTGCTTCGAGTTCGCGCAACCACCGAAACACGATCGTCACGGAGCTGTACTCATCTCCATGGATACCGCCAATCAGCAAAACTTTTCCGGTAGGTTCACCTGACTCAGGCTGCACATCCCGAAAGGCGATAGAACGATGCAGCGTGGAATACGCACCGCTGGGCTGCAGATTCGCCTCCGTGCATTCGCTGTATTCGATGGAGGTCAGTTTTTCGTCGAGCTGCTGACACAACCGACTGATTTCGTCCAGCGCCCAAAGCAGAGATATCGACTGATCGAGAACCGGGGAATGGTGTGGCTCATTTTCTACAGGCGAATGCTGTCCGTAATCGGTTACCGTAAATACTGAAGATGCCTGAGCGGTCGCGCTTACCAAAGCGAGAACGAGCGGCACAACACGTGCAGTGAGTCGATTCATGTACAGCCTTCTGTGGTGGATCGGGTAAACCCCGAGCGAAAGTTAGCAAAAGCGTGAAATCGGTGCCACCACCGTCAGAGTAAAAACCTGTAGAATAGTGGCATCCGGGATAGTATAAGCCAAGTTCTTAAAAGCACACGAGAAAATGATGACCCAGTCCTT
>CAWUKD010000048.1:0-21973 GCA_963922815.1 uncultured Gammaproteobacteria bacterium
GCCGGAAACTACACCGGTACTCTGACCGTTGTGTTAATCCCCGAGTAAACGCTCGGCGCGCGCTCTGAACCCCTGAAGAGCAAATGACAAATATATTCAATGACTTGTGCAAAGCGCTCTGGTGGAGTGCCTGGCCGGACTGTGACGCTCTTAACAGGTGCTTACCATAATGCCTGCTAAGCTCATGGCCATGTTTCGTGACTTTCTCACAAAGATCTTCGGCGTCATCGTGCTAGTCGGTGCGGCTAGCCTGTGCGCGCCCGTGGCCTTGTCGCAGAGTATCCTGATCGACGAACTTCGGGATATCGACTTTGGCCGGGCCGAACCCATGGGTGGAACGCTGCGCGCCGACATGAGGTTTTGTGTGGTGATGGACCAGAACGCACTGTACCGCGTACTTGCCTACGGCGAAGAAGTCGGTGGGGACTTTACGCTGCAAAGCGGACCCTATCGTTTACCGTATCGTGTCCGATACACCGACCGCAGAAATCAGAGAGGCTTCCGGGCGCTGTTACCCGGCCAGCCGATGACCGGACTAAAAGTTCGCGGTAACAACAACGGCATTTGTCGAAGATCAAACGCCATTGTACGAATCGTACTTCCGTCTGAAGAACTCAGGCAGGCAGCGGCCGGAAGCTATCGCGGCACGCTCACGCTCATGGTCAGTCCCGAATAGCAGATTCAGCGAGAGTCCTGGCTGGGGTTCTGCCTGTGGTTCTATTCATCAGCGGTAGAGTATTCTACTCTTCGTCCCGGCACACCAGTTCTTCAAACACCACAAGGTTATCTTCGGTTTCCCCGAGCGGCAGTTCAATGGTGCATACCGAGGCTGAACCGCGTTGAAGCGTCAGTCGCCTGGCGTCGGTCACTTCGATCTGAAACCAGCCGTTCTCGTCGGTTGACGCGAAGCCGTCAAGGTCGGTGAATGTATGATGCGCGATGGTGTAGCCTTCTTCGTCGACCACCTGGCCGACCACGACGATTTGACGATTGGCCGTAAACTTAAGCGTCTTCACATTGCCCGGATAAAGCGTAACGGCGCGTGGAGCCTGCTCAAACTCAACAAAATCGCCACCTCGTGACGCGAGGCGAACATCGTAGGTCTCGTAAGGCTGAAGAGCGACAATCGTGCGTGTCCCGCTTTGCGCATATCCATGACTCTGCTTATCTACAATCACTTCGAATACGGCGTCGGGAGCATTGCCGTCAATCTCGATGATAATGGAAGCGGTGTTTGATCGGCGACCGCCAAAGGCTACCTGATTGCCTTCGGACACAATGCCAAACCGGGCGTTAGCCACATAGGCGACCCCGGTGCGCTCTCCCTCGAATCCATATTGCAGTTCGACTTCGCCGGCTCCGCGCGTGTTTTCTGCGCTAAGCCGGCCGCCCATCACGCTGCGTTCGTCGGCGCGGTCCACAAAAGCACCGGCGCGATAGATACCCTGCTCACTTTCTTTAAGGGTTGTGCTGTACCTGGCGTTTAACAGCGCATCGGCAGAGCCGGTTGTGCTGTTGTACTGAAGGCGTGGGCCTACCGCCGCATCGCTCTTGTTATCGCGCCAGCGCCAGTCGATGCCAAAGCGAACGATCGTGTCATCGGAGCTAAACGATGTGTCGACGTTAACGTTCAGCGTAGAGCGTGCAAACCGCTTGACCTCGCGCGCGTAATTAACACCCAGCGAACGAAAATCCCGACTGCCGCGTTTGTCCCAGCGCCCGCGGGCCAGCATGCGACCGTCATAGAGTGGAAAGCTTGCCGTGATGTTCGCCTGGGTATAGGCGCCCGGAAGCAGATCAACGGAGTCAGTGACAATCGCGTCGTCGCTGGTGATGCGGCGAAGATCCGCGCTGAGCGCGAACTGGTTCATTTGCCAGATCGAACGCAGACTAACTCCGGTGGTATCGCCAGCCAGCAGGCTGGCCTGCAGCTGAAGCCCCGGCTGGAACCATACCAGCCCACCTTCGAGCAACGTTGCCTCGCCGATAGAGCTCACGGTGGCTTCGATGCCAAAACTATCCTGAATTCGACGGGCCGTTCCTGCGCGCAACCAATGACTGTTGGTCAGTTCCGGAAGCACGCCCTGACGCGTCAGCGCGAGCTGGCCGGCCTCGGCAAAATAGAGGGGCTGGTCCATCGGCGGTAGCGCGGATGTCCGTGCAAAGAAATAAGTGGTCTCCTGCGCCTGTCCGGAGTCGGCGGCCAGACGTATCGTTACGTTGTAGGCGCCATCCGGAAGTCGCGACGTATCAAGCTGCTGATTACCAGCCGGATAGAACTGCGAGTCCAGCAGCTGATTACCGCGCAGAATGTCTACGCGCGACCGCTCTTCGAGATAGGCGAACAGCGGCGTGGCTTCGGCATAAGGTAAGTCGGTGCGCGTATTTAACGACGTGCTGACTCGTGCGCCTACGAGGTTCTGCTCGGTGAGAATGGCGGTGCTCTGAAAGCGCGACCGGAACGCGCCGGCTTCGTATTCCCAGCCGCGAGCGTCGTGCTTTAACGACAGGGTTTCAATCGACAGACCATCGTTGCTGTCGATGTCGTACTGCGACTCGATGCGACTCTCGCGGTAGGACACGAGCGAATTGGCCGCCATGTTGAAAATCCTGTCCGCACGATCGCCATTGGCCGACATCGAAAACGAATGGACTGAGGCGGCGCCCGAGTCGGATCGTGGCAGATAGGTGGAATCGGCCAGATAGTTGGTTTCCAGGTAGTCCGGGTGGATGAAAAGCTCAGCTCTGAAACGCGTTTCATCGAACAGAATGGCCGCTATGTCGGGTTCGAGCTTGCCGCAGTCAACGTCATAGTCGCTGTAGCACAGTGCATCCGCATTGGCGTCGAGCGGGCCGGTCAACGCGTTCAGCAATGCGGGATCGTTGATGGCATCCGGAATTGCTGCCAGCACTTCTGCAGGATCGCTAAATTCGAGCAGGCCCATGTCAAACGTGGCCATGACGCTTGCCACGACTCGCTTGCCGTAAATAACATCGACCAGCGTAGTTTGCGCAGTCACCAGTTCTTCGAAACCTGGTGGCGGGGCAGACGATACGCTGAACCCGGATTCCGGCGCTTTGAATGGTGGAGGAGCCGGTATGCGTTTTGCCGTGACGTCGACCTGTTCCATGGTCGGTCGCGTGCTGTCGTCACGTTCGGTCGTAGCCTGGTGTACTGTGCCCGGGATTGCTTCTTCACCCGGCGTTGGATCGGGCTGAATATCGATATCGGGCTGAGGTATCCGGATTGGCGACGGAGCCGGAGCAGAAGAGGTCAGGTCAGGCGGGTCAATCGAGGGTCCGCGAGACGATTCAGTAACCGGCGCTATCGCGGGAGGCGCGGCGCTGTTCTGTCCGGATCGATGGACCTGGTTTGTCGATGTGCTCCCGTTTTCCGGCGACGTTGTTTCCAGTGCTGTCGCATCCGGCTGTTCAGGTGGTGTCGCGTTTTTGTCAGTTGATTCTGACGAACGTTCCGTCCGAGGGCTCGCTACCGATACGGGTACCGTGACCGGCGCAGAGGGTGCGTCGTTCTCTCGCTCATTCGAGTTCTTCGCGTTCTCCTCGTTCCAGGACGGCGGTGGCAGTAACGGCATCGGTCCCAACGTGAAGACCGGTTCGGGATCCGATTCGGTCGATTCGCTGTCGTTCGATTCGGCCGGTTCAGCCGGTTTGACCAGATCAGAAAGAGCAGGGTCCTCGAGTGTCGATATGGGCGCCGGCTGAGTGACCGTGCCTGACCCGGTTTGCTGTGCGTGGACGCCGGTCATAACGATCGGGCACAGTATCCACACCCAGGCCGCATACTTCGCGGCGGTATGCAGGGGTCGTGACCAAAAAGACCTGAAAGTTGGCACCAGACTCAGCCGGGATTGGGCAACGTCTTAAGGGTAAACCGCAACCGAGTTTTTACGACCCACGGCGAGATAGTATTCGGCCGGTCGGTCGAGCGGAAGATCGACGCTCCACTGGTTCCCGGGGTAGATGCGCTTCCCGGAGAGTGGTTCGCACTGTTCCTTGTCTTCGGTTTCAATCGGGCACTGGTAGCCTTCACGTAACAGCACGTTGGTGTTGCCATCGTTACGAAAAGTGAGGGTGTTGCCAGCGCGTTCGGCCACCAGTTCCGGCTGTGCATTAACAGGCTGAGTCAGTACGAGCACTTCGTAGCCTATGAGGATTTTGACGCCGGTGGCGTTGGCTTTCACTTCGTTGACCACCGGCGTGATCGCGACGCGGTACACCATCTCCTCAGTGGCCTGTGGTCTGAGATTGACGAATCGGACCAGCTTGCGTCCGCCCGGCGGAATGACCAGCTTGTTCGGAGAAACCAGTAGGCCGGCTTCTTTGGGGTTGGTGATCATCTCGCGCTGCTCGGCGTCCGTACCCGGATTGCGCACGATCGAAGGAGCGACCTTGATGTACATCGGTTCGCTGGTCGGATTCTCGATCTCCACGTCTTCCCGATTCGGCTGATCGGGACCAAAGTGAATGATGGAATTGCTGACGACCATCGTGGCCGATGCCGGGACCATCGAGCCGATCGATAAAAATAATATAAAAAACAACTGTTTAACGTTCATAAAACCCTGCCGTTTCCTGCGTGACCGGCGCTCGCAGTGGGGCGAGCGCATTAACTTAACGCAGTATAGGGTTTACCCTGGTATCACGCTGTGACCATCGTCTCAGTCCGTGAAACCCGATTTTGATCAGTAGCTTACGGGCAGCTGCTAACCAGCCCGCTGGGGCCTGGTGGAAGCAAAAATGCATCGGGCAAGAACGCGAAATCGATGAAGTTTACGACACCGTCGCCGTTAAGATCGAGCACCGGGTCGTCGGTTAAAAACCCGCCGCTGATTATTGAAACATCCAGAAAGTTGACGGAGCAATCGCCGTTTACATCGGCATCGCAGGCGTTGCCATATCCGTCGCTGTCGCCGTCGAACTGAGAGGCGTTACTGACCAGCGTGCAGTTATCCACGGCGTCATCAACGCCATCACCGTCACTGTCAATGACGTCCGGCACGAGCTGAATATCGAGCGAATTCGTAACGCCGATCTGAACCACCTGTTGTTGAGTCACGTAGCCCGGAGCGCTGAACGAGAGGGTGTACGTGTCGTCGGGTGCAAACAGGTTGTAACGACCGAATCGTGAGTTGCTGGAAAACTCTTCGTTCAAAGCAAAGTTGACGCCCTCAAACACAATGCTTGCGGCAACGGGGTCGCCCGACAGGCTGTCCGTCACCCGACCGGTCAGCGGCACGGGTCGATTGATGGCAAACAGAATGCCGGGCCAGACGCGATTGGACTCCGACTGTGCTGCGGCGAAGGTGGGTTGGAATTGCGCTTCGGTTTCAATCAGGTGTGACCAGGCGCCAAATCGTTCCAGCTGCCACTGGTAGTGCTCGCCCTCGGCGCCGGCAGGCCGATTGCTGCCGGCGTAATCCGAAGCAAACGACAGGTCCACGGCTTCATCCAGAAAATAGCTGGTGAAAGGGTGACTGGTGCAGCTGTACCCGTAAAGGACTTCCCGGCCGAACGAATGATAGTCAATGACTTTGGTAAAACGCTGGTCTTCGGACCACGCCATCATGAGCTGGGTTTCCGGTTCCGAGGCGGGCGCTGTGCCCTTATAGGTTTGAGACGGCACCAGCGTGCTGCCGCTGCAGGGCGAGCTCCAGCCAGTTGGGTAATTGCGGTTCAGATCGATGCCGATACCGCCGGGTAACACGCGTCGATTCTTGCGCCAGAAGTTATCGCCGTTGATAACTTCGTCGTAGCCATCGGGGTTCCAGGTTGGGGCGATCCAGATGGTGTTGTTGTCTACCGCGGCGGCAATCAGTGGGTCGCTGGCATAGTTTGACGTCAGCCGGTCGATCGCGTCGAGTGCAATAACCGGAGTGACCATCTCTCTGGCATGGTGATTGGAAACAATCAGAAGTGACGGCTCGTCTTCATCGACAGTTGGGTTATCAGAAATTTTCAGTGCAAAAATATCCCGGTTCTCGAATGTTTGCGCAACGCCGTATCGCTGGGTGAGATTCACCAGCTCGGTAATGTCCGGGTAAGAGGCGGCCACGTCGACGAGGCGCTGGTTGATCTGACCCAGGTCAAAGTATCCGTTGGGCACGGCGCCGTTTGCCGTATTAAGCGGCAGCAGGTCTTTCAGCGGCTGGCCGCGCTCTATGCTGATAATCTTCCAGTTGGACTTGCCGCGCTGTGCGATCAGGTCGTTGTATTCTGCCGGCGAGACGATAAGTGCAAGCTCTGTTTCCCTGACAGATCCCTCCAGTACGTCAAAGCCTCTGGCCCGGAACCCTGCCGCAAGCTTCGGCGCTGCGTCATGTTCGATCGTGATCTTTCTGAGCGTCTCTGCTGCCTGGGCAGTCACCAGGAAACATGACGACATGGCAATGCAAAGTATCGCCGGTAACTGGCGGGCCAGGAATAGTCTGCGCATAGATAGGTCTCTTGGAGGGTTTTGTCGCAAGGGCTCGTGTGGATGCCACCTTATCATGAGCCACGCGGGCCAGACGTTCGATGGCGTGGGCGCTCCAGCCGGTTTCCGCCTGCAGTGAACATAATACTATTTTGCGTTGACACAGACGGACGAACAAGCGTACGGTTAATTTATCGCTAAAGTCTGGGGGGACTGGTGAAAGAAGCAACCGCTTCACACCACGGCGTGCGTGTTCAAATATGCACTCGCATTTTATTCCCTGTCGGGCTTTATGATCATTTGGTGTTTTAGCGCCGAACGATCTGGCGACGCTGCGTTCGCGCTATCGGTGAATGTGGTTGAACGATCAACTCGAAAGTGACCTGACAGGGATGTTGGATTTGGGGTGGAGCGGTGAAGACTGCTCCGCCTTTTTTTACGTCTGACATCGGTAACCAGGCGACAGACGGAGTGCGTGCTCTGACGGCGGCACATTCGAACCGGATTGGTTGCTATTCGTCGGGTTGTCCGCGTTCAATCAGGTTGCAGAACCAGCGAACGTAGTCTTCCTGCAGTCCATCGATGCCCAGCGTCGGCCGTAGCGTGTCGCCAAGTATCCCCTGTCCGCATGCCGTCACCAGCACATGGAAAACCACGAACTGCGCTTCCTGCCGGCTCATTGGTCTTTCGCGTATGCGTTCGAGGTTTTGCTGCACCAGATCCACCATGTCGGTGAACAGATGCCCGTAGGTCTGATGAACACGAGTCAGATGGTTGTCGCTTGTTGGGCCGGCAATCACCAGCCATGCCAGCAGGTTGCCGTGACCGCTCGGGCCCAGTGCGTCGAAGATTCGGTCGACCACGCTGAATACAGTGTCGGCCTGGTCTGCATTGGACAGCGCCCGGGACACTTCTTCGAACAGTCGCATAGAGAGACGTTTGCCAAGCGCCTGCTTGAGACCCTCGGCGCTGCCGAAATGGTGCAGTATCGACGAGTGCACAATATTGGCCTCCGTCGCGACGGTGGTCATGCGCAAACCATCAACGCCGTGCTCAATCAGGCATTTCTCTGCGGCGCTCAGAATGTTTTCCCTGGCCAGTTCGGGCGTCAGGCGAGTTCGCTTAGTCATTGATCGATAATAGTGTCAGCGACTGTCAATGTGTAGCGCGTTCTGTCTCAAGTGCGTATCAGATGGTATTGACAATAATGTCAGTAAGGTTATTCTGTGTACAGCAGCACTGCTGGTGATACGAGGACCTGCGCGATGGAATCCAATCAACCGACTCTGAGTCACACTCCCCTGGATGTCCGGATCGAACCGAGGGACGTTCATTTTGAGCCGGGGGATCATTTAAAAGGCTACTGGTGCGCACAGGACGCGTTTCGGACAGACTTTGCAAACGCACTGTCGCTTTCATTTCCACGTGGCGAAAAATTCTTCGTTGACTCTGTTCGTCGCTTCAATGATCAAATTTCCGACCCGAAACTCAAGACGGAAGTGCAGCAGTTTATTCAGCAGGAATCCATGCATCGCCGCGAACACGAGCGCTATAACCGCGCTTTGTGCGATGCGCGCGGATACGACAAGCGCGATATCGAATCCATTTACGTCAAACGCATTGAGCAATCAACTAACCTTCCGCCCATGGTGCAGCTGGCCATAACCGTTTGTCTGGAGCACTTCACCGCTCTTTTTGCCCACGGTGTACTGACCGATGATCGCTGGCTGGAGGGCGTCGACGAAGACCTGGCCAGGCTCTGGCTGTGGCACGCGCTGGAAGAAACCGAGCACAAGTCGGTTGCATTCGATGTCTACGTCGCGGTGGGTGGCAGCCGCCGAATGCTGCGAACCACGATGCGCCTCGTGCTGTTCAGGTTTTTCAAAAACACGTTTCGAACCATGCGTAAAATGCAAAAAGCCGGGAATCGGCCCATGCAGCCGCTGGCCTATTGGCTCCGTGGCCTGCGATTTCTGTTTGGACGACGCGGACTGCTGATGCGACAGAAAGTCCTGTTCAAGGCGTTCTTTAGCGATGAGTTTCACCCCTGGCAGCACGACAATCGGGCGCTGATTGATATGACCGTGAATCGTCTCGCACTGCAATAAAGGCCGTTCGGTAATTGTGACCGAAGCACTTGTCATGCTTCCTGCTGTTTTTCATAATGATTTCTCTGCATGGGGTGATCCGGATTCCGGGTTGCCATTGAGAGGAAGGGTTGGAACCAATCGCCTTAATTCGAACGACACGTTGGGTCGTCCTGTTGCTGATGTTGTCTGGTCTGTGGGCCTGCAGCGGCGCGGCGCGCTGGGAAACCGAAGAGTCGCAGCCGGTGCGCACGCCATCGACGCAGGCACCCGTCAAACGCGTACCCGCCGAGCCGCAGAATGTGGTTCCCCGCAAGACCGTTAGCGGATTGCTCAACGAGTACTATGCAAACTGGCGAGGAACGCCCTATCGATTTGGAGGAACGTCACGTCGGGGCATAGACTGTTCGGCGTTTACCCAGCAGGCGATGAGCGACGCTCTGGGCGTGAGCCTTCCACGAACCACCCGTGATCAGCTGAAGCGTGGCCGCTCGATCGCCAGCCATCAGGTTCGACCGGGCGATCTGGTGTTCTTTCAGACAGGCGAAACATTGAAGCACGTCGGGGTCATGATAGGGCCCGGTAAGTTCATGCACGCCTCAACCTCAAAAGGCGTGACCATTTCCCGCACGGATGATTCGTATTGGGGCAGGCGCGTCATAGACTACCGACGCGTGCTTAATTGATCAGGCCTTGGCTTCCCCGCCAAATTCTGCGAGCAGTTCATCCAGCAGCTGCGTAATTTCAATGGTCATCACCGAGAAATCCTGATCGAATCGCGCGGCTTCGTCGTCGGCATCAATCTGTTCGCTAATGCTGTCTTCAAACTTGAGACGTTTGATGGCGAAATCGTCGGTTAACACAAACCGGATGGCGTTGCGCCAGCTAAGGGCCAGCTGGGTAACGCGCTTTCCGGCCAGCAGGTGCTGCTTGATTTCTTCGCCGGCCATGTCCTGCTGCTTGCACCGAACCACGTTCTTGGCGTCCTGACGATTCTTCAGTTCACACTCGTCATCCAGCTCAAACCCTTTGGGCGCCCTGTTCTTGACCCATCGGGTCATGATGTCGGCGGCGTCGCCGTGGCAGGAAAGCGGTACGACGGGAAGTTCACCCAGCGCTGCACGCAGGCAATCAAGAAAGTCGTCGGCCTTGCCAACGCTTGCGACATCAACAATGAGAAGATTGTTCTTGGTATCGAAGTAGGCGTTGGTGTAGGACGAGCGGGTTAGCGCGTTGGGCAGCAGCGAATGAAGGATGTCTTCCTTGAAGCGGGTTTTTTCCTTGCGGTAGACCTTGCGCGCTTCGCGTTCTTCAAACGAGCTGACTTTTTCTTCCAGAAGTTCGGTTATGGCCGCCGCCGGCAGGATTTTTTCCTGGCGACGGGCGCTGATCATGATGTACTGCCCAACCGGGTGAACGAGGTCCGTGCCGAGTTTGCCCATAGGGGGCACCCATCCGAAGCGCGAAAAGTCCATTTTTGAACAGGGCTTGAACGTATTTTTCGACAGGTGTTCGGTCAGGTTGTCTGCCGAAAGGTCGAGTTGTTGCGTGAGTCGGTATACGCGGAGATTTTTAAACCACATGTGATTCGGTGCGCCATGGGAGAAGTGGACGGACGATTCTCCGACCGGTGCCGGCTAAAATCAAGCGCTATTTCGGGCTAGAAATGACGATTCAAAATCTGATGTTGCGACAAGGGTTTCCACCGCTTTTAGGCTCGTCGATTCCGAATCGGGGCCCAGCATCGCGAACGCGCCGGATTCGATGCGCAATGTCTGGCAAATTCAGGGCGCGTGCCTGATACTCGGTGCACGATATTCACAGCCTCTGTATGTGGCCAACAGCGAACAACAGCGAACAACGCCGACAACTCGGTCGGGTGTGCTCGTTTGCCAAACTGCAGGTGATTGTCGCATGGAACCAGGTTCCACTTACGGGTCTAAGACTTTATATGTCACAAATCAGAGCTCAACGATCACTATTAACCGCTAACTCCGTTTTGGCGGGTATGCGTATGTGTGCTGCAGTGGCGGTTTTCGTAGCGATATCTCTGTGGTTGACACACGTCGCTGCTGCCGACTGGGAGCCAGCGAAATCGGCGGAGGGCATCGAGGTCTATCAAAAACCTGTGGAGAACAGTCCGTTCAAGGCGACGCGAGGAACGATGTTAAGCAATGCCAGGATGTTTGATGTTCTGGCGGTGCTAAAGGACGTCGAGGCCTGTCCGCAGTGGCTGCACAAATGTAAACTTGGAAAGATGGTGTCCAGGATTTCTGAACGTGAACACGTGTACTACACGGTGATCGATTCGCCTTTCCTGCTGAGAGATCGCGATACCTATGTGCGATCTTCTGTAACGTATCATCGTGACCCGGAGTCATTACAGATAGACATGCGCGGTGTCGAAGATACGGCGCCTGTAGTCAGGAAGCGGGTGCGCGTGCTTGATTTCAGGGGACGCTGGCTGATTGAGAAACACGACGACCGTCAGGTTCGTCTGGTGTACGAGCTGCATATGGATCCTCAGGTCAGTACGGCAGGTGCGGCCAATTCGACCATGGCGACATCGGTGCTGGAAACGCTTCGCAAGGTAGATCGGCTGGCACAGTCCCGTCCCTATCTGGATACCGCTATTCCCGCCAGCGTCACTGCGACCGGTAGTCCGGCACCCTGACCACCCTGTTCCCGGAGTAGATTCACGTGCGTACCGTTGTCATCCAGAGTCATCGCCAGCCATTGCCCTACGAATGGCTCCATCCGTGTATTGATTCGGTAAAACGCTGGGCCGCTGCTCGATCGTACGACTATGTATGGTGGGGGGATAATCTGTTTGACGAGCTGACGAAGACGCAGCTCAAGCATACGGAACGCCAGCGCGTGGTTGCCAGCGACCTGGCGCGGCTGCAAAAAGCGCGTCGAGAGCTTGAGCGGGGAGCAGATCGGGTGGTCTGGTGTGATGCCGATACGCTGGTGATCAGTCCTGAAACGCTTGAGTTGCCGATGACGGGCTGCGCCGTCGGTCGCGAGATCTGGATTCAGCCCAGCGGCCTGACTGACGGCACGCCGAAAGTGTATGCAAAGGTGCACAACGCCTTCATGGTGTTTTGTCGGGGAGACAGCTTTCTGCCGTTTTATCTGGATACGGCTTCGCGACTGCTGGAGCGTCACGAAGGTCCTTACGTCGATCAATTCATTGGCCCGAAATTGCTGACGGCTCTGCATAATCTGGTGCAGCTGCCGGTCATCGAAAACGCCGGCGTCTTGAGTCCGTCGGTGATAAGCAACATCAATCAGGGTGGCGGAGAATATCTGGATGCGTTTTGTCGTCGCTTGCAGCGGCTGCCTGCTTCCATCAATCTGTGTGCCTCATCGATTCGTAGTGGCGAACTCAGTGATCAGTCGATGTCCGAGGTTATAGAGCGACTGGAGCGTCGTGGCACGTCGCTGTTTACGTCGTGAAATGGCGGCGTGTTGTTTATAGTGTTGATGTCTGTGTCGCGGCGCGCCTGCGGCCTTTTTACCGGAGAAACGAATGATTGTCGTTCACCACCTGGAAAACTCGCGCTCCCAGCGCATTTTATGGATGCTCGAGGAGCTTGGCGTTGACTACACGGTAGAGCGATACGACAGGAATCCCGACACTCAGCTGGCGCCGCCGGAGCTGGTAAAAATTCATCCGCTCGGCAAGTCTCCCGTCATTACAGACGGCGATGATGTCATTGCCGAGTCCGGCGCCATTGTCGAATATCTGGCAAGAGTGCACGGCAAGGGTCAGTGGTCTCCGGAGGTTGGGTCGTCTGCGTACAATCAGTATCTGTACTGGCTGCACTATGCGGAGGGCTCATTTATGCCTCCGCTGCTGTTGAATCTCGTATTCAACAAGATCAAGACGACAAAGATGCCGTTTTTCGTAAAACCCGTTGCCCGGGGGATTGCGGACAAGGTTTTAAGTTCGTTTGTTACCCCCAACATTACCCGGCATCTGGCGTTTATTGAACAGCACCTGTCTGATCGTGAGTGGTTTGCAGGCGATGCGATCAGTGGAGCTGATATTCAGATGAGCTTTCCCCTTGAAGCGGCCAAAATGCGAGGGACCGTCCCGGAAAGTCATGTCAATATCAGTAGCTTTGTAGATCGTGTGCAATCGCGTGACGCGTACAAGCGGGCGCTGGAAGCCGGTGGGCCCTACGATTACGCCTGACGTACCGCCGCGTAAAGAGCTGTTTCTGGTGGAGGGAGAAAGCGCGGCCAGTACCGTGCGTCAGGCCATGAACCGGCAGACGCAGGAGGTGTATGCGCTGCGGGGCAAAGTCATGAATGCGACAACGGCGTCACCGGCCAAAATAGTTCAGAATGCTGTGTGTGCGTCTCTGTTCGATAGGCTTGGGTGCGGTTTTGGGGCAGACTGTGAACCGTCAAAGTTGCGCTATTCCCGAGTACTGTTTTTAACCGATCCGGACGTGGACGGGGCGCACGCCAGAGCGCTTCTGGCGACGCTGTTCGCCCGTTTTTTACGGCCGCTGGTGCTGGGTGATCGAGTGATCGCGGTGTTACCGCCGCTGTGGCGATGGTCCGACTCAGACAATGATATTCTTCGCTATGCGTGGACAGACGATGAGCTGACAACACTTCGCGAGTCTGCTGCCAGCCGGCGACAGGATGAAACGGGCGGATTGACGCCGAATCCGTACGGCGCAACCCGGTTTCGCGGTGTAGCCCAGTTTTCATCGGACGAGTGTGTCGAGCTGCTCCTGAGTCCGGACACGCGGCGCCAGGTAAGACTGACACTGGAGTAGCGCTCGGGTAACGGATCGCGTGCAGATGTAGCGCGGAGAGTTTCGCAACGCGTGCAGGCGTGACACCATAACGGCAGGCCTTCAAAACGCATCCGGCCCTGAAACCGGAGGCGTTGGACGACCAGGCTTCGAACCGCAACAGGTATTTTTCGGGAACATCCTATGTGTGGACGCTACAACGTAACAGATGATCCGGCTGTGCATGCTTTGCTCGAGCTGTTGAATATTGATCTTGGGCCTTTGCCCGTTCGCTATAACCTCGCCCCAACCGACAGCGTGCCGGTTATTCACTATTGGGAAGGGGAGCGCATCATCAGCGATATGCGCTGGTGGCTGGTGCCGCACTGGAGTTCAGGGCCTTCGAGCAAATACGCCATGTTCAACGCGCGCTCCGAGCGGCTTACCTCCAGTCGCGCTTATCAGGGACCTTTCCGTCACAAGCGTGCCGTGCTGCCGGCCAGTTCCTTTGTTGAATGGCATCGGTATCAGGGCGAAAAAAACCCGTATCTGTTTGAGGCGCCCGATCAGGCTCTGGCCTTTGCCGGCCTGTGGGACTACTGGAGTGACGGCACGGAACATATCTTGTCCTGTTCGATCGTCACCACCGAAGCCGCACCCGAGTTTGCTCCCTATCACCACCGTATGCCGGTTTTGCTTGATGCCGACAGAGCGGAACAGTGGTTGGCCCAGAGCGCGAGTGAACAGGAGCTGAGAGGTTTGTTTACGCCTGAACTGCCCTACGAGCTGCAGGCCACGCCGATCGACAAGCGCTACAACAACTCCAGAGACAAAAGCGAACCTTTGCCTGTCGATGAGCCCAGGAAGCTGGCGAAATAGACGGATCCGGCTTCGTCGCAGAAAACTCGACGTCGCCCGCGTCGAGTACTATTCGGCGGGCACGTCGACCTGGTAGTCGATCGCATGGCGATCGAGCGCACCATTGATCAGCTCGGCCCAGGTTCGGTTAGGTTCCCAGATCTGATGCATGTCGTTTTCGGCCGCAGCAGGATCGGCGCCCTGATTGATGACCCTGTGGAGCATGGCGAATGCGGTGGCTCGCATGTTCATCTGACAGTGCAGAAACACCGACTCGTCTGCACGGGACTGCATGAAACTCAGGAACTGATCAACATCGTGCTGCGTCGGCGCGTTCCAGTCGACCGGGATATTCAGATAGGTCATTGACGCCGCGGCGACGAGCTCCGCTTCGTTCTCAAGCGAGCCATGAGAATCAGGCGGCGCAATATTCACTACCGCATCGACTCCGCTGCTGGCCAGCGTATTGATGAACTGCGCGTCCGGCATGCCGGCGCTGGCAAAGTCATCGCTGTATTTCAGATAGTTGACCGGTTTTCCGTCGGTTGATGTGTGCATGGCGTGATCGCTCTGGCCGTTGGTGCAGCCGGTCATTCCGACAATCGCGATCAGCGCAACGATCACTCTGATGGTCAGGTTTACAGGTGTCATATCAGAAGTTCGCACTGTTGGGTACGCGTGGATACGGAATCGCATCGCGAATATTGTCCATGCCGGTTACGTACAAAACGAGGCGTTCGAAGCCGGCGCCGAATCCGGCGTGAGGCACGGTGCCGTAACGTCGCAGGTCGCGGTACCACCAGAGGTCTTCCGACAATCCAAGCGCCTGTAGCTTGGCGTCAAGGACGTCGAGACGCTCTTCGCGCTGGGCGCCGCCAATGATTTCACCAACGCCGGGTACCAGCACGTCCATGGCCGCGACGGTTTTGTCGTCGTCGTTCTGGCGCATGTAAAACGCTTTGATTTCTTTTGGATAGTTCACCACGATGACCGGCCCGCCAACGTGTTCTTCAGTCAGGAACCGTTCGTGTTCCGACTGCAGATCAAGCCCCCATTCGACCGGGAACTCAAATTTCTTGTTTGATTTGATCAGTATGTCGACGGCGTCGGTGTAGTCCATCACGGTGAAGGGTTTTGAGATGACGCCTTCGATGCGTTCGATAGCCTGTTTGTCGACGTGCTGATTGAAAAACGCCATATCGTCGGGCACGGCTTTCAGCGTGGCCGACAGCACGTGCTTCAGAAAGTCTTCCGCGAGCGCCGCGTTATCCGATAAATCGGCAAAGGCGATCTCAGGTTCTATCATCCAGAATTCGGCCAGGTGCCGACTGGTGTTTGAGTTTTCAGCGCGAAAGGTCGGGCCAAACGTATAGACCTTGTTCAGCGAGCAGCAGTAGCTTTCCACGTTGAGCTGGCCCGATACGGTCAGGAACGTCTCGCGTCCAAAAAAATCGTTGTCGTAGTCCGACGGCTTGTTGACAACATCCAGCTTGCTGACCCGAAAGAGGTCTCCGGCGCCTTCGCAGTCGCTTGCCGTAATGATGGGCGTGTTGATCCACAGGTAGCCGTTATCGTTGAAATACTGATGCACCGCCTGAGCGATCGCGTTGCGAACCCGGGCCATGGCACCGAACGTATTGGTGCGCGGACGCAGGTGGGCGACCGTGCGTAAAAACTCGAAGGAATGGCGTTTTTTCGATATGGGATACGTGTCCGGGTCATCCACCCAGCCGATGACTTCAACGGAAGTCGCCTGAATTTCACGATCCTGCCCGCGACCGTCTACCGCGACCAGGTTTCCACTGATGCGTACCGAGCAGCCGGTAACGATCTCGGAGATCTCTTCGTCGTAGTTTGGCAGGTCGCCGTCGGCAATTGCCTGAATGGTGTCGAAGCACGAACCATCGTGAACCTGAATGAATGAAAAGCCGCCTTTCGAGGTGCGGCGAGAGCGCACCCAGCCTTCGACGGTTACAACCTGATCGGTGTCAACGCGGTGGCCAAGGATGTCTTTGATGCTGTGTGTGGTCATGGTGTGTGACGCCCGTACAAAAGAATGCAGTGGCGTAGTTTACACCGAGGCTCTCGCAATGTCCGCGTTTGAGCCTGGCCGGGTGGCCAGGATCTGGTCGACAGGCAGGAGTGTGTGAGGTGACCGAGAGAAGAAGTCGCCGTGGCTACCGGAGGGGAAGCAGGCCACGGCGATCTTCAGGGCCGATCAGGAATTTGCATGTTCGGTGGACCGGCTGCGGCGAGCGCGAGCCGCCAGCGTGAGCATTAACAGCGCCAGTACCAGCAGGGAGGCGGAACCGCCACCGCCGTGCGAATGGCTGACGATGGGTGTCGGTACCGACGGAAAAACCCCGGCATCTTTTTGCTGATCCTCGAGCGGTACTTCGTCAAGCTCAATGCTGTCGGCGGGTCCAAACTCGGCAACAAATTCATCGGTATCAGCGTCATAGAGCTCGATCAGGACGTCGTAGTATGCGGTTGGGTAGCCCGAATACAATTCGGTTTCAACCGTGTAGTCGTCGCCGCCCGTATCGCCAATCAGGGTGAATATTTCTGTGGTGTAGTAAAGCTCCCAGGGACCACCCTCCAGGCTCAGGTAAAGTCGCGCGTACACATCGGCCAGCGCGTAATCTGTGTCGGCATCGAAGTTTACGTCGATACCGTAATAGTGGCCGTCGAGATCGTCATCAAAATACAGCGTGACATCGGCGTCGAAAATTTCGAAATCACTGAAGAGCCCCGATTTGGCAGACGATGGCGCGCCGGTGTTGGCGGCATCCGCCTGACGCGGTTTGCTGGTGACCGGGTCGTTGCCCGTAACGACCTTGCCCGTACTGCTCCGCGGATTGCCGGCAACGCCGCGACTGGTCGCGATACGTTCATCCAGGCGTTCCTGCGCGGTGGGAGCGTCGGTTGCGGTGTCGCTGTCCAGGTCGGTGATGTCTGCGCGGGCGCTCATGGTGAATGAGGCAATCAGCAGTCCGATTGCAATCGCACCCAGATCCCGTCGAAAACGGGCCTTGCCGCCGGGGCTAACGGACGGAGTATTGAGCGGCTCACGCTGCGGACTATTTTGGTTAACTGAAGGTTGAATATTCACAATAAACTCCTGACATCGTTCTTCGGTGTACTTTGGCTTAGGGTCAGTACACCATGATGACCCTGAACACGACCTGAACCACTGCGAGAGCCGTGTAAAGCACTAGAAGTAAACAGAAAAAAGACTCGTCGCTGAACGAGGCCCTGGATGAATCGGGGCTGTCGGACAACGCAGAGCGTCGTATTCGGCAGGCTTGCCTGACCGCACGCGATCGTTTGGAACAGCGGCCGGGTCTGATGCATACAACATAATCAAGCGCGCGAACGGAGAGTTACTGTTATGAATATTCTGGGACAATCGGCGATCTTTTTGGGTGCGGCCGTCATCGCTGTGCCGCTGTCCCGTCGCGCGGGTCTGGGAGCGCTGCTTGGCTATCTGCTCGCGGGCATAGCGATCGGTCCGCATCTGCTGGGCCTGATAGGCGACGTGGACGATGTGCTGCACTTCGCCGAGCTCGGAGTGGTGTTGCTGCTGTTTGTCATTGGACTTGAGCTGAAGCCGGCCCGTTTGTGGGCAATGCGCAAGCCCGTATTCGGGTTGGGCACGCAGCAGGTGGTGATAACCGGAGCCATAGGGTTTGGCATCGCGACCGTTTTCGAACTGTCCTGGCAGGCATCGCTCGTCGTTGGACTCAGCCTGTCGTTGTCGTCAACGGCCGTCGCGCTGCAGCTGCTCGCCGAGAAAAAACAGCTGCTTGAACAGCACGGTCGTGCGTCTTTCGGTGTGCTGTTGTTTCAGGATCTGGCCATTGTGCCTTTGATGGCGCTGGTGCCGCTGCTGTCTGAACAGCCGTCGAGCGGTGAGGGTTCTTTGTTGCTGTCTTCAGCCATCGCCATTGGTGCAATCCTCGCTGTCGTCTTCGGCGGCAGATATTTGCTCCGTCCTGTATTTCGGATTATTGCGAGCAGCGGCGTTCATGAGGTGTTTACCGCAGCGGCGCTGCTGCTGGTGGTCGGAACCGGATTACTCATGCAGGCCGTTGGATTCTCCATGGCCATGGGTGCCTTTCTCGCCGGAGTGCTGCTGGCGGATTCGGAATACCGGCACGAACTGGAAGCGGATATCGAGCCGTTCAAGGGCCTGCTGCTGGGACTGTTTTTTATTGCGGTAGGCATGTCGGTAAACCTTGAGCTAGTGGTAAGTCAAACCGCACTCGTGCTCGGTTTGACCGGGCTTCTGCTCGTCGTAAAGTTTGGTGTGTTATTTGCTCTGGGCAGATGGCACGGGCTGGGTAACCGGGAAGCCGTTCGCCTCGGGGTGACGCTGTTTCAGGGCGGTGAGTTTGCGTTTGTACTGCTGGGCCTGGCACAGACGCAGAACTTGCTGGCGGCGTCCGTCGGCGAGCTGTTGGTGCTGATCGTGTCATTTTCGATGATGCTAACGCCGATTGTTGTGGCAGGTACGGACCTGCTGCTCAAGCGCACGAGTAAAGACGAGGAGCCTGAGTTCGACGAGATGCCTGAAGAAGACAATGAGGTGATCATTGCGGGCTTCGGCCGTTACGGTCAGATCATTGGTCGATTGCTGCAGGTCCGCAAGATCCACTTTACCGCGCTTGATGTGAGCTCGGCGCACGTCGATTTTGTGCGTAAGTTCGGTAACAAGATTTACTACGGCGATGCTCAGCGGGTTGATTTGCTTCGTGCTGCAGGGGCCGACAAGGCGAAGGTGCTGGTCGTGGCGCTGGACGACATGGCCGCAACCAACGTGGTTGTCGACATGGCCCGAAAACACTTTCCTCACCTTACGCTATTTGTTCGGGCCAGGAACCGGCAGCATGTGTTCGAATTGATGGCTCTGGGTGTGACGCGCTTTTCGCGTGAGACGTTCTTGTCGAGTCTCGACATGGGCGAGGATGTGCTGCGCGCGGTGGGTGTGCCGATATCTGTGGCCAGCGAAGCCGTAGCCAGATTCCGGCTCTTTGATCGCGAGCTGTTAAAACACCAGTACTCGATCCATACGGATACAGCGCGTCTGCAGGCCACAGGTCAGCGTTCGAGAAAACAGCTCGAAGAGCTATTCGAACGTGACGCGGAAGAGCTGATGGAAGAGATCGATCGCATCTGAACGGGCCCCGGCCTTGGCCGCGGCGGGGGGCTGTCATTCGGGCAGGTTTTCGAGTCGCGAAGCCAGGAAACTGTCAAGCTGCGCGCCGGTTGCGCTCAGCGTTTTGGTAAACTTGTACAGGTGGGCATCGCGCAGCTTTCGGTCAAACCAGATGCCGTGACCGGTTTGATCTGGCGAGGTAGCACCAAGCCACAGCGCGGTATCCGCGCCTTCTTCCGGTGAGCGCAGCACGCTCTTAAGCAGTTTATGGAACGTTGGCAGCGAGGATTCCACGCCTCGGGTATCAACCCAGCCTGGATGCATCACATAGTAGATTCGTTCGGGGTCTGTTTCCTGCCAGTAGTCATTCAATACCACCTGCGCTCGTTTGTGCAGCGCATAGGCCATGGTGCCGTCGAAGTGCTTGCTGGTGTTCAGGTGTTCAAGAAGCAGCGGTACGTTGTACATGCCACCGGAACTCATGTTGACTACCCGGGCTCCCGGTTTCAGCAGATCAAGATCGCGGGTCCAGTTGGTAAGGGCGTAGTGGCCGAGGAGATTGGTCGCAAAAGAGGTTTCCTGCTCTTCGCAGGTCAGCGCGGGTTCGTGGAGCAGTACACCGACGTTGTTGACGACAACGTCCAGAGTGCTGTCGGTAGACGCAAGCTGAGTGACCAGGTTGCGGATATTTTCCATGAGCGACAGATCGTGACTCAGAGGCTCAAATCGTGTCGGGTTGTCCAGCGACTGGCTCAGGTCATTAAGTGCCGCCTGATTACGGGCCACGCCGATTACTCTGGCGCCAAGACTGAGTGCCTGCATGCAGATGGCTTTGCCGATGCCGTCGGAGGCGCCGGTAACGAGCCAGGTCTGTCCGTCGAGACGCGGAAGGTCATGCCAGTGCCGCTGCCGTAACTTTAGAGCGGGTCGAGTGAAGCTGGGAGCGAATCGCACGTAAAAGTTTAGCGCGCCGATCAGTCGTCGCATGTTGCTGGTCCTTGGTTTCAGTACAGACAAGTCTGTCTGTACAAGCAGGGCTTCAGGCTACGGGAAGGCCGTTAAGTGAGCGTGAAAAAATGGTCTGACGCTGTCGTGACCCTGAAACCATGAATTGATCGGGCTCGGGTTTTACATATTACAATATTGAAAACAATGTGTTAGCCACTGATTGATTGAAGTTGCCTGTCACCCGTGCAACGGTACTGCGACGATTGGTTCTTTGCCAGCATCAATCCCTTAGTTGTTAAGAAAAAACAACACCGGGAGTCATTCTAAAATCGGTCCAAATTGGACTTTTAATGCATAACAATTTGTTATATAACAGCCACACTGGGCCCGTAAGCAACTGATTTATGGTAAATGTTGTGATTTTGCAACATAAAACACCATAGTTCGTGTTGGGTCGGTCTTACTTACAGAGGAATCATTTTCATGCAACGAGTAAATCTCCAGCGACTGCTGATCATCAGCGCAGCAGCCGTTACCGCCTCGTTTAGCTACACTGCTCCGGCTCTGGCCCAGGATGGTGAGCTGGAAGAGGTTATTATTACAGGTACGCGTGCTCGCGCTCGTTCCGCTACAGAATCGCCGGCTCCGGTTGACGTTCTGAGTGGTGAAGAGTTTGCCAATCAAGGCGACACCGACCTGAGCTCACTGATTCGCAACGTTGTTCCTTCGTACAACGTGAACACTCAGCCAATTAGTGACGCCGCAACGATTGTGCGTCCTGCCAACCTTCGTGGTCTGGCTCCTGACCATACTTTGGTTCTGATTAACGGCAAACGCCGTCATCGTGCCGCTGTGATTTACTGGTTGGGTAACGGGATTGCCAACGGTGCTCAGGGTCCTGATATTTCAGCGATCCCATCCATTGCTCTGAAGCAAGTTGAAGTACTGCGTGACGGTGCTGCCGCTCAATACGGTTCTGACGCCATTGCCGGAGTTATGAACTTCATCCTCAAGGATGATTCAGAAGGTGGTTCGATCAATGTCAAGTACGGTACGTACTTTGAAGGCGACGGCGACCAGGTCAGCATTGCCGGTAACATCGGTCTGCCGTTCTCTAGCAACGGGTTTGCCAATCTGAGCTTTGAGTACGGTGAAACTGACGATACCGATCGCAGTGTTCAGCGTAACGACGCTGCGGCTCTGATTGCGGCTGGCAATACGGCTGTTGCTAACCCTGCCCAGATCTGGGGCTCGCCAAAAATCGAAGACGATTGGAAAATTTTCGGTAACTTCGGTCTGGACCTTGGCGGTGGTAAGGAGTTTTACGCTCATGCCAACTACGTTTCAAAGCATGTGGATGGCGGATTCTACTTCCGTAATCCAAACACTCGTGGCGGCGTATTCAGCAGCGACGGTGGTGCAACTCTGCTGGTTGGTGATACCACTGATGACATGTCAGGCGGTTGTATGAATATTCCGATCACGAACAATGTGCCGGATCAGGCAATGCTGGCTGACGTAATGAGTGATCCAAACTGCTTTACCTTCCAGGAAATTTTCCCGGGTGGTTTTACTCCTCGCTTCGGCGGTGATGTGAGTGACACGGCGCTGACTGCCGGCGTTAAAGGCGAGTGGGATTACGGTAGCGGTTTGCGTTACGATTTCTACGGTTCAACGGGACGCAATGAAGTCGACTTCTTCATTAACAACACCGTTAACGCGTCTCTCGGTC
>CAWUKD010000049.1:0-21837 GCA_963922815.1 uncultured Gammaproteobacteria bacterium
CTATTACTTCTGCCACTTGTATTACTTGCTGCTGCTTACGCGTTTATTATTATCGACCGCGACCGATCGCTGTGGGTGTTAAACACAGCCGTCAAAGCCGTGAGTTCGAGAGCGCTGGCGCCCGATATTTCCTATGGAAGTCAGCCCTGGCAAAAACTTGATGTCTATCCTGCGGACAGTCCGTCCGCTCCGGTTCTTGTCTTCGTTCACGGTGGTGGCTGGTACCACGGTCGCAAGGATCAGTATTTTTTCGCCGCCGACGCGTTTCTGAGGTTGGGCTACACCGTCGTTCTTCCCGACTACATCAAACATCCGGCGCCTGAAGCCAGATTTCCGGCACACCTGACCGACGCCGCCAGGGCACTGGCCTGGGTAAAACGCAACATCGCCAGCCACAACGGCGACCCGAGCAATATTTTTATCGCCGGACATTCGGCGGGAGCGCATACGGCTGCCCTGCTGGCTACCGACTCAAGCTACCTCGAGTCGGAAGGACTGACGCATGAGGATGTTCGCGGCATCGCGGGCATTGCGGGTCCCTATGCGTTCATTCCCGACACGACTGCCGCCATGGCAGTATTTGGCCCGGAACTGAACTATCCGCGTATGGACCCGCTTCGGTATGTCAACGGAAATGAACCGGCAACGCTGATCTTGCACAGCGATGCGGACGCGAGCATTGCTAACCGGCACCCAAGAGAATTTGCCAGCGCGATGCAGGCGGTTCTCGGCGACGTGGAAACCCGTATTTATGACTCTCTGTCACACGAGGACATGGTGACCCACCTGCACCCGTGGTTTGCAGGCGACAACACGATTGCGATGGAAATCGATCGTTTTTTCAAACGGCGTATGCGCTAACTAAGTCCGCAGACTAGCGAACCGCTTTCTTGATCACCATCATTTTATCGATTTGCATGTCTTCCATCGTGTATGGAACACCGCCCACACCAAGACCGGACTCGCGAAGCCCGGCGAAAGGCATCACATCATCACGAAACGCCGTGTGGTCATTAATCATGACGGCCGACGCGTCAAGCCGCTCGTAGAGATCAGTGGCAATATTGATGTCATCGCAGAATACGGCCGCCTGAAACGCTACCGGCAGACTGTTAGCCGCCTCAACGGCATCATCAAGACGGTCGTACCCGTAAACACAGACCACTGGTCCAAACACTTCGTTCTGACTAATGCGTGCATCGCTCGCCGGGTTCAGAAGTACGGTGGGCTCGTAGCAGTTGTTGTCGAGGCGATTCCCGCCGCAAAGCAGTGTCGCACCACCCGCCACGGCTTCGTCGACCCATTCACCGACCCGCACGGCTTCGGCCTCGCGGATTAACGGCCCAATATCGGTGCCGGCCTCTTCAGGCGCCCCGACCACCAGCTTGCCTGCTCCGGCCGCGATCCGCTTTGCAATGCGTTCGACGTGTTCCGCTGGCGCATACACCCGCTGAACCGATACGCACACTTGCCCGGCGTGATAAAACCCGCCTTTCAGTATAGCCGAAATCGCCGCGTCCTCATCGAACGGAGGCGCGATAATCAGCGGTGCAACACCGCCATGTTCAAGCGCGCAGCGAGCGCCTGGCGCGAGCTTCGATTTGAGCATCCAGCCCACTCTGGCGCTGCCGATAAAACTGAAAAAGCCGACTCTGGAATCGGTAACCAGCCTTTCGGCGTTCTTGGTGTCATCGGTTATCACGACCTGGCACAAGGCGTCCGGTAAACCCGCCTGCCGAAGAATCTCGACCAGACGCAAACACGACAAAGGCGTGTCCTGCGCAGGCTTTACCACCACCGGGCATCCGGTTGCTACCGCCGGCACCACCTGATGCACGATTAAATTGAGCGGATGATTGAATGCGCTAACCGCCACCACCACACCAATCGGTTCTTTTTGGGTAAAGGCAATGCGCCCCATAGTTGCAGACGTGGTACCAAGCGGTATGACCGCACCAGGGTCTGCCCGAAGGTTTTCGGCGCACAGACGCACACCGTCAATAGCGCGTATCACTTCTACTTTGGAATCGCCGTAAGGCTTCCCGCCTTCGCTGGCCGCGAGCAACGTCAGCTCCTCAACAATGCCGCTCATGATGTTCGCGGTCTTATCCAGAATCTCAAGGCGCTCAGGAATACTCAACCAGCCATCCCGTTTGCGAAATGCCGCGTACGCCGTGCCGAGTGCCTCATCAACATGATCGCCATCGGCCACCGCCACATGGTCAATGACGCGACCATTGTACGGAGACAGAACGGGCAGACTCCTGGTCGACGGCCTGTCGGTAAGAATCATCAGATCGCGCATTGAATTTCCCCCAGCTTTTTCGTCAACAGCTGATTCTCACGATAGTCAATCGGAATCACAACCAGGCTCGGGCCACTCTCATTGAATGACTGTTCCAGCACGCCGGCAAGATCGGCCGATTTGTTAACCACATGACCATTCCAGCCGAACGACTGTGCCAGCAGGCTCCAGTCCGGGTTGCCAAACGCCAGATCGGTGTGGTGACCAAATTCGCTTTCCTGTTTCCACGCGATGAGCCCGTAGGCGTGATCTTCCCAAACCATCATGACAATGTTGCTGCCAATGCGGGCTGCTGTTTCCATCTCTTGCACGTTCATCAAAAACCCGGCGTCGCCGGCAATGCCCAGGATGCGACGCTCGGGTTCGACAATACTGGCCGCGATAGCCCCGGGCAGAGCAAATCCCATCGAGCAGAATCCGTTCGGAATCAGGCAGGTATTGGGTTCATGGCACTGATAGTGGCGTGCAATCCACATTTTATGCGCACCCACATCGGATAGCAGAATATCGTGCGGACCCATCACCTGCCTGGCATCCCAGAGCGCTTTTTGTGGCCGAATAGCGCCTTCGGTCTGATCGTCTTTGTACTCTTCAAAATCGGCTTTCATCGCGGTACGGCTCTCCCGCTGCAGCGTCAGGTCGAAGTCCAGCGCGCCGTGGGCGTCAATGCGCTCATTAATCATCCACAGCGCATGAGCAAGATCACCCACAACTTCTGTGTCGGGGTGATAGTGCTCGTCGATCTCTGCCGGTAAAAAGTCGGCATGAAGTATCTGCTTGTTCTTGTCCGTGTTCCACAGATGGGGGTGGTATTCAACCATGTCAAAACCAAGGGTAATGACAAGGTCAGCGTTGTCGATCGCTCTGGAGATTCGATCCTTGCTACCCAGCCCCACGGTATAGAGACAGTAGTCCGCATCCATATCAACGCAGCCTTTGGCCATAAACGTTGAAATCACTCCGATACCGGTTTTTTCACACAGCATGCGAAGCTGCCGGCTCGCGCGGCGACGAATACAGCCATTGCCTGCCAGTATGACCGGTCGCCTGGCGTTCTTTATCATCTCAAACGCCTGATCCACAATCTTGTCATCCGGTACAGACCGTCTGAATCGTTTCGGCGTAAGCGGCAGACCTTTAGAGTCCAGCTTCGCAATGTCCTCTGGCAGCTCGATGTGAACCGCTCCCGGCTTTTCCGTTCGCGCCAGACGGACGGCCTTGCGAACGATCTCCGGAATCGTGTCCGGATTCAGTACCGTGGTCGCCCACTTGGTCACGGGCTTGAACATCGCTACGACGTCCATAATCTGGTGCGACTCTTTATGCAATCGACTGGTCGCTCCCTGACCGGTCAGCACCAGCATGGGCGCCCGGTCCATGTTGGAATCGGCCACGCCGGTGATCAGGTTGGTCGCACCCGGGCCCAATGTGCCCAGAGCACCTGCCGGGTTACCCGTCAGACGACCGTATATTTCGGCCATGAAGGCGGCGCCCTGTTCATGGCGCGTAAGAATGAATTTGATTTTGTCGGATTTCTCCAGCGACACCATGAAATCGGCATTTTCTTCACCGGGTACGCCAAAAATATATTCAATGCCTTCTTCTTCCAGACACTGTACGAATAGGTCGGATGCTTTCATGCGTTTCCCCTGGAGATGATTGAGAGTTCGGCCCTGTGAGCTGATCAGACCACCCTGGTGACGAAAATATTACACGATATTGGATGTCTGGATGAGTCGCGTTTTGCGCAAAACCTGAAAGTACGATCTACAGTACGCCGACCACCCGGATCCAATCACGATCGCTACGGCTTTTGCTTAACTTCGGTAATGAGCCGGGCCCCACGGCCGTAGGTTAGATACTGCCAGAACCAGTTAATGGCGACGGTTAAAGGGCTGCGCACACCAATCAGAAAAAGAATATGAGCAATTCCCCAACCCCACCACGCGAGAAATCCTTTCAGCTTGAGTTTAGGTAGTTCCATCACGGCCGACTTGCGACCGATTGTGGCGAGATTTCCGGCGTGCCTGTAGCGAAACGGTTCAGGGGCACTTCGCTGATCAATCATACGACTGATTTTGTTCGCAACGTACCGTCCCTGCTGCTTTGCCGCCGGAGCTATACCGGGCACGGGCTGGTCGTGATCATCAAGAATGGATGCCGTATCACCAATTACGAAAATATTTGGATGATTCCTGACAGACAAATCCGGTTCAACCCTGACACGCCCTGCCTTGTCGGTCTCTGCACCAAGCCAGGTGCCGGCAGGTGACGCGGCAACGCCAGCCGCCCACAGCACTGTCGACGATTCAATTCGCTGCCCGTCCACAATAACACCCTCTGCATCACAGTCGGTGACGGGGTGTCCCAGGATTACCTCTACACCGAGTTTCTCTAATGCCTGGCGAGCATAAGACGACAATTTGTCCGAGAACGCTGGTAACACTTCGGGTCCGGCCTCAACCAGCACCACCCGCGCGCTTCGGGAGTCGATGCGTCTGAAATCAGCAGCCAGCGTCCGTTTTGCCAGTTCAATAATGGTCCCGGCCAGTTCGACACCGGTTGGACCAGCGCCCACAACCACGAAATTGAGCAGCCGTTTGCGCTCACTCTCGTCCTCTGCCATTTCAGCACGCTCAAACGCCATCAGAATTCGGCGCCGAATGGACGTTGCGTCATCAATACTCTTGAGACCCGGAGCAAACGGCTCCCAGTCCTCATGACCGAAATACCCATGGCGAGCACCTGTCGCCAGAATCAGATAATCGAATGCAACGCGTTGATCAGACGCAATCACTTCGTTAACCGCTGTATCCACGCCCGATACCTCATTCAGCAGGACAGTCGCATTTTGTTGCTTACTCAAAATGCCGCGAATCGGCCAAGCGATATCTGACGGCGCCAGACCCGCCGTGGCCACCTGATAGAGCAGTGGCTGAAACAGATGGTAGTTGTGCCGATCTATAAGCGTTACATCAACATTGGCCCGCCTGAGACCACGCGCAGCAAACAGGCCGCCGAATCCGGCGCCTACAATCACGACTTTCTTGCGCTTACTGGTATCCATACGAAACTCGCTATTGTTTATCGGGAAGGCACGGATTCAGCAAAGCCACCCGGCCTTCAAAACCTATCCCGCTCTCTCCTGTGTTCGTTGCCTGAATCTGGCGGATGTGGCTACTGACCTTTCGAAACTATGTAAAATGCCCTACATTTTTGCTCAAGCAATTGAAAATTCGACCCTATTTTCGCATATATCGAGACGGTCAACGCGATTTTCGTGATGTGCAACACGTCATCCAGCGCACCGTACACGCTAGCATTTGCCTCATGAAATGGAACGTATGGAATCGAATCGTCACGGCGGCCACTCTGTGTGCCCTTGTACTGCTTGCCGGATCGCATGGGGCATCAGCCACCAACGAAAACGGCGTGCAAATTCGAGACAGCCACTTGCCTGGGTTCGGCACGAGCACGAGTCACTCTACTCACCCTCAGGAATCACCGAACCGCTAAACCATAGCGCCCCCTCGCGCACCCTGTTCGCTGCAAGCGTTCTGATCATCCTCGTACAAATAACGGTCCTGCTATCTGTCTGAATGTGGATCTGCACCAGTGAGAGCAGATGTGCTCGGCAATCCGTGGTTCACTCGACAGGCAACGTCCAAACTATGCAAATTAAGTAACCACCACTGGCCGGTCATTCGGCGGCTGCCAGTGCTTTGAGAATCACACTGCGCGTTTCGGCCGGATCAATAACGGCATCAATTTCCAGATAGGCGGCCGCTTCGGTAGCTTTACCAAGATCATAGAGCTTTTTGACCAGCGCCCGAAACAAGGCATCGCGCTCTTCCCCTTCGGGCACTGCCTCCAGTTCCTTTTTGTAACCCAGTCGAACTGCACCTTCGAGCCCCATCCCGCCAAACTCACCGCCCGGCCAGGACGCGGTATAAACCGGCTCAACAAAAGAACCACCGGTCATCGCCATGGCACCCAGCCCGTAACCCTTGCGAAGTACGATCGCCACAATGGGAACCCGAACGCTGGCCGCCGCGACAAACAAACGGGACATCCGGCGAACCGAGCCTTCCTTTTCGCTGTCCGGGCCGACCATAAATCCCGGCGTATCGGTCATCGACACAATCGGTATATCAAACGCATCGCAAAGCTGCATGAATCGACCGGCTTTCTCCGCGCCGCTGGCATCAACAGCGCCACCGAGCGGGACTGAGCTATTGGCGATCAGGCCAAGTGGTTTACCCTCAAGGCGAACAAATCCGGTCACCATACCGGACGCATGCTTTGCACCCAACTCAAGAAAGGAATCGCGGTCGGCCACTATGTTAATGACATGACGAACGTTGTAACCCCAGCGCCGGTCCTCCGGGACCAGATCGCGCAGCGCACTTTGATCGTCAATCTGCCAGTCGCTCACGGCTCCCTGAAAATATCCCAATGCCTGCTTCGCAAGCCGGGTGGCGTGCGCTTCATCATCAGCGACAAGATCGACTACGCCATTGCTGGCCTGCACGTCAATCGGCCCAATATCAGTCGGTGCAAAACTGCCAAGCCCACCCCCTTCGATCATGGCCGGTCCGGCCATACCGATCCAGGAAGACCGCGTAGCAATGGTAATATCCGCACTGCCAAACAGCGCTGCATTGCCGGCGAAGCAGTATCCGTTTGCCACAGCAATTCTGGGAACCTTTCCGGCAAGTCTTGCCCAGGTTGCAAAAGCCGTCGTGTTGAGCCCGGCCATTTGCACCAACACGTCCGTATCGCCGGGCCTGCCTCCGCCGCCCTCGGTAAACATGACGACCGGACGCGCGGTGCGCCCCGCTACTTCGAGAATGCGATCCAGTTTCTGGTGGTGAAAGAAACCCTGAGTTCCGGCAAGAACCGAATAGTCGTTAATAACAACGGCGGCCTGGCAGCTTCGCGGGTCAAACAGGTCGCCGTTAATGCTGCCAAGGCCGGTTATCACCCCATCGGCCGCCGTGCGGCTTTTGAGTTCTTCATAGTCTCGACGGGACCGTTGCGCCGCCACCGCCAGCTGGCCGTATTCGATAAAAGAATCAGCATCGACCAGATCGTCGAGGTTCTCCCGAGCCGACCTGAACCCTTTTTGGCGACGCTTTGCCAGCGCGTCTTTGCGCTGCAGGTCACTCGTTTTGGCAAGACGTATTTGAAGCTCTTCGAGAGATGAAGGCGTAGCAGATTTGTCGGACATAGATGAATCCTGCTGAAGGATGACAGAAGTGATGACGGGGAATCGTTATAGCATGTACGCCGAGTCGGAGCAGCACCGATCCGCGCACGAGTCGATCAGTTGTTTGACGTTCTTCGTCAGTAACCTCCGGACTCGTTTAGACCATGCCCGCCGTAACTCGCGTGTTGCATATGAATGGGAGTAGACTGACCACTCAACTGACTGGGGGACCATGATGACAACTATTCTGACAAATAATAATAAGCAGGGTACACGCTGGTGTCTCACGATGGTTGCTGCCCTGTGCTTCTCGCCGCTGGCCGACGCGGCCTTTTTCGACGTCGACGGCGAGGTCACAGCCTGCAACAGTTTCGCCTGCAATCTCGCAGGGATCAGCATCGGCGATGCGATCGGCGGGTTTCTCGAAGTAGACGACGTTGCCGCCGCACCCAACAGTACGTTCACCGGAGACGACATAGTTCTGGCGGAAGTCAGCGTTGGTGATTTAGGCAGCGGCGTGACAGAAGGACCGTTTCCGGGCACTTCATTGACGACCGATGCGAACGGCGAAATCGTATCAGGCACCGGCCAGATCGTGACGGTAGTCAACACGACGCTGGGAGATGCCGAAGTTACCATCACGCTGGATGCCTCAAGCGGCACCTGGGTTGCCGACACTACCTTTTTTGGACTGGGCGAGGTGTCAAGCGGTACGCTCATGTTTACCCGCCGCGTCGATATGGATGGCGATGGCGTAAGCGATACCATGGACAACTGCACGCTCGTGGCTAACCCATCGCAGCTTGATACGGATGGTGACGGCTATGGCAACATCTGCGACCCGGATCTCAACAACGACGGTGTCGTCGGGTTCATTGACTACGCCAGCCTTACGTCAGCGTTCCTGAGTTCTCCGGGAGATCCCAACTGGAACCCCGATGCAGACCTGAACGGCGACAATATGGTCAGCTTTGCGGATATTGCGGTGTACCCGCTTTATTTCCTTGGCGCTCCAGGTCCGAGCGGGCTGGTCCGATAAGCATCATCGGCGTCGGGTTGCCCTGTTTTCGTGCAACCCGACGCGGGTACTCTCATTTACAGTGCACATCAGCTCCTTTTGCTGAACTGGCCACGGCGGTTTCCGAACACCACACATGACGAATAAAACACACGCACCAGACGATGCCGCGGCGAAACCTAACGTAAAGCTGGCGCTGATTTTTCTGGCTGCCACGGCCTTTATCAATTCCATGGGCATGGGGCTCATTGTACCGATCATGCCGGCGCTGCTGCTGGACATCACCGGCGGCGACCTGGCCGACGCCTCACTGTGGGGCGGCGTTGCCCTGGTCAGCTATGCGGCCATGCAGTTCATCTTCTCTCCGATTGTCGGCGCCTTGTCCGACCGCTACGGGCGTCGACCCATAATGCTGATGTCGCTGAGTGCGTTTGCCCTGGATATGCTTCTGCTGGCTCTGGTAGAAACGCTGCCATGGTTCCTGGTGATCAGGGCCTTTGCCGGTGTGTTTGCATCGACGTTTTCCACGGCCAATGCCTACATCGCCGACGTCACACCGCCGGAGCAGCGCGGTCAGCGTTTTGCCATTCTAGGTGCCGCATTTGGCGCGGGGTTTATTTTAGGCCCTGCGATTGGCGGCCTGCTCGGCGACATCAACATTCGCTATCCGTTCTACGCGGGCGCTCTGGTTGCCACCGTGAATGCGATCTTTGGCGCTTTATTTGTTCGCGAGTCCCTGACCGAAGAACGGCGTCGACCGTTTACCTGGGCACGGGCGAACACGGTGGGCACGCTTATCCGCCTGTTCAAAACTCCCGGCACAGGCATACTTCTGCCCGTGTTTTTTCTGGCCACGCTGTCGTCGTGGGTTTATCCGACCGTGTGGTCGTATGTCGCCAAAGCGAAATTCCTGTGGACCGAAGGTGAAATCGGCTGGTCCGTCGCCTATTACGGCATCATATCGTTTGTAGCTCAGGCCGTAATCATTCAAATCGTGCTGCCAAAAATAGGCGTGCGCGCTGCAATCTGGATCGCGCTGCTGGTCGAAATGTTTGCGCTGATTGGCATTGGCCTTGCAAGCGCAGGCTGGTTTGTCTACGCCATGATCACCACCGCATTGATCTCAACGATGCAGGACCCGGCGATTCGACAGGCTTTGTCGTCTCGAGTACCAGAAGATGCCCAAGGCGAACTGCAGGGCGGGCTATCGGCTCTGACCAGCGTCGCCATGATTCTGTCACCGTTTATCTATAACGGCGTGTTTTCGCTGTCTGCAGGCGATAACCCGGTGTTTAATCTGCCCGGCTCGCCGTTTCTTGTGGCGGCCGCCATGTCCGGTCTTGCTCTGTTATTTTATGCCGCGCGGACGCGGCGAAACAGCAAGCCAGCCCCGAATCCGGACACCAACTAGACGGCCGGCGCGACAAGCGACGCGGTTATTCGCGCCAACACGCTGGATATTGGCTTGCCAAATAGGGATCAAAGGCTTTGTACAGCCGTCAGCAGCCTGCGAATGTTCGCTTGATTCCCGCAGGGCCTGAATGTCGGATAGACTATCGAAAACAATCAACTTCTAAACAGCTAACCCGGATGAATACCATGAACAGATACCTCACCGTCGGCTCGCTGCTCCTGTTTTGCAGCGCCTGCGTGGATGGCAGCGCGCCAAACCCGAGCGGTGAACTCACTCCGGTGCCGCGAGGCCCCTACCCTGTAGGCTCAACCAACATGGAAATCATGCCGTCCCGGTCCGGGATGGGTGACGACGACATGCATGCGTATTTGCTGGGAGCTCCCGCCAAAAACAATCAGCCGCGCTTCGTTTCTGACCTTCTCGAACACCCGGACGCCGCGTGGGTCACTCAGATTCCGGTGCCAGACGCACCCGAACTCTACGGTCCGGCGAGCGGACAGACTCTTCCCGTAGTGAGCTTTATTGTCTATCCGTCGGCCGTAAACGAACAGCCAAACCATTATGAATTTCCGTATCACGATGCCGAGTACGGCAGCTTTGAGGACATGCTGTCCCCCGGCGAATCACCGCAGTTCGCCGACCCCCATGCACGGTACCCACTGATTCTGCTCTCTCACGGGGCATCGGCACATGGTGTGTATGATGTCCGGCACGCACACACTCTCGCCAGCCACGGTTACATTGTCGCGGTACTTAACTACGGCGACGAGCGTACGGCAATAGCCAACACGCGGAATCAGCACCTCTCTCATCTGCGCCCTTTTCTGACCAGCGCGGTCCTGGACACCATTCTTGATAGCGACGAGTTCGGTGGCCACATTGATACCGGGAACATTGGCATCACCGGACACAGTTTTGGCGGCTTTACGGCGCTCGCCCTGACGGGTGGTCCGGTGGATGGACATCCTGCGTCCGTAACCGACGATCGCATCAAGGCCAGCGTTATCGCCGCTCCCTGGGTCGGCGGCATGTACGAGGATCGCGAGATGTTCGCCTTTGGGCCCGAGAACTCGGCGCTGAGTAACGTCAAGGCGCCGACCCTCGTTTTCTTTGGCACCAAAGACACCGTAACGCTGGCGTCATTCATACTGCCGGCCGCCAAAAAGCTGTCCGGCCCGACCTACGTCGTAGAGCTCGTTGACCAGCCGCATGTTTTTGAAGGCGGCTCCTGGATCGATCGCGACAATTGGGAACTGCTGTTCTTTTCAGCTTATCTGCAAGGCAATGAGAAAGACCTGGCGAGGCTCAAAACGCTGCGTTCCATGGAAGGTGGCAACGACGACGTTCAGCTTTTTGAGTATCAAAAGTAGGGGCTGCTGTGCCTGGCGCCAGAGCCCGTCGTGCGGCCGTCCTGAAGCCGCCGTACACGTTGTCATGCACTCAGTAAACGCGCCATGCTGCCGGCACGCGTGAACCGTCAATCATCAGGTGCGTACCCATCAGCAACTACTTGCGTCGTCGCGGTCGCACACGGTCCGTCTTACCAGGTCAAGAAACGTATCGTTCAACCCGAACTGCCTCGCGACGAGTACGCCTTCGCGATCGATCAGCATGTAGGTCGGAAACCCCCGTATCGACCAGGCTCTGAGAAGCTCGGCGTTTTCACCAATATACCAATGCGTCCACGCCATCGGCCGTTCATCCAGAAAGGCCGTTAGCGTATCGACCGACTGATCCGTATTAATGGAAATCACTTCAAACTGCTCTGTCGGCAGCTCGAGCATCAGCGCGTCGAGTTTTGGCAGCGCCTCAATGCACGGCGCGCACCACGTCGCCCAAAAATCCAGCAGCACCACCTGGTTTTTGTATTCGGACAGCGCGTCATCGACACCATCGACCGTGGTCGCACGGGCATCCGGCACCGTTCCTCCAACGGTTAGAAACTCAAGCTGGAACAGAAGATCCTTTTCGACCTCGACGAAGGTTGGATACGGCAACCGCTCTCCGTTCTCGCCCATCGGCTGACGCTTCATGAACGTTTCCTTCTCAACCCCGCGACTCAGCCCGGTTGCAAAACCAATCGCGGCATCCCGGTGACCTGCTCGATCTTCAATCCCGACGTCAGCCGTATCCATAACCTGGTTCGCAAGACTCATGCGACGCGTAGCCGCATAGTAGCGCGCCGCCGCGACCGCCTCCGGTGGTGTTCCGGTATGCGTACTGAACTGCTCAAAAAACCGGTCGAGATTCGGGTAGACGCCAGGCGGTGTATACACGTCCGCCAGAAGCATGGTCTTCGCCCACTCATCGTAGCCTGGCTGATGAGTGGCGATCGCGTTCATTCCGGCAAGCATGGCCTCAGAACGACGAGCGGACCCGGACGACGTTTCAATTAGAAACCGGGCCGCGTCCATCAATTTCGAGCTCGGCGGATTGTCCTGAACAATGCTGAGCGCAGACGTCACAGCCGCTTCGGCATCGGGCCGTGCTTGCCTGAGCTTTTCAAACAGCTGCTCCTTTTCCAATTCAGGCAAATCGGTTTTACCCGCTTCCTGAAGCGACTCGTGCCACTGCTTGTCAGCCACTATGTACGCTTCCACCGGTTCCCAGACCGATGCTTCCCCTGACGTAGCCGGATTTATCTCCGATGAGTTTTGTAACGGGTAGAACAGTGCATACGCCACGGCCAGAAACATGACCAAAACAATGCCGGCAATCATTCTGCTATTCATTTTCATAGGTGCTCACCCAGCGCGGAGATGTGCGCGTCTAACGGCACTCCGCGAATCACTGTCGAAGTTGCTCTTCATAGTACAGGCCCTGCATTAACGTTTCTGTTGCCGGACAAAGCTGCCGTTCGGAAGTTGTACAGGCACTGCGTAAAACATGGAAAATCTCGATTGACTGATCAGGACTATCGACGTGTCGAAGACCTCGAGCAGCGTCTCTATTAGCCATAATCCCGCTGATGTGGCCTGAATCAGACCCATTCTTGGCTGGCCTGTATCGCGCGTAAGCCTATGATCTGCTGTGCTGCGGCGGCATAAAACGCGTAATGAATTGACAGCAGTCCAAATTAAGGAGTACATCTGGTAACACATCCTGATGAATTCAGCGCGTTGTTACGCGAATCAATAAAGCAGGATTACCGTATTCACAGCATTGCAGGGACGTAGCGCGCAGCTCGAGCGTCGGACAGACGCGAAGTATAAGACAGAGCCGGCGATCCACCTGGGGGGAAAACCGACATGAAAAAAATAGTAGCGGGATTATTTTGTTTGATGGCAGCATGGGCCCATGCGGGCACCCTGCCGGAAATCACCGTATCAGAAGCGCCCATTGAGGGCGGCGGCATCTATACGATTACCATTTTTCAGCCACCCTCACCGCCCGGACCGATCTGGTCCATAACCGCCTGGGGTATTGCCAATCCGGCGGCGGCGTTTGTGGAAACCATGCGCACGGGCTGGACGGGAGAAGTATTTGATCCGGCAACGTGGGATTCCCAATTAACCTTTGAAACGGGTACGCCCGACCTGCCGATTTTTCTGTTCACCTCCGGCATAGAGGGCGTGAGCGATTTTGACACGGTGTTCAGCCCCGGGTTTTCCCAGGCGGCCGTGTTCTGGAACGACAGCTACATTGGCAACCCGATGGTGGCCACCAGCAGTAATTTCGTCTGGTATGACGGAACGCGCGGAGAAGCGACCCGTGCTGGCGCCACCACCACCTTTGCTGTGATCACCAGCAGCGCCGGCGACAACCTGCTGTGCTCCGTCGGTTTCGAACTATCGTTACCGCTGGACTGCACGGCCATTACAGAAGCCGATGCAGACGGAGACTCGGTGCCGGATTCAGTAGACAACTGCACGCTGGCCGAAAACCCCGGACAAGAAGACACGGACTTTGACGGCTACGGAAACGCCTGCGACCCGGACCTGAACGATGACGGCACAGTCAACTTTCTTGACCTGAGTTTGTTTGCCAATGTGTTTTTAAGCAATGATGAAAACGCCGATTTTAATTCCGATGGTGTCGTCAACTTCATTGATCTGATCGTCATCAGCGAACTGTTCTTTCAGCCGCCCGGTCCCAGCGCCGGGTTTTGAACCACAATAAAACAAACAGCCCGCGCATGAGTCGCATGCGCGGGCTGGTTTCAGGCATTATTTCAGACGAGAACTGAACGTTCTTTGCCCGCTATCATCCCCGCTTCGGCAGATTTTTATCGATCAAACAGACAGATTAGCGGCCGTATAGCCCGCCGAAAAAGTCACCCTCATTCCACGAGGGCGCATCATCTGCATCCGCAATCGCTTTCAACAACCGGTAGTTTACTTCGGCAAATTTGGCGCCCGCACTGTAATCAATCGGTCGGGACAAGTCATCGCTCGGCTGATGGTAGTGCGTTCCGATGAACTCCATCAGGACTTCCAGGCCCTTGCCCTCGCCCTCAGTCGAATCGGTGCCTGTACCCAGCATGATGGAAGGTACGCCCTGCTGAACGAACCGGTAGTGGTCCGATCTTACGAATATGGCCTGCTGAGGAAACGGGTCCGGAGCAAGGCCAAGGTTCATCGAACTGAGCGCATCGCGCATGACGCCTTCGAGACTGCTGTGAGAGGAGCCGAACCCGACGACGTTAGTAAAATCGTAGGTGAGTACCGGCATGTCCAGATTTACGTTTGCCACGATAGACTCGATCGGTACGGTTGGATTCATGGCAAAGTACTCAGCGCCCAGGAGACCCTTTTCCTCCGCAGTTACCGCCAGAAACATGACAGATCGCCGGGGTGGATCCATTTTCAGGGCACGCGCCGCTTCGAGCATGGCCGAAATTCCGGCCGCGTTATCCAGAGCACCGTTTCTGATCGAATCGCCGTCCACAGGATTGCCAATGCCGAGATGATCAAGGTGGCCTGTTATCACAACGTACTCGTCCCGCAGCGCCGGATCTGTGCCGACGACTACGCCTGCGACATTGGAGCTCGGTCGATCCTCGAATCGATTCCCGGCCATCATGCGTATCGTCGTGGGCAGCAAAAACCCTTTCGGTGCCCCTTCAATCGCTTCCACGCGAATCTCCTCATAGCCTCGTGATGCCCCCTCAAACAGTATCGCTGAAGCGTCTGGTGACATCAGACCTCCGACCTTGATCGCCGGCGCACTGGTGTGGGTCAGTCCGTCTTTGCCCACCCACGACATTCGCATGGAGTCCGGGTTTTGCGTCATGCGGGCCCACGGGGCTCTCTGCTCAAGCGACTCCGTGTATACGGTGATGTAGCCGATCGCTCCATATTTTTCCGCCGTCTTGTACTTGCTCGCGCCCGAGCTGTAGTGCGCACCTACCTCGCTTGGCCAGCCTTTGGGGAACCCGGACAATGTCACAACGATCTTGTCGCGCACGTCCAGCCCGTCATAGTCGTTGTGACCCCGATCGGGCGCCTCGATGCCAAACCCGACAAACACCGCGTCTCCTTCGACCACGCTAAGCGCCTGACGGGACGAGCCGCTGATCAGAAAGTCTTCGGTAAAGGTAAGCTCGCGCTCGGTACCGCCATGACTTACGGTCATGTGAACCGTATCCGCCTCACGCCAGCGAGCCTGCAGCGGGACCGACTGGAAATAGGTATCGTCTTCACCGCCAGGCTCAAGACCCATGAGTTCAAATTGTGTCGCCACGTAAGAAGCGGCGATATCGTAACCACGAGTACCGGCCTCGCGCCCTTCAAGAAGGTCGCTGGCAAGAAACGTTACATGCGCCCGAAAGGCATCCGGACTGAACGAGACCTTCTCATTCGAATCGAGCGTTGTGTGTGGCGTGGCACACGCCGTGAGCAGAAGCGCAGACAGGATTACAGTTCTCATTCCAGTTCCAGTTAATAGGGATTGAAAGAAGGTATCACGGTACGGTTGTCGCGTGGAATTTAAAAGGACTAACTCCACCCCTGTTTCCAGACCGAATTATCCTTCAGATCCCGCCAGTCTATGTGTATGGCACGTTTCGTCATGACCGCCTGCATCGAGCACTGCACTACAGATCCGTCATCGGCATACTCGACTTCGGTCACGACAAAGTGCTTTTCCTTTCGAACGGGCTCCACGGCGGTCCACTTGGTGTTCATCAGTTTCCCGGGCGCAACAGTGTTCATAGCAAACCGCCTCTCTCTTCTCGCGTTATTTTCAAACTCTGGCACAACCTGCTCAGCCGGTGCACTGTCAGCATTCGACATTCGATCAGAGCATTAATTTCATCTCTACCACGCAAGGTTCGAACCCGATCTTTTCATAGGCACCGATTGCCTGCGCGTTCCGCGCATAGACCTCGAGATAGATGTTGCTGCATCCGTGCTGTCGACTCCAGTCCACAAGAGCCTCAAGAATGCGCGTGTTGATGCCCCGCCGTCGAAAGTCCGGAGACACGTACATGAACCCGAGATACGAATGATGGCGGTGTTCGAGAGACGTTTTAGATTGTCTTATCTGGGCGTAACCGGTCCCGATGATTTTCCCCGCCTCTTCGGCCACCAGCAAAAACGAATCGTCATCGGTGATCAGATGTTCAATATCGTAGTACGTGGTTTTGCCCGCCCTGATCGAGACATTGAACGGCCGCTCTGCGTCTATCACACGCTGCTCCAACTCCTGGAGTCGCGGCAGATCCTGCCATTCAGCTTCCCTGTATTTCACACGCCCTCCTTCCCGCCACCCGGCAGCGCTATCGGATCGCGGCCCGCATCGTATGTTAATGATCACACTGTATCGCATGATCCGGACTCCCGCACTCACACCAATGGCCTTCCATGAATAAAATCTTCGAGCAAAGAAAAAGGCCCTGAGAGCATGCTCCCGGGCCTTGATGATGTCGAACAGAGGCAGCTGTTCAGATTTTTTTGTGCGCTAGCGAACTTTGACCCGCCGGCTAATATGACCTTCGAACCTTACCGACTCGCCTTCAGCAACCGCACCTCTGGAGGCCAGCTGGTTTTCACCGGTTGCGACTTTCCCGCTCACATAGAACACGTCTTCCCTGGTTCTGATGTCGACCATGGTCAGCAACCCGGGCAACAGCAGGCGTGTTTCTGAATGGGGTTTTGATGATCGTACCGCGTTAAGAATATTTCGAGCGTCGGCTTCAGCGAATCGACCTACCGGCAGTCTTGCCAGACTGGCGACGTAGGTTGACAATGACTCAACCAGCTCTTCGTTTTCTTCCTCGCGGCTCAAATCATCAGCCACACTTGGAGTCCCCGCAGGCCAGACAGGTCTTGCAACCGTCCATCATGATGGCGGCGACCGTGTTGCACTTGGCGCACAGCTGGGCGCCGTCCGGGTAGACCGCCTGGGCGAAGGCATCCGTTTGCGCGTTGGCCGCTTCGTACTCGGCTCGCTTCTCTTCCAGAATGGCTTTTTGATGTTCCGGCATTTCGGGAGTACCGAGCATGCCGATGGTGATCAGGTGCTGCTCAATGACGTCACCCAGTTCGGCAATGATGGAAGGCTGGAACTTGCCGCCTGCCTGCCAGTAGCCACCACGCGGATCAAACACAGCCTTAAGCTCTTCCACGAGGAAGGTGACATCGCCGCCTTTGCGAAAGACGGCCGAGATGATGCGAGTTAACGCTACGATCCACTGGTAGTGGTCGAGGTTTTTCGAGTTAATGAAAATCTCGAACGGACGCCGCTTTTCGTACTTCGTATTCTGATTGAGCACAATGTCATTAATCGTAATGTACATGGCGTGATCAGAGACCGGCGTTTTGACTTTGTAGGTAGAACCGATAAGAACGTCGGGCCGATCCACCTTTTCGTGCATGTGGATAACGTTGTCTTCCACCTTCAGCTCTTCTACGGCTTTGGGCGCCTCCACTTCCTGAGCGGCTTCTTCTGGCTTGTTAACCTGGTAGCCAACAATTTTACTGCTGATTTTAATAGGCATGTTTCTTTCCTGAATCGGTGTATAGAACTAAACGACAAGCTTAAAACTTGCCGTAGTAGCCCTCTTTCAATGCGTCGAACAGATTGGCGGCGGTGTGAATTTCACCGTCGTATTCAATCTCTTCATCTCCGGCCACTTCCACTTCACTTCCGTCTTCCAGCGTGAAGTTGTACTTGGTGTTTTTGAGATCGTCTTCTTTGACGAGCACACCCTGGAACGCTTCAGGATTGAAGCGGAACGTGGTGCAGCCTTTAAGGCCTTTCTCATGCGCGTAGAGATAGATGTTCTTGAAGTCGTCGTAATTAAAGTCGGTGGGCACATTGGCGGTCTTGGAAATGGATGAATCCACCCAGATCTGCGCGGCGGCCTGCATGTCCACGTGCTGCTCCGGCGTCACTTCGTCGGCGGTAATGAAATACTCAGGCAGCTGCTCCGACGCTTTCTCGGAATAGGGCATGGCGCTTTCATTAACCATCGCGCGATAGGCCAGAAGCTCGAACGAAAATACGTCCACCTTCTCTTTGGACTTCTTGCCTTCACGAATCACGTTACGGAAATAGTGATGGGCAAAACTGGGCTCGATACCGTTGCTGGCATTGTTCGCCAGCGACAGCGAAATAGTGCCCGTTGGCGCGATAGAGCTGTGGTGCGTAAAACGCGCCCCGTATTCTGAAAGCTCATCAACCAGTTCTGGCGACTCTTCCGCTACGCGCTGCATGTATCGGCTGTATTTTGCATGCAAAACACGACCCGGTATCTTGGCACCTTCGCGCCAGCCGTCTTCAACCATCTCTGGTCGCTTGCGCAGCATTTCCCGGGTGACGGTAAACTCTTCACGCATGATTGGCGCTGCGCCTTTTTCTTTGGCGAGATCCAGCGCGGTTTCCCAACCAGCCAGTGCCAGCTGCTTGGATACTTCTTCGGTGAACTCTATGGCTTCAGGTGAACCGTACTTCATGCGCTGCATGGTGCAGGTTGAACCCAGCCCCAGGAAACCCATTCCGTGGCGACGCTTGCGGTAAATTTCGTCGCGCTGCTGGCCAAGAGGCAAGCCGTTAATTTCTACCACGTTGTCGAGCATGCGGGTGAAGATTTTGACCACTTTGCGGAACTCAATCCAGTCAAAGCGGGCCTGGTCGGTAAACGGGTCTACCACAAACTTGGTCAGATTAACCGAACCCAGCAGACACGAACCATAAGGTGGCAAGGGTTGTTCACCGCACGGGTTGGTGGCACGAATGTTTTCGTCAAACCAGTTGTTGTTCATCTCGTTGACGCGATCGATGAGCACAAAACCCGGCTCGGCGAAATCGTACGTCGACGTCATGATCGAATCCCAGATGCGCTTGGCCGGTACCGTCTTATAGATACGGCAAGCAACCAGCCCTTCTTCATTGGCCACATAGTTCTCGCTATGCGGCCACTCGCGCCAAACGACAGTACTTGAGTCGTTAACATCGAGCTCATCCACTTCGACTTCTTTTTCAGTCAGCGGAAACGCAAACTGCCAGTCGGAGTCGTTGCGTACGGCTTCCATGAACTCGTCTGTAATAAGGAGTGACAGATTGAACTGGCGCAATCGACCGTCTTCCCGCTTCGAACGAATAAATTCAAGCGCATCGGGGTGACCAATATCGAACGTGCCCATTTGAGCACCACGACGGCCGCCGGCGGAAGACACCGTGAAACACATCTTGTCGTAGATATCCATGAACGACAAAGGACCGGAGGTCAGTGCACCAGCGCCTGAAACGTAGGCCCCGCGAGGGCGCAGGGTCGAAAACTCATAGCCAATGCCACAGCCGGCTTTCAGGGTCAGGCCGGCTTCATGCACCTTGCCGAGTATGTCGTCCATCGAATCGGTGATCGTGCCCGACACCGTGCAATTAATGGTGGAAGTAGCGGGCTTGTGCTGCCAGGCACCCGCGTTGGACGTGATCCGACCAGCCGGAATCGCACCGCGTCGCAATGCCCAGATAAACTGTTCGTACCAGTGATCTTTCTGGTCAGACGTCTCAACGTCGGCCAGCGCGCGTGCGACACGCTCGTAAGTGTGATCAATTTCGGTATCGAGAATCTGGCCGTCTTTCGACTTCAGACGATACTTTACATCCCAGATATCCAGGGAAGCAGGTTGAAATGGAATGTCAGAAACAGTAGTCGCAGAGAGTTTTAAGGCTGTAGTCATCGCCAGGCAATGCCTCCCAAAGGGTTGTAGGGTTGTTATGTTGCATATTTAAGACAATTGACGAGAAACGCAGCGACTTATGTGATGATTAGTCCGTCACCGGGGGTTGTTTTGGGGTCAATTGTGGGTATTTCGGTAAACACAATATATTGTGTCGAGGTTTGGTAGAGTATGCTCACCACCGACCGCTGTCAAGTGAATTCCGGACGAATCAGGCACTTTCTTTTGACATTATAAATCAATGATTTACAGATTTTTTCTAAAATATTATTTAATATCAATAATCTACCTGCGACGATTTGTCAATATGGGCGAAACACTAGATATTGTGTCTCAATTTGTTAAGAATTTGACTCATTCTAACGATTTCAGCTAGTCCACTCCTCAGCTGGAATGCGCAACCGGAAATATCGGCAAATCCTTCATTAAAGGCTCTTGCCAGGCCAGGATTCTGCAAATCTGCCCCCTTCTGCATGCCGAAATACCCGCAGACTTGAAACCCAAAAAGACGACCCCCAAATACAACTCCAAGCTTACTTACCGTGTTTGGAGAACATCATGCGATACACCACCTATGACACCCTGGCTCCCGTTCGACGTCAGTTTCAACGTGAACTCGATCGGGTTTGGAACGCCTATCGAGACGGCGACGTTACTGCCGAAAACACCTTTGCGCCCGTCGTCGACCTGAGCGAAACCAGCGAACGCTGGCTGCTCGCGGCCGAACTGCCTGGCGTAGCTGCCGACAGCATTGAAATTACCGCCGAGAATGGTTTTCTGACCATCAAAGGCACCAAGAGCGCATCGAAGTCTGATGACGAAAACGCCACCGAGCATCGCAATGAGCGTACGTTTGGCGATTTCTACCGACGCTTCAAACTCCCTAAAACCGCGAACACCGAGGACATTACTGCTGTCAGCAAGGACGGGGTACTGCACGTCTCCATCCCGAAACAGCCGGACGTCCAGCCCAAGCGCATCCCTGTTAGCCTGGGATAAAAGGCTAGCCGACGCACCCCCGGGGGTGGAACTTCCCCCCACCCCCGGGAGTCGCAGGAATGGTTGCGCCAGAAGCGGCGGAGCGACCGTTATAAGCCAGCGATCTGACGCTCTTCCAGAGCCAGGTCAGTCAGTCTGAAACCGGAATACAGGCCGTTCTTGAGTGAACCCAACAGCCGGACCAGACCGGCATCATGCTCCGCTCGCATCACGCGGCTTCACGCGCGAGCGATAAATCCATTGATAGGGTCTTGGCATTAAGACCGGATTCGATCGGCCACGGACAGCCGTTTCGCCATCAATTTAACCCGATTCTGCGGCTGATCCCATCAGAAGGGGATCGCTCGCAAATTGGTCAACTGGTGGAACGTTGCAACTTTTGCCCGGTCGGATCACTCTATACAGCAACATTGTTACTCGTTTTTTGATGTCGGAGATTGAAAGAATGAAAAATGTTTTCCGTCCGTTTTTGCTGGCTATGGTTCTTGTTGCCTCCAGCACTGCCTCGCATGCGGCGCTACCGTTTGCGGTGGGCGATCAGGCCCTGCCCTCTCTGGCGCCCATGATCAAACAGGCATCACCTGCCGTGGTTAACATCGCCGTCAAGAGCACGGTTAATTCCCGGGCGAACAACCCGTTTATGAATGACCCGTTTTTCCGCGACTTTTTCAATCGGCAGCGCCCGCAGCAGCGCCAGAGACAGGCACTCAGCGCCGGTTCCGGCGTTATTGTCGATGCGGCCAACGGATACATTCTGACCAACCA
>CAWUKD010000050.1:0-21620 GCA_963922815.1 uncultured Gammaproteobacteria bacterium
CGCATGCAGTTCTGGGCCGAGTACTACGAAAAGCTGTTCAACTTTCGGGAAATTCGCTACTTCGATATCAAGGGCGAATACACGGGTCTGCTGTCGAAAGCCATGACGGCGCCTGACGGCAAGATCCGTATCCCGCTGAACGAAGAGGCGGCACAAGGCGGCGGACAAATCGAAGAGTACCTGATGGAGTTTAACGGTGAAGGCATTCAGCACATTGCCTTTAGCTGCGACAACCTGCTCGAGTGTTTCGATCGCCTGAAAAAACAGGGCACCCAGTTTATGACAGCACCCCCGGACACGTATTACGAGATGCTCGAGCAACGTCTGCCCGGGCACGGAGAGCCGGTTGATGAACTGAGGTCCCGCGGTATCCTGCTCGACGGTACAACCGATGGCGGTGAGCCTCGTCTGCTGCTGCAAATCTTTTCCGCGAATATGGTCGGACCTACCTTCTTTGAGTTTATTCAGCGCAAGGAAGATGAAGGGTTTGGTGAAGGTAATTTCAAAGCCCTGTTCGAATCCATTGAGCGCGATCAGATTGAGCGTGGCGTCATTAACGCGGGCGCATAGCGGAGTCGATCATGAAAATGAAACGTATTCACCACGTCGCCTACCGGTGCAAGGACGCCCGGGAGACGGTGGAGTTCTATCAGCGGGTGTTGAATATGGACTTCACCGTGGCCTTCGCAGAAGACCAGGTACCGTCGACCAAAGAGCCGGACCCCTACATGCACGTTTTTCTGGACGCCGGCATGGGTAACGTTCTGGCCTTTTTTGAGCTGCCCACGGTGCCGGAAATGGATCGTGATCAGAACACGCCAGCCTGGGTTCAGCACATTGCGTTCGAGGTAGAAGACTACGATGCGTTGCTGGAAGCGAAGAAGCATGTAGAATCTCAGGGGCTCGATGTTCTCGGGCCGACGAATCACGGTATTTTTCAATCCATCTATTTCTTTGATCCGAATGGGCATCGCCTTGAACTCGTTGCGAATACCCAGACGCAGGAGCAGATAGACGAGCTTAAGCGCGTCGCACCTGCGATGCTGGAAGAATGGAGTAGAACCAAAAAAGCGCCACGCCACGCGGCCTGGTTGCACAGTCTCGAATTTGGAGGGGACCAGTAAGTGAAGCTAGCATCCTTGAAAGACGGCCGCGATGGCCGCCTCGTTGTCGTATCTTCAGATCTGCAGCGATGCGTGTCAGTTGACGGCGTACCAACGCTGCAGGCAGCGCTCGATAACTGGACGGCTGCTGCACCGGCTCTGGCAGCCGCGCAGGCCTCTTTGAATGACGGAGGCGGAGCGTCGTTTAATCAATCCGACTGCGCGTCGCCATTGCCTCGTGCTTATCAGTGGGCGGACGGTTCTGCCTACGTCAATCACGTTGAGCTGGTTCGAAAAGCGCGCGGTGCACAAATGCCGGCGTCCTTCTGGACCGACCCGCTCATGTATCAGGGCGGCTCCGATACGTTTCTGGGTCCCCGCGACGACATTGTCATGGCTGACGAAGACTGGGGCATCGACTTCGAAGCCGAAGTTGCTGTTATTACCGGTGATGTTCCCATGGGCGTATCGGCGGCGGATGCGGCCGGCTACATTCAGCTGATCATGCTGGTCAATGACGTGTCGCTTCGAAACCTGATTCCCGGCGAGCTGGCCAAAGGGTTTGGCTTTTTCCAGTCTAAGCCCTCCAGTGCTTTTTCACCGGTAGCGGTCACTCCCGACGAGCTTGGTGACAGCTGGTCGGACGCCAAACTGCATCTGCCGCTGCTGTCTACGCTCAATAATGCTTTGATTGGCAAGCCGGAGGCGGGCGTTGACATGACCTTCGACTTTGGCCAGCTGATTGCTCACGCCGCGAAGTCGCGACCCTTGTGCGCCGGTACCATTATCGGTTCGGGTACCGTCTCCAACAAACTGAATGATGGTCCTGGCAAGCACATTGCTGACGGCGGCGTCGGGTACTCGTGCATTGCAGAGATTCGCACTATTGAAACCATCAATAACGGCAAGCCAGGTACGTCCTTCATGCGCTTTGGCGACCGGATTCAGATTGAAATGAAAGATGCCAATGGCGTCACGATATTTGGCGAAATTGATCAGCGGGTTGTTCGGTACGAACCCTGAGTGATGTTGTCAGCCCGATTCAGGTAAATGGTCGCAAAAAAACCGCGGCATAACCCGGCCTGTTCGCATCGGAGTAGCTGAAGGTCAGCACGTGTGCACAGAGCAGCGAGGCCAGGTTAAACCGCCGGATCAGTTCTTACGGGACGTATACCGGCCCACAACGCCTGACAACCGGCGAATCAGCCACTTGGGCATGGCGCGCCCGGTTACGGTGGTCGCGAGATTCAGCGTGCCCGGTACGCAAATGACGTCACCTTTCATGCAGGCCCGGTAGCCCTGGGCTGCAACATCGTCGACGTCGCCAATCAAAAAACCCGGGATTTTTTTCAGCCCGCTGCTTTTTTCCTGGGCGCTGCTGACCATGTTCGTCGCAGTAATGCCCGGGCACAGTGCTGTGACGGTTACGCCGCTGCCCAGCAGTTCTTCGGCCAGCGATTCGGTGAGTGACAAAACGTAGGCTTTGGTTGCTGCGTACGTGGCAAGCCCCGGCACCGGCTGAAAGGCGGCAATTGAGGCCACGTTTAGAATGCGCCCGCTGCCGCGTTCAACCATGGGGGGCAGAAAATGGTTGAGCATGTTGGTAAGCCCGCTGACGTTAAGGTCTATCAGCCGTTTGTGATCGGATTCCGGCAAATCAATGAAAGGGGCATGTTCAAGCACGCCTGCGTTATTGACCAGAATATCGACTTCAATGCTCTGCCGTCGCATGGATGCAGCCAGGGTCTTGCCTGCGGTTCTGCGCGACAGGTCTGCCGGTTCTACCCGGACGCTGACGTCATGCTTTTTCCGTAAACGTTTGGCGAGACTTTCGAGCTTGTCGGCGCTGCGGGCAACAAGAACAAGGTCGTGGCCGTCTTTGGCAAAAAGTCGTGCCAGTGCTTCGCCGATTCCTGACGAGGCTCCTGTAACCATTGCTGTTGCCATATACCTGATACCTTCTGTATGAACGCCTTGCAGACATTAGCACAGCTGATCTTAACGGAGCGGCATCCAGAGCGTGTCGAATCGGGTACTCGTAACGCCAGAACGCCGGGTGCAGGCTGTCGGAGTCGCAATCGCCAGCGGGCGCGCTTGTGCGGTGGGCAGAGCGTGTCATCGCGCCTCGGAGTAACTCGCAGGCGGCTGACGGAGCTTGGCTTTATAATTTGCCTTGGCACGACCAGTTACAACGGGAGTGTTTGGGCGGCCAGGCGGACGCAGGCACTCGCTTGCGGTCTTCCGGCAGGTGAAATTTATTGGAGCATCAGAATGGGTCAATCGTCGATACTAATTTCCGGAGCTACGGGGCTGAACGGCAGAGCGCTGCTGCAACAGCTTTCCTCAGAGGGTGTCGGTGTACGGGCGATGGTGCGCAACGTGTCGCAGGCGTCGGATCTTGCCGGCGACTACGTGGAGCTGATCCAGGGGGATTATAACGACACGGCATCATTACGAGCTGCGTTAGCCGGTATCGACAAAGCCTATATCGTTACGAGCGTTCATCGGGACGCCCTTGAATGGTACGAGCATTTTTTTACGGCGGCGAAAGATGCAGGCGTTAAGCACATCGTCAAGTTCTCCGGGCTTGGTTCGGATGTAAATTCGCCATCGGAGATTATCAGGCAGCACGGTGAGTCAGACGCGCAATTAAAGGCGTCGGGCATGTGCTACACGATACTTCGACCTAACTCGTTCTTTCAGAACATGCTGTGGCAGGCGCAAAGCATTGCCGCTACCGGGTTGTTTTATCTGCCTATGGGTGACGCCAGGCACAGCCTTGTCGACGTGCGTGACCTGGCTGAAGCTACCGCTCGTGTGCTGTCAGAAGACGGTCACGAAAACCGGGAATACGACCTGACCGGTCCTCAGTCGCTTAGTTTTTTTGACGTGGCGTCAACGCTGTCACAGGAACTGTCGAAACCTGTGTCCTATATTCCGGTATCCGTTGAAGATGCTAAGGCTGCGATGCTGGAAAACGGCATGCCGGGCTGGGATGCCCATGCGGTCGCAGAGCTTCAGGGCCTGTTGGCGTCCGGGAGATACGCCGAGGTGGTTCCCGACCTTGAAAACCTGCTCGGCAGAACGCCTCGCGCGTTCGGTGACTTTGTACACGACTACTCGTCAGTTTTTAGCGCCGAATAAAATACCGGCCGCACAGAGGAACAGGGTCCGGTAGCCGGTGAGTTGCCGGGTGGGCAAATACGGCATTGCGTTGAGTGCCGAGATATAGCTTTGACCGGCGTCCCTGCTCGTGTCGATGATGCGTCAGTTTGCGATCTTCCCGGATCACCGCGTCGGCCGGATCGGGGCTATTCGCATTGACAACATTGTGCGAATAGCCCGATCCGATCATTTTAGGCTACGTCCTCGACCTGAGCGTCCATTTTCAGAGCTACCTCATTAAGGGTAGCGGCTGCCAGCTCATGACCGGCGAACGGCTTTTCAACAGATGACGTTTCTATTTGACTGACCATCGCACTAACGATCTGCAGCTGGAAGCCGCCTGTAAATGAAAACGCAGACGAGTTTCCCGGGCTTTGGAACTGGCTGCCAAACGCGTTCAGCGACTCGGTCAACTGACTCAGGAAATCATTAATCGTTGAGAGCGCGCCTGCGAGACTGCCGGTTGGATCAGGAGCCGCATGCACCAGCGTCGGTGTTTCGACAGCGACTGGCGCCCCCTCCTGGGAGATTGAATTTGCTTCTGGCTCAGCGGCGACAGGAGCAACGGCTGCTGTATCCGGCTGAGACACCTCGGCCGAAAGATCAGCGGGTGGGGTCTGGACGCTGGTCGGTGCAGCCGGTGGTTCCGAGTTCACTACCGGAGCAACAGGCTGTGTGGTTTCACCCGGCGACGGGACAGAAGGAACGGGGTTTGTCGATTCCATAACAGGTCGCGCATAGGTGAATGACTCGCGCAGATTAAATTTCATATTAACGTTGGAAAGCTGCTCGCTGTTGTAGCTGAAGTCGGCAGCAATACTGAAGGCCTCTTTTACATCACCGTCGTAAAATGTGTTGGCCATTTCGCGGGCCTGAACCAGCACGTCGCGAATCGCGCTCAATTCCTCGCCGTTCAGATCGCCGTCTACGACCACCTTGAAAGACGATGAGCTGCTGTTGCTGAGAGAGAAATCCGAGATGACGGTGCCACCGCTTTCGAACTGCTGGTTTTGCGCGTTCATACTCTCAGAGTTCATGAATTTGATGCGGACAACGTCGCCTTCCTGCGTGCGAAGCTGCAGTCCACCGCTTTCAGATCGGTCATAGGCAATCGCATTCTGCACCGCGCTTTGCAAATTGTTAGGCGCGGGCGTACCGCTGTTCCCGCTGGAAAGCGCCTGTTGGCCCCGAAACGGGTTCGATGAATGACTGACGCTCTCGCGTTCGCGAAAGCCTACCTGAGAACGATTTTGCCCTTCGCTGCTACCTACGCTTAGCTGTTGAAAGCGCTGAACTTGAGTAAAGGCTGAGTTGATTGAAGAGATTATGTCCACGGTGTGCTCGCTTTGCCGATCCTGGCAGGTTGATAAAAAATGGAATGTGATAGACATAATGTCGTCCGCTGATTGAGAAGCTTTAGCGGATTTTCGAAAGATCACGGGTTTTGACATAACCCGAGTCGTGGATTGCGACAACCTGGAACTGTATTGCTGCCGTACCCACGACGGCAAAGCATTAGAGTCGCCAGGACTCTACTTTAGGCGCTGAATCTCAAACTGATCGGTAATGCGCCCATACAGGGGGCCGCTCAATCGGGCGATGGGTGCCAATTTGTCGATATCGATACGCAATGGGTCTTTCTGACTGATTACATCGTCACTGATGTGAAAGCGCAGTACCTCACCCAGAATAATGCGTCCTCCACCCGAGAGCGGGATATCCTGCATCAGTTGGCATTCGAAGCTGACCGGTGAGGCTAACAGCCTCGGGGCCAGCACATCTACAGAGGGCGTGGTCTCAAGCTTTGCCAGAGCGGCTTCGTCAACATCCGATGGAACGGACGCTGCGCACTGGTTCATTTGTAACGCCATCGGTTCATTCACGAGATTAACCACAAACTGTTGCGTGGCCAATATATTGTTGGGTGTGTCTTTCTGACGGCCGTCCATGTTTGGTTCAAAGCCCAGGACAACCACTGGTGGCTCGCTGCCCATGGCATTGAAGAAGCTGAACGGCGCTGCGTTAACCTGACCCAGAGCATTCACTGTCGTCACAAATGCGATGGGTCGTGGAAGTACAGTGGACACTAAAAGTTTATAGGCGAGGGAGGGCGGTATCTCGGAAGACGGAATATTCATTGGTGTCACTCAGCTAAGATTTGCAGCAGTATGGATTGAAGGGTGTTCACCAGAGTGCCGGCGTCTTCCGGTTCTCTGACAATATTCGCAATAGCGCGACTGAGGCCAGGATTGATCTCGTATGGCGCGCAGATTCAGCTGGCGACCATAACGCACTTGACCCAACCAATACAGACCCTTAGCCTCTTCTCTCTTACCGGTTTCTGCGATGCTCCACAACTCATTCGGATAGCAGCGTTTATGGCTGAACTCGATGTGGGCTGGCGATCAGCCCTGCTTTTTGCTTTGACGCTGCCAACGATGCTGGCGGCGCTGATGCTCGGCTTACGTGCCTCGGATCGTCCTGCCTTTGTGTGGCTCGCTCTGCTGCTCGGAGCCTGGTGCTGGCATTCGATTCCGTACATTATCGGGTTCGCCGGTGCGTATTCGGCGTTTCCATGGTTGACGTTTGCTCCCTTTAATATGGAGCTGTGGTTTGGGCCGCTGTTTTACCTGCACGCGCATGCGCTGGCGAATCGGGGACGGGCACCGCGCCAGTGGCTTTGGTTGCTGCCCGGTCTTGTTCAGTTTGTCTACTACACGTTGTGCTTCGTTCTTTTAGGCGACGGTCCGTCAAAGTTTGCGTTCAACAATGCGTTTCACGAGCCGTACATTGTGCCTGTCGAAACTGCCGTGGGGCTGGGTCTGGCGGTAACCGGTATGTGGCTGGCGTGGCGGGAGATCGCCCGATATCGCCGCTGGCTCGATCAGTCGCACTCGGCCGCCGACGCGTTCGACCCCGTGTGGCTGCGCCGGTTTGTGGTTGGGATGGCCGTTGCGATTGCCGTGTGGGTCGCTTTTGATACATGGAGCGCGCTAATCGAGGTGCTGCACTACGTCAATGTGTTTTGGTTGTACGTGGTCATCGGCTCCGTGTTTTTGCTGCTCGCACTGAGCGGGCTGACCCATGTTGATGTGCTGTTTCCCAAAATAGCGGTGCCTGAAACGATGCCGGAATCCGTATCTGAATCCGGGGCTGGTTCGCGCGCGGAGACGGGTGTCAGCGTTGACACGGTGGCACGCGCCGTCCGCGATGGGGAGCTGTACCGCGATCCAGGGCTCAATGTGTCGTCACTCGCCCGCCACATGGGTACCAACGAGAGCTATCTGTCGAAAGCCATCAATGCCGGTGCGGGGGTAAACTTTAACCGCTTTGTAAACAAGATCCGGATTGACGAGGTTTGCCGGCGGCTGCAGGATCCGGCAAATGACCAATCCCTGCTCGACATTGCCATGGACTCCGGGTTTGCGTCCAAGGCGACGTTCAATCGGGTCTTTCGTGATCTGGTGGGCGAACCCCCGGGGCGTTGGCGAAAACAGGCGCGAAAACGTCTCAAATCCTGAAAAACACCATAGCTTTGGCGTATTGAGACGCCGCGGAGTGAGTAAATCGCTATGTTCCGTACTGATACCAGGCCCCTGTCAGCCTGGATACTGACCGGAGAGACCGATGCACTTACCCCAGATTCAACGTTGGATTTTATTGATTACACTGACGGCTACCGCTTCCTGCACCACTGTGGGGCATTATCAGCAGCTCGCTGATTCGGTCCCCTTAGAAGGCCCGTCGACGCAGATTCAACTGGATGCGCAAACCGCGCTTGGCGACCTGGCTATTGCACGGAACACGCTGGCGCAGCTCCACGCCGGTTACAACCGCTACACCCCTGAATCGGTGTTGTCCTCAAAATGGGCGCAGCTGGAACGGCGAGCGGCTCAGGGTATAGGACGGGGCGATCTGTATCTCGAGCTGTCCCGGCTTCTGGCCGAGCTGCGCTGTGATCACACCAAGGCAGAGCTACCCAAAGAGCTGGAAGAGAAGCGCAATACGGAGGCGGTGTATCTACCGTTTCGCTTTGTCCTGTTTGACCGAAGGATGTATATCGAGACTGCCGCAGACCAGACTGGCCTGCGTCGGGGCGATGAGGTTTTATCCATCGATGGCAATGACATTGATTGGTGGCTTGATCAGGTTGAACCGCTGATTCCCGTAGACGGGGATGCCACGCACGTCAAGCCGCTGGTGACCGCCTACTCGACAGAATTTGCGGGTCCTGCGCTGGATCATTTCGCACCATTTTTCGCGCGCATAGAAAATACGGCGAAGTTGACCGTGCGCAGAAACGACAAAATCGAACACCACGTATTGCCGCGACAAAGTTATAGCGACTACCAGCAAATGATTGGTGAGCAGCGCTATTCGCAAAATTTCAAAGACAGCGTTCGATTTGAGCGAATCGGTCCAGGCGCGGCTTATCTGGCGGTCGATACATTCATTAATTACCGTCAACCGGTCGACCCGGTCGCGCATCTTGCACCGTACTTTGACAGCATGCAGAAAGAAGGCATCGAGAATCTCGTCGTCGACTTGCGCGAGAATGGCGGCGGCTCTACCGATGCCCAGCAGGCATTGCTTAGCTATCTGATTACACGACCCCTGCGTCAGGTCGAAGCGATGCACACACGCTTCAATTCCATCAGCGACGAACAGCGTCAATACCTGAGCACCTGGGACGCGGCGGCACTCAATCCGGACCCGGAGTGGTTCGAGCAGATTAATGACTCGACCTACAGGCTGATCAAGCCCGAGCTGATCACGAATACTGCTGTTGTGAATCCGGCTACAAACGCATTCACGGGTCGGATCATTGTACTGACAGGTCCGAGTAACAGTTCGGGATCGACGCACATCATCGCTACTTTGAAAGCGGCTGGACACGTCACCCTGGTCGGCGAGCGCACAGGTGGTGCGCCAACCGGTGCGACGGCCGGCACGATTTTTTTCCTGACGTTGCCAGGAAGCGGCATTCGAATTCGGGTACCTGCACTGCGTACCGTAATAGCGAACGCAGACAACTTGCCCGCTCGAAACGGTATCGCTCCGGATGAATACGCGCCGCTCACAGTCGACGCATACTTTACCGGACGGGATCCGGCGCTCGAGGCGGCAAAGCGACTTATTGAAACGCAATAGTGTGTCGCTCGCGTTTGGTGGCCTGGGCCCGGCTCTTTTCTTGTTCCGCGATTTTCAGGCGTGGCAGGTTGTTTTGGAAAACCGGTAGTCGGGGTGCTGGCAGGGAAGTGTGATTATTTACACAGGTGGTTCCAGGGAAACATCGTGATACGATGGCCGCATTCATTTTCAGGAGAGCCTGGTATGCCAGAAATTATTCCATTGGGCTGGTTTCACACGATCGTGGGCATAGTGGCTCTGGTTAGTGGCGCATTCACGCTCGTGAAATACAAAGAGATCCTGTTACAGACGCGGTCCGGGAAACTCTATCTGGTCACGACGCTGATCACGGCGGCGACTGCCATGATGATTTTTCAGCACGGTACGTTTGGTCCCGCGCATCTGTTGGGCATCATGACGCTGCTGGCGTTAGCAGTGGGTATGATCGCAGCCACGTTAAAGCCGATTGGAAAATGGTCGCGCCACCTGCAGGCGCTCAGTTTTTCGGCAACGCTGCTGTTCCACTGCATTCCTGCTGTTACCGACGCGATGCTAAGGCTGCCGGTGGAAGATCCGTTCCTGACGTCAATCGAAGACCCGATACTCAAACGCTCTTATCTCGTGCTGCTTGCACTGTTCGTTATTGGGGTGGTTTTCCAGCTGCGCTGGATTCATCGGCAGACGAAACAGTCCGACGCGGTAAAATAAGGGCCTGGTGCGTCGGTACTCCGACGGCTATGTCCCGTAGTTTCCCGAACGGGCGAGGCGGTACGCTGCGCCCGTTTCCCGGAGCTATCTACCCGTTTACGATTGGTCGTCTTTAGCCTTGTCAGCAAATAATCCGATGATGTTCATGGCCATGGTTGCGCCGGCCAGAGCCGTGATGTTGCTGACATCGTAGGCGGGCGCCACTTCCACTACATCAGCGCCGACCAGATTGATGCCGCGCAGGCCACGCAGTATTTGCTGTGCCTGCAGTGTGGTTATGCCTCCAACAACAGGGGTTCCGGTGCCCGGCGCCATCGACGGATCCAGGCCGTCGATGTCGAACGTCAGGTAAACCGGATTGTCCCCAACAATGTCCCGGACTTTCTCGACCAGCGTCGAAATGCCCTGTTCATGGACGGCTTCGGCGCTGAATACGTTAAAGCCGTGACTCTCTTCGTTGAACGTGCGAATACCAATTTGCGCTGACGTTTCCGGAGATACCAGACCTTGTTTGGCAGCGTGATAGAACATGGTCCCGTGATTAATCGTCTCCTTGTCTTCCGCCCAGGTGTCCGAGTGAGCATCGAAGTGGATCAGTGATATCGGGCCGCCATGAAATTCAGCGAGTGATTTGAGCACGGGGTAGGTCACGAAATGATCGCCGCCCAGCGCCAGGGTTTTTACGCCCGACTGATGTAAGTGACGAAACTGTGCCGTTATCTCGTCGGGTACTTTGTGCGGCTCTCCGTGGTCAAAATACACGTCTCCGTAGTCAATGACTGACAGACATGAAAACGGATCGTATTCCCAGCCGTGAACGCGGTCCCACGCTACCATCGTGGACGATTCGCGTATTGCCCGTGGCCCCAGTCGGGCGCCGGGGCGCGAACTGGTCGCAAGGTCAAAAGGAATTCCAACGACGGCAACGTCGACGCCGGCCAGATCTTTCGTGTAGCGCCTGCGGGCAAAGCTCAGTACGCCCGAGTAGGTCGGCTCGGACAGGGTGCCTGTGCCTTTATTGCGGGTTATGGCGAGGTCAATCGTCTTGTCGGATTCTGCGGGCATGGGTATCTCTGTTGGGATGCAAGTCACGGTGACAGGCTCAATCATAGGGAGCTATCTGACGTAACGCCAACAGTTACTGATCTGCACGTTAATGGAAAGCCTGCGGGTAAGGGAATCGCAAAGAGTTGGAGCGTAAGATTGACGGATGCCCTGCCTGGAACGGCAGAGCATCCGCACAATGTCGGTCAGTATCTAGATATTGCCGCGACGTTCCTCGAGCAGTTTACGCACTTCGTGCGCGCGCTCTTCTGTAATCGAGTAGGTCGCAATCAGCCAGATGGCAATTAGCGAAGCGGCGGCAGGTATCACCGCGTCAAACAGTCGCATCAAGGTCAGAGTGCGTTCCGTTTGTTCGGTACCGAGTTCGACGTCGAAGCCGGTGGCATTGAGCAGGAATCCGCCTGCCAGCAGAGCGGCCGCCATGCCGAGCTTAACCACCCACCAGAAGATCGATCCGTACATGCCTTCGCGACGTTCGTAAGTTTCCAGTTCGTCCGCATCGACGACATCCGCAATCATGGAAGGCATTAGCGTAAACAACCCTCCCAGACCGAACGCCATCAGAGGTGCGGGAAGCAAAACCATCCACGGCATGTCGGGCGAGTAGCAAAACCACTTGGAGAGGTAACCGATAACGGAAACTCCGGTAGTAAAAAAGAACACTTTGCGCTTGCCGAACCTCGGACCCAGCCAGGAAATCATAACAATGATCGCCAGCGTTGATACGGCAGCCAGTGCCCCGGCGTGACCGCTAAACTCAGCTCCGGCGACGGTGTCGCCACCGAATACGTAGTAAATAATCACGTAAAACTGGAATGATGCGACCAGCATGAACCCGTTGAAAACGAGAAACGTGACGACGCATAGTTTCAGGAACGGCATGAATTTGATCGTGGTCATGAAGCCAACAAAAAACTGATTGATGACGCCCATAATCCCGGGGTCGTCTTTCTTTGCTTCCGCGCCGTCTGCGTCTTCGCGTTCAGGTGCTTCGGTAAATCTTTCGCGCAGAAAAATAGCCGGCAAAATGCCGAGCGAAACCACGACAACGGCGATGACAATCGCGAGTCCTCCGGCGCCTTCGACCATATCGCCCCCGAACATTTCGCTTTGCATTATGAGCAGGAAGTAGGGGCCGACAATGTAGGGAAACTGGCCGATAAAGTTTTGCGTGGCCATCAGTCGGGTGCGCTCATGATAATCGGCGGTCAGTTCGTAACCCAGTGCCACCCAGGGAGTCGCAAAGACCGTGTAGGCGAGATAGAAAAGCAGTGAGCCGGCGAGGAAATACCAGAACACGAATGAATCGGATTTACCCTGCGGCAATTGCCACAGGAGCACAAACACCAGAGCTACAGCAATTGCGCCGGCAAAGATGTACGGCCTGCGGCGTCCCCAGCGCGAGCGCGTGTTGTCGGACAGGTAGCCCATGATCGGATCGGTAAACGCGTCCATGAGTCTCGGCAGCATGCCGAGAAAGCCGACCAGCACCGGATCAATACCCAATCCGAGATTGAGCACAATGATCATTCCGCCCATGGCGTATGCGAGCAGGTTGTTTACAAACGCCCCCGACCCGTAAATAACCTTATGTAGAAACGGAACGCGATCCTGGGGAGCCGTTTGGTAGTGTTTTGCTTCGCTCATTGATTTTCGCTCTGTAATGGTGCGTGAAGGGGCATCGTCCAGCAAATTGACAGCGCTGTCAAATGTTGCTAAAACAGTCGCCCGTGGACGCGTTTTCAATGTTGCTACGCCGCATTTTTGTGCGGTGTTTCATTCATCGGCAACTCGCTACGGGGAATTCAAACCTGATCCCGATGCGAATGATCTTACAGCGAGGAGCAGGGTGTAGCCAATTCAAAACACCTGGAGTCTGCTTTTCTGAGTGATATGACGAGCAGAATCGACACAAGCCTTAACCTCGCAGCAAAAAGAAATCCCACTATGAGCACTTCAACAGCGTCCATTCAGCCGAATGCCGAATCGGTAGAAAACCGCGTTAGAGCACTAATGCAAAAAATGACGCTGGCCGAAAAGATCGGTCAGATGAGTCAGGTGCATGCCAGTGATGGATATCCGCCGCACTATCTTGCAGAAGGCCTGCGCGCGGGTCGCATCGGTTCGGTGATTAACAATGTAGACGTTAATGTCATCAACGAATGTCAGCGCATCGCGGTTGAAGAAAGCCGCCTCGGTATTCCGCTGCTGATCGGTCGCGATGTGATTCACGGCTTCAAAACCATTTTCCCGATTCCGCTCGGGCAGGCGGCGACGTGGAATCCCGAGCTTGTGGAGCAGGGTGCCAGAGTGGCGGCACAGGAGGCCGTGACGGCCGGCGTCAACTGGACGTTTGCTCCGATGGTGGATGTATCCCGAGATGCGCGCTGGGGGCGCATCGCTGAGAGCTTTGGCGAAGACGTGTATTTGAGTCGGACATTTGCCGCGGCCATGGTGACCGGCTTTCAGGGCAATGATCTGGCCGATGTGGATTCGATCGCGTCCTGCGTAAAACATTTCGCCGGCTATGGCGCTTCGGAAAGCGGGCGTGACTATGCTACGACCAATATTCCGGAGCATGAGCTCAGAAACGTGTATTTGCCTCCGTTCAAGGCAGGCATTGACGCGGGGGCGCTGACGCTCATGACGTCGTTCAGCGACCTGAACGGCGTACCCGCCACAGGCAACGAGTTTTTGCTGCGACAGGTGCTGCGCGACGAGTGGCAGTTTGACGGTATGGTCGTGAGCGACTGGGATTCGGTGCGGCAGCTGCAGATTCACGGGCTGACCGAAAATTCGAAGCAGTCGGCCATCGAGGCGGTAACGGCCGGCGTTGACATGGAAATGGCTGGCGATGCGTACAGCGGCCATCTGGAAGATCTGGTTAACGACGGTCGCATATCACAGGATACGGTTGATACGGCCGTGGCCAATATTCTTCGCGCCAAGTTTCGTCTTGGGCTGTTTGAACGCCCTTATACGAACCCGGACGAAATGCCGGCGATCGGCCGTGCGTCCTCTTTGGAAGCGGCTCGTCAGGCGGCGCTGCAAAGTGTCGTTCTGCTCAAGAACGATCACCAGGTACTGCCTCTGGCAAGTAGCGAGCTGCAGTCGGTTGCGGTCATTGGGCCTTTGGCTGACGCGCCGTATGAACAGCTGGGAACGTGGATTTTCGACGGTGACTCGAGCACCACGGTGACGCCGCTGCACAGCATTCGGGAGCTTTCCGGATCCGGGTTTGAGGTGAACTATGTTCAGGCAATGCAGAATTCCCGCTCGCCGCAAAACGAAGCGTTTGATGATGCCGTCGCTGCAGCGACCAAATCCGACGTGGCGATACTGTTTCTGGGCGAAGAATCGATTCTGTCCGGCGAAGCGCATTCTCGTGCCGACATCAACCTGCCCGGAGCGCAGGCCGAGCTGGTAGCGCGTGTCCGGCAAACGGGAACGAAAGTGGTGGCGGTTATTATGGCGGGTCGACCGCTAACCCTGACGAATATGATCGATCAGGTAGATGCCGTTCTTTACGCCTGGCATCCGGGCACGATGGGCGGGCCTGCGATTGCCGATCTGCTCTTCGGCCGCGCGTCGCCGTCGGGCAAGCTTCCGGTGTCTTTTCCACGCGTAGTTGGCCAGATTCCGCTCTATTACAACCAAAAGAACACCGGAAAACCGCCGTCACCAGAGAACGTGGTACACATCGATGACATCGATACGTTCGCAGCACAAACATCACTGGGCATGTCGGCCTTTCATCTGGATGTCAGCTATACGCCGCTGTTTGCGTTTGGCCACGGCCTGTCCTATTCGCGTTTTGACTACGACGAGATTCGGGTTAGTGCTCAGGACATAGGCATACACGAGTCTGTAACGGTGAGTGCCCGATTGACCAATACCGGGGAACGGGCGGCCGTTGAAGTGGCGCAACTTTATGTTCGCGACGTCGCGGCGCAGGTCACTCGCCCGGTTAAAGAGCTGAAAGGCTTTCAGCGCATACATCTTGAACCGGGCGAATCCCGAACCGTTGAATTTGAATTGACGGACGAAGATCTGGCGTTTTACGGCAGACACATGCAGCTCATTACAGAGCCCGGCCTTTTTCATGTATGGATTGGCGGCAGCTCCGATACCCAGCTGCGTACCGAGTTTCGAATGATCGAATCAGAGCAATTGACACGAGAGTAAACACCCACCCATTCAGGACAGAATTAACATGAGCACAGCTTCAGGACGATCGTTTCTACGCGCAGCAACGTTGGTTGTCATCGCCGGTTTTCTTTTCGCGTGTGCCAATACCACTACCAGAGAGTCTATGAAAACGCATTCTAAAAATAATTTAATTTCCGGACAGGTTATGGCTGTTGCCTACTCGGGTTTTCGTGAAGGTCAGCATCCCGATCGCGGTGATGGCGCTGTTAATCCCGGTCGTGACGAGATACTGGAAGACCTGAGAATCATGATTGACCACGGATATACGCTTATCCGTATGTACGATTCCGGAGAGAACTCAGCGACTACCCTCGAGCTGATCGAAGAGCATGATCTTCCGATCAAAGTGCTGCTGGGCATGTGGCTGCAGGCGGAAGTGAGTAACCACGAGGGTTGTCCGTGGTTACACGAGCCTATTCCCGGCGCGGAACTGGCCGCAAACGCCAAGCTGAACAAAGTTGAGATTGACCGCGGCATTCGACTGGCCAATCAGTACAAGGACAGCGTTGTGGCGGTCAATGTCGGCAACGAGGCGCTGGTCAGCTGGAACGATCACATGGTGAGCCTCGACAGCATTATCGACTACGTGAAATACGTGCAAAGCAATATCAATCAGCCGGTTACCGTGGCGGACAACTACGAATGGTGGATCAATGACGGGGCGCCACTGGCCGAAGTCGTGGATTTCCTGGGTATTCATACGTATCCGGCGTGGGAAGAGAAGCCGATTGAAGAGGGGCTCTCGTATACGATCGAAAACATGGATCGCGTGCACGCCGCGCTGCCCGGAAAGCCCGTGGCTATCCTCGAGGCCGGCTGGGCGACGACCGCCAGCGAGTTCGGCGAACGCGCCAGCGAGGCCAATCAAACCCGGTACTATCAGGAGCTGGAAGCCTGGGCGACGGAAGAAAACATTACGGTGTTTTTCTTTGAGGCGTTCGACGAACCCTGGAAAGGTGACCCGGGCAACCCGCTGGGTGCCGAGAAACACTGGGGATTGTTTAAAGTGGATCGTACGCCAAAAGAAATTATCCGGGTGCGAGAGGCCGCTAGGGAGCAGAAATAATCCCGGACAGCAGGCGATTGGCGGGAAACACGGTTTCTCGAACGGCCTGCAGTTTGTCCGGACATGTTATGGAAAAGGGCGTAACCTGAATGCAGGTCGGGCTGGATCCTGAGCCGGGCGAGGTTCGGCATTGGAAACTACGAACCGACAGGTGTCTGATTTGCCGGTATTTCCTCGCGAAATCTTCACGTGAGGGGGGTTAACTTATGATGTCGGCATAAAACCCCGTGAGTTTTGACAACGTTGTCAGTTTTTGTTATTCATAGTGTTACAGAGGGCCTAGCTGCCATCGTGAAGCAGTAGACGCCGTGTTTGAGCGGCAAAATAAGAGAAATCCCCATTCACGCCTTAGTCAGAGAATTTGTGATGTATTTAAATCGAGTTGAGCGTCCGTTTCGTCTTTTCGTTGCCACACTGGCACTGTTCGTGTTGGCCGCATGTGGCCAGGGTGAGGGCCCGGAGCCCGTTCCTGGAACTCCTCAGCCGTTCCTGACTGGCGTGTTGATAGACTCCCCGGTAGCCGGAGTGGCGTATGAAACGTCTCAAGGCGGTTCTGGCGTTACTAACGCCATGGGTGAGTTTAATTACCGGCAGCTCGAGTCGGTCACCTTCTCGATTGGTGGCATAACGCTCGGAACCGTCCCAGGTGGCCCCTTTGTGACGGTCGTTGAGCTCACCAACAGCCCGGATCCCACCACGACAGCTGCTGTTAACCAGCTGATTTTTCTGCAAAGTATTGATGAAGACGCCGATCCGACTAACGGCATTACGGTCAGTGCGGCTGCGGTTGCTGCCGCGGCAAACCTGACGCTTGATTTTTCGTCGGCAAGTTTTGACACCGATGTCGCCGCCGCGGTCAGCGCGATGGCGCCAGGCAATGCGGTAGTCAGCGCCGAAGACGCTCTTAATCACTTTTATACGACTTACGCCGCCCAGAGCGGAACAGACACCTTTGGATTCCTGTTCCCGGGCTACCCCGCTGTGGGCAACGGCTCTGACGTGTTTCAACTGATCTTCGCAGACGAGTTTAATTCAGGCGATGCTCCCAATCCCGAAATCTGGAACCTTGAAACTGGCTACGGGCCAGGCAATTCAGGCTGGGGTAACAATGAGTGGCAGCTTTACACCGACGATCCTCAGAACGTTCGGGTGGAAGACGGCAACCTGGTTATTCAGGCCCGCTGCGACACGCCACCCTGTGGCAGCCGCGACGGCTCTGTCACGTCTGCGCGACTGACGACCGAAAACAAATTTGAATTCAGGTTCGGTAAGGTCGAAGCGCGTATCAAGCCGCCGGTAGGCGTAGGCACATGGCCAGCCTTCTGGGCGCTGGGTGCCAATTTCGCGGATGTTGGCTGGCCTCGTTCCGGTGAGATTGACTTCATGGAAATGTTTGAGGGCCTGTCTGACGACCGTACGACGCATTCCACCATGCACTGGTGTAACCAGTTTATTCAGGCACCGGCCGAATGTTCGTTTCCTGAAGGGCGCGTATTTGAAACGCAGAGCCTGACTGCTCCGGCGTCGCTCGGAGACGACTTCCACATTTGGGAAGCCGATTGGAACGGCGACAGAATTAACATGAGCATAGACGGCACCCAGTACTTCTCGCTGGATATCGAAGTGGCGACGATGGAAGAGTTTCTCGAAGAGTTCTTCCTGATTCTAAACGTTGCCATGGGCGGTACGCTGGGCAGCAACAACCAGCCTCCAAGCGGTAACGAAACGTGGCCACAAACCATGCTGGTCGATTATGTTCGTGTGTTCCAGAACGTTGGTGGTGATTCAGGCGGACCGGTAGAACTGGCCGGCGATTTTGAAGACGACCCAATGACCTACGACTTTGGCGAGGGCGGCGGTTTTGAAGGCGGCTTCGCACAGGTGATCGATAATCCGGTTATTGATGACATTAACCCCAGCGCACAGGTAGCTGAATTCCTGAAATTTCCAGGGCAGACATTCGCGGGTTCCAGGCTGGCTCTGCCGAGTGCAATTACCGTTGCCGAGAATACGGTTTACTCGATGTTGGTGTATGCAACGCGACCCGTTGCAGCGACCTTTAAACTTGAAGGTCCTACTCAGGAAGAAAGTTCCGAACAAGTCGGTAATCATCTGGGTACCGGCTGGGAAACACTGACGTTCGATTTCGGTGGCTTCAGCGGCGTGGTCGAAGGCTACACCTTTATATTTGATAACGGCATTCCAGGCGATGCCACCAATGATCCGGCAGCTTGGACATTTTATGTTGATGACGTCGCTCAGCTGCCGCCTGGTGATACAACGCCACCGGTGCTCAATGTAGTGAGTATCGCTTCAAGCAATGCCAATCCCGCGTTCGCCGTTGTCGGTGATGTGATTACCGTTACGATCATTGCCGACGAACCCATTATGGTGCCGGCCGTTACCATTGCGGGCAGAGCGGCCACCGTTACGGGGGCTGATACCACGTGGGAAGCGACCCGTGAACTGCTTGCCACTGACGCCCAGGGCTTGCTCAGCTTCTCGATCGGTTACTCCGATCTTGAGGGCAATGCCGGCGCTCCGGTAACCGGGCCCACCAACACAAGTTCGGTTACCTATGACGCTACAGCGCCTACCGTGACCATTGCGATCGATGACGGTGGAGCAACGCTGACTACCCTCGATCCGGTCACGGTTACGGTCTCGTTCAGCGAAGACGTCAGCGGATTTGATGTCAGTGACATTGCGGTTACAAACGGTACAGCCGGTAATTTTGCCAGCACCGATGCGCGCACCTACACGGTGTCTGTAACGCCTGAAGGCCAGGGTGACCTCACGGTTAACGTGGCGGCGGCTGCGGCCGAGGATGCTGCGGGCAACGCCAGTGAAGCGGCCGCAGAAGCGGCGGCGTTTATCGACAGCATAGGACCTATGGTTGTCATTTCAGGCGTGCCAGCCAATTTTAATACGCTCGACCCGATTGCGGTGATGTTCCAGTTCAGCGAGCCGGTGACCGGCTTTGATGTTAGCGACATCGTGGCGACTAACGGTGCGATCAGCGATTTTGTCGCGGTCGACGACACCACATTTACGGCGGTTGTTACGCCGGACGGTGCCGGTAACCTCACCGTTGGCGTAGGTGCTGGCGCCGGACAGGATGCCGCGGGCAATCCAAGCGCGGTAGCGGCAGACGTTACGGCTCTGATCGATGCTGAGGCACCCACGGTTACTATTGAAGGCGTGCCGGCCGATTTTGCGGTACTCGATCCTGTCAGCGTCACGTTCCAGTTTAGCGAAGCGGTGACAGGCTTCGACGTTAGCGACGTTGTTGTCACGAACGGAACGGTCAGTAATTTCGTCGCCGTTGACGCGGATACGTATACCGCCGACATTACTCCCGATGCCAATGGCGACCTGGTTGTTTCAGTGGCCGCCGGCGCGGCGCAGGACGGCGTTGGTAACCAGAGTCTTGCGGCAGCGGACGCGACATCGCTGATTGACGCGATTGCCCCGACGCTTGTGATTCAGGGAGCACCGGCTGATTTCAGTAACATCGATCCTATCGGCCTGACGTTCCAGTTCAGCGAGGCCGTCAGCGGATTTGAGATGAGCGATATCGTGGCGACCAACGGCGCGGTGACCAGTTTTGCTGCGGTTGACGCGGACACCTATACCGCCGACGTCACGCCGAATGGCACAGGTGACGTAACCGTTAGCGTTGCAGCGGGCGCGGCTGAAGATGGCGTCGGTAATACAAGTGAAGCGGCAACGGATGTTGTGGTGACTGACGCCCTGGATCCGAATGCCTTGCTGTTCACAGCGGCCTCGATCTCATCGAGCAATGCCAACCCGGCCTTCGCAACGGCCGGTGATACCGTCACTATTGATATGACGTCTAACGCCGATGTAGTGACGCCCACCGTGACGATCAACGGCGTGGCCGCTGACACGGTGACCGGTGGTCCTACCGACTGGCAGGCAACGCGTGTCATCACGGCGGACGCCGAGGGCGTTGTCACGTTCACGCTCGACCTTGAAAATGCGGGTGGCGATACCGGGTTCCAGAGAACTAACACCACCGATGGCTCGTCGGTCACTTTTGACGTGACTCCGCCAACGTTGACCATTAGCTCTGTCAGTACAAGCTTCCAGACCCTGGAACCGATTGTGGTGACGTTCCAGTTCTCAGAAGGTGTGACCGGCTTTGATGCGGGTGACATTGGCGTTGGTAACGGTACGGGATCGGCGGTCACTACTGTCGATGCTGCGACCTACACGGCGCAGATTACGCCTGATGGCAGCAGCGACGTGACGATTTCTGTAGCGGCGGCTGTTGCTCAGGATTTCGCCGGTCTCGATAACGTTGCGGCGACCGATCTGGTCATCACCAACGATGTGGATGAAACACCGCCAGAGCTGACGCTTGTCAGTATTTCGTCCAGCACCGGAAACGCCTTTGCGCAAAACGGCAGCGTCGTGACGATTGATATCACGGCCAACGAAGCGGTCAGCGAGCCGACCGTGGTGATTAGCGGTGCGACGGCAACGCTAACGGGTGACGGAACCGACTGGCAGGCAGATGTAACGTTGCCGGGTACTGATGATGAGGGTCTTGTTACATTCTCGATCGACTTCACCGATCTGGCGGGTAATGTCGGTACCACGGTAACCGCGACAACGGATATGTCTACGGTAACTTACGATGCCACGGCACCCGGTCTGAGTATTGCGGGATTGCCAGCCGCATTTACGTCGCTTGATCCTGTTGCGGTGACTTTCGAGTTCACCGAAGACGTGACGGAATTCGATATCAGTGATATTGCCGTTACCAATGGTGACGCCAGTAATTTCGCTGAAATTGATGCGGCCAACTACTCCGCTGATATTACGCCGAACGGTGATGGCGATGTCACTGTGACTGTGGCGGCTGATGGTGCAACCGACCTGGCCGGCAACGGCAACGCCGAAACCAGTGAAGTTTCGACGAGCGATATACCACCTGAGTGGCAGCTGGTCTGGTCCGATGACTTCGACGGAGTAGCGCTGGACGGTGCCAACTGGACCGCTCGGGATGACAGCGATTGCCCGGCTCCATCGTGCGATGGATTGCAATCGTACAGCGCCAGTAACGTTTCGGTTGCCGGTGGTCTGCTCACAATTGAAGCTCAGGAGAATGCAGGGCCGGTATACTTCTCCGGTCTGATCGATACGCG
>CAWUKD010000051.1:0-21611 GCA_963922815.1 uncultured Gammaproteobacteria bacterium
GAAAAATGGTGCCGAGAAGAGGAATCGAACCTCCGACCTACTGATTACGAATCAGTTGCTCTACCGACTGAGCTATCTCGGCACTGCCCTGCGCATGCACATGGGGTATCGCTACCGCGAGCGCGGCAGTATATGAAAAGTGCAGCAATGCTGCAATGGACAATCGACAATCAGGCCTTGACGGCGCCTATCTAGCGATTGCGCAGGCCGATGACAATCTCAACGTTGGACAGCTCGGTTCCGTAAGGCACTTCAGGCATATTCTCAATAACGATGTTTTCGCTCGGAATATCGGTGATCTCACCGGTGTCCTGATTGTAAAAATGATGATGGTGAGTTGTCACGGAGTCATAGAAGGCTCTCTCCGGATTCACGTTCACAATTTTGGCAATTCCTTTGGACACAAAACGATTGAGCGTATTGTACACCGTGGCCTTGGACACGGATTTACCCTGCGTTCTGAGCTGGTCGATGATTTGTTCAGCGGATACGTGCTGGGGTCGTGCGAAAAGCACTTCGGCAACGTCGATGCGTTGCGGTGTAATAGTGATGCTGTTTCGTCCCAGGAGCTTTACGACTTCTTCTCGGATCATGGTTCTTCCTGCATGCTTTGCTATCTTAACATACAGTGTATCAAAAGAACGTGAAATTGCAGAATCAGAGCGTCGAAACGCCAACGCCTGTCGTCGACTTTCCCTCTATAATATCGGCTAAAAGCACCGCTGAACCGGGCGCCAGAGTAACGCCATTTCGGAAATGCCCCGTGTTCAAATAAAGCCCGCTCATTTCAGGATGCGCCCCTATCAGGGGTATTCCATGAGCCCGGCCCGGCCGCAGTCCCGACCAGTGCCCCATGGGTTCCAGTCCGGCCAGGCCAAGCACCAGATTCCTGGCCTTGTTTTTTAATCTTTTCATGGCTTTATGGGTAGTACTGCTATCAAAACCTACATTTTCGATAGTACCTCCTACCAGCGTGGTGCCGTCCTTTCTGGTTACCACGTAATACTCCCCGTCGTCGATAATCGGACGGGCGGCCCGTTCGGCCGAATCCTGGAACCAGATGACCTGACCACGAACCGGGGTGACGTTCAGTCTTAGCCCCAGATGGCTGGCAAAAAGATCACTCCAGGCACCCGCCGCTATGACCACCCCGTCCGCGCAAAAATCGCCCGAACCGGTGCTCACGCCTGTGACGCGGCCGCCCGACTGAGTCAGTCCCAGCACCTCCTTATGCGCCTGAACATCGACCCCCAATTGCCGGCAGCTGCCGGCCAGCGCCTGAAGCAGCCCTGGCGTTCTGACTTGATGAATATCACTGAGAAACACGCCTTCGCGCATGCGACCAATATCAGGCACCAGATCCGTGAGGCCGGAGCGTTCAAGTACCTCCACAGAACGTCCGGTCGTCGTGGCCCAGCTGCTGGCCGCGTCTCTGTGAGTGTCGCCCACGATCAGCATGCCACTTTGGATATATTCGGGATCCACGCCCGACTCGTCCTGCAGCGCGGTAACAAATTCGCCAAACAGGGCCCGACTGGCGGCGGCCAGCCGGTCCACCACCGTGTGCACCTGCCAGGGTCGCAGTGGAGACACGATGCCGCTTGCCATGCGCGATGCCGCTCCGCCTACGTCGCCTTTCTCCAGAACCGTCACCTTGAACCCTCGCAGCGCCAGCTCCCGGGCGGTGGCAAGGCCAATTACGCCTGCACCGACGATCACAATATTTGTCTTGCTCATGCCGGTCCGTCTCGTGGTTACATTCCTGAAAAACGCTCAGCGGAAATACTGGGTAGTGGGCAGCAGATACTACGGCAAAAAACCGTGCTCCCAGCGATGGTCCATCGTATCACGGGACGCATATCTGGCCTTACCCGGCAGATATGCGGCTTTTTGCGGGCGCCATGAATTCGTAAGCTGAAAATACGAAGAGCGACATTCGTACACAACGGTCCCTCGTTCTTTCTGCATCTCAAGTCGTGCCGACTGGCAGCTCAAACCATGACAACCCCGACTCTACGAATCACAGTCGCACCAACCTCGGGCGGCATATCACTGACTGAAGTCCTGGTCAGCCTGGCCGCTGCGGCAATACTGGCCGCCTACGCACTGCCCGGCCTTCAGGTCACGATGGCCAATAGCGAACAGACCGCGGTAATCAATCGCTTTGTTGCCAGCGTTTTGCTCGCCCGCTCAATCGCCATCACGAAAGGCACACACGCCGTTATATGCCCGTCTATTGACGGCCTCACCTGCCGCGAGGACAACCGCTGGCATGAGGGCTGGATTGTGCTCGAGTCCGACTCGAGCCACCTGCCGCCGTCTACGGGTAACGCCAACGTCATCCGAACCGAGCGGCTTCGCGGACGTGCAGCGCTCTCGGTCAATCGCAACCTGTTCCAGTTTCGACCACGCGGACGTCGTGCCACCAACGGCACGTTTATTGTCTGCCATTCACGGGCCTCCAGACCGAAAGCTGTGATTGTGAGCTACAACGGCCGGCCGCGTACGTCACTGGTTATGGCAAATGGCGATGACATCCCGTGCGAGCCGCAGCCCGGCTAGAGGCACGGTCCTCAAACCGGCACCCGCTCATCCAATCAACAAAACGCGAAAACACCACTATGAAACACGCAACAGAGCGCAATTATGTAATACCGCTTGTCCACATAATCGGCCCGTTCGTCGGAAAATGTGACGCACATCACACTTTGGCCTCGTATACTGATCACCACGAAAAGGGTGGGTACAGAGTATGCGGAACCAAAATGTGGGATTTAGCATCATCGAACTGATGGTTGTGCTGGTCGTTGCCGGAATCATCCTGGCATTCGGGGTCCCGTCATTTAACAGCCAGATCAAGAATTCGCGACTCACCTCTGCGGTCAATGAAGTGGTCGCCGCCATGCACCGGAGCCGATCCGAAGCCAGCCTGCGACGGCAGCCCGTGGTGATGTGCACCTCGTCCAACGCGATATCCAGCGACAATGAGTCATGCGACGACAATGCCCAGTGGCGAGATGGCTGGCTGATCTTCGCGGATCTCAATGCGAACGACACCTATGACGGCGCCGACGAGATTCTGGCACGTCACGGACCGCAGAGCGACCGCCTCAACGTCAGCTCCAGCGACGATATAGCCAATACGATCACGTATCTGCCCACCGGATTTGCGCAGGTACCTCTGAACACGGTGTCGGGACGCTACATCGTGTATTGCGACAAATCCGAAAACAACGACTACTCGCGCGTACTGTCATTTTCCAACAGTGGCCGACCCAGCATTATCCCGTGGGAGGACGCCAACGGAGCGCCTTCCTGCGTTAGCCAGGACTAACTATGAATTATCAAAACCGGAACCCAATTCCCCCGTCACCACGAGCATCCAGTATCGGTTTTTCCCTGATCGAGGTACTGGTTGCACTGGTCATACTCTCAGTTGGCATGCTCGGTGTTCTGACACTACAGGTCAAAGGTCTGCAGTTCAGCCAGTCAGCGCGGGTCAGCACCAACGCCATTCTGGCCGCCAGTGACATGGCCGATCGCATTCGTGCCAATCCCAATGCAGGTATCAGCTACGAGGTCGGTTTCGACGGAGGGCTGGGACAGGCCCCCGACCCGCAGTGTGCCGATTTGCCCGACAACCCGCTTCCCGTTGACGCTACGTGTACAACCGCACAACTCGCCGCCTTTGATATCTGGCTATGGAAACAGGCACTGGAAACTGACACAGGCATCCCTGACGGCGAAGGCGCCATCGACGTTCAACTGCCAGCTGCGGGCGCTAACGCCACCACCACCTACACCATTTCGTTGAACTACAGCGAAAGAGGCGAAACGCTTACTCATGAAATTGTCGTCAATAACTAAGAGGTGCCTGCGATGATACGTTTATCAACACAACGCGGCCGCCAGTCCGGTATTACGCTGGTAGAACTCATGATTGCCATGACGATCGGCTCCGTGCTGATCGGCGGCACACTCTTCGTCTACTCGAGCGCGCGCGGCGCATACGCAACGAACGAAAGTTTTGCGCTCATGCAGGAGAACGCACGATTCGCTCTAAGCATCATGGAACCTGATCTGGAGCTCGCGGGGTACTACGGACAGCACCGTGACCCGACCGTCATTGCCGGCAGCGCCCTGGAACGCCCCGACACCCTCGGCGGCATTATCAATGACTGTGGGCCCAACTGGGTGGTCCAGTTTGACCAGCACGTTGAGGGCTACAACGACGTGGTCGATTTCGATGAATGGGCCTGCGTTGATAGCAGTCGAATCCAACCGCTTAGCGACGTGTTCGCTATTCGACGCGTCGACGGAGTACCGGCGGCCGCACTGGAGCCCGGCCAGATTTACATGCGTTCCAGCGAAGCCCCGCGAAGCGAAGTTTTTGAAGGCGTCGATGAACCCACTTCACTGCCAGATAGCGCCAGCAATTACGCGGTGGTCGCCAACGGCTATTACGTGAGTCCCATATCCATTGGTGTAAACACCAATAATGACACGCTGCCGTCGCTGCGACGAATTCAGCTGACAAATCAGGGCGGCGCGCCTTCAATGCTGGACACGGAAATTACGACCGGCATAGAAGACATGCAAATTCAGTATGGCATTGGCCCAGCCAACGTTCGGGGGGTTCGCGGTTCAGTGCAGGTGTACGTAAATAACATTACCAACCTGACGCCTCCCAATGACACCGTACGTGCGATTCGCATCTGGCTTCTGATGCGCGCCGACCGCGAGGAAACCGGCTACATCGACGATAAAACGTATCAGCTGGGTGACAAAACCATTCCGGCGAGAAACGACGGCTATCGCCGACTGGTCACGTCGAAGACCATCTTTTTTCGCAATCAGCACTAATTAACAACTGATCGCCCGACTCCTGTTTAAGAGAAAAATTATGAAAACAGTCAAACATCAACAAGGCGCAGCTCTGGTAATCGGCCTTGTGTTACTCACCGTACTGACTTTGCTGACCGCGTCATCAATGACCTCGTCAACGCTGAGCCTGCGTATGGCGGACAACGTCAAGCAGCAGGATATTGCATCACAGGCTGCGGAGTCTGCGCTGATGCAGGCACTGACCAGCACGGCGCCGTTTACTCTGGACGGTACGGCCGCCATCAACTCGCCCGTCAGAGACCCGATGACGTTCATTTATCAGGGCGACGGTGAAGGAGCAGGTACGGCGACCTCATCGGTCAGAACGTTCTTGCGCGACCGCCTGTCCCCGTCAACCGGCTGTGAAATGGATGATCAGTTTTTTGGTTCGGGCTGCACGCACCAGCACTTTTTAATGAACGCCACAGCAACATCCAGCCGCGGCGGCACGCAAAACCAGAACATGGGTTTTTATATTCGGGTACCGGACTAGACCGGATCGTAATCCCGCCAACGCAATCGTTTTATCAGGCTAACACTATGAACATGACAAAATCGTTTTCCCAAGTCTTGCTGCTAACGGCTTTTTGCATGCTGAGCTTCGGCTCCTGGGCCCAGTTTATGGAGATCAAGGAACACGCCGCTGAAATCCAAAGCCTGGATATTGGCAATGCCGCCACGACAAACGGACTTATCTATATAAGGCGCTGCGACCAATGCAGCCAGGTAGGCGTGTCGTTTCGCGCGCAAACCCGGTTTTACGACGGCAAGCAGTCCATCACTGCCCTGGACGCGGAAGCTTTAGCCGGTCGCGGCGCCACGGTGCTGTATGACGTGCAGTCCCGCTACGTCACTCGCGTAATTTTCTGGCCCGTGTCAAATTAATCTGCACTGACCGACAATCTGATTAAGTACTGAGAACGCTATGACAATCAAGACATCACCACTACTCACATTTGCGGTTAGCGCCGCCTTCGGTGCTGCGTTGGCGCAGCCAGCCATGGCAGCCGACATTGAAACACTTGTGGGTCAGGTTTCCGACTTTGCCGGTCCTAATGTAACTATCATTATCGACACGTCCGGCAGCATGACATCCGACGTACTGATCGACAGCGATGCGGCCCCCTACGACCCCGGAACAGACTACATCGGCCCTTATGATGTGTATGAAAACTCTGGAATCCCAAACCGGCTTTTCTTCACGGCACCCGACCCTGATTCTTTGAATTTTCCAGACGAAAACGATGTCAACAGCGATGACTGGATTGCGCCATCCGCGTTTGACTGCGCCAACGGGCAGGCCGCTCTTTTATCGGCCGGTGTATACACCGACCGATTCGCCCAGTTTATTGTCACCGGCACCCAGGGCAACTGGGTCACTCCTGAGGCACCTGAGGGAGGCCCGGACGACATTACCGAATGTGCGACGGATTTTGGCGTCCATGGCGACGGCTCTGGTGCGGGCAGCTACCCGATAAACATAAACCCTGTTCCGGATAACACACAGACCGTGTTTCCCTGGACACCTTTGGAAACCGACCCCAATGTCATTGACTGGGCATCTACAGGCGGTAACTACTCGTTCTTTACCCCCAATTTTCTAAACTGGATTTACGAGCGTAAACAGTCCAATGATCCAGTCGTCCTGTCCCGGCTGGAAATTGTGCAGCGGGTGGCTACCGATCTTGTGCAAAATCTGAAAGCCCGCTCAATTGCCGACAACGATGGTCTGCGTCTTGGTCTCATGAGGTTTTCAGAAAACGGTTCGGGAGGCATGGTGCTCGCCCCTACCGTCGATCTTGCCACCAGCGACACTACGCTCATCGATGAAATCAATCAGCTCACCGCGTTCGGAACGACGCCTCTGGCGGAGACCATGTATGAGGCCTATCTGTATCACGCGGGTGCTGCTCCGGAGTTCGGTTTCATTACGACCCCGGTGACAACCGCGTCCGGCGCGCTGGAAGGCGGCACCTACAAGTCACCTATTGAAGCGGCCTGTCAGAAAAACTACGTGATCCTGCTGACCGACGGAGTACCGAACGCGGATTTTCAGGCCAACAACGGGATTGAATCACTGACGGGCGAGTGTGATGGCAATTGCCTGGATGAAATGACCAACTTCATGAGCAACACCGACCTTGCTACGGGCACCGGCTTTGCCGGCGACCAGACTGTCGAAACGTTCATTATTGGCTTTTTCACCGACCAGGAACTACTGGAAAACGCCACAACGGGGCAGATTGATACTGACGGCGACGAAGAGCCGGATACCCCGGGATACTTCCTGGCCAGTAACCCTGAGCAGCTGACCATGGCGTTCGAAGACATCTTCGGGACCGGCGGCATTCAAGGGGACGTTGCTACGTTCACGGCACCTGCGGTTACGGTTAACACGCTTAACCGATTCACCAACCGCGATACGCTTTACTTCACGCTCTACAAGCCTTCTGCAAACGGTGAGACCCACTGGGATGGAAACCTGAAGGCCTACAGAATTGGACGTGGCGGCGACGACAACTCAATTCAGATTCTTGACGCTACGGGCCAACCTGCGGTCGATGCGGATACCGGTCTGTTCGAGCCTGGCGCCAGGAGCCTCTGGACATCGGAAGTTGATGGCGGTGAAGTGGCCGAGGGCGGTGTGGCTGCGAGACTGTCTGCACAGCGCAATATCTATTCCGATTTGACCGACAGCGAAATACTCGACTCGGACAACAATCGCGTGACCCGTGAAAACGCCGCCGTGATCGGAGCATTGCCTCAAATGCCCGAGGGCGAAGAACTGCTTCAGCTCATCGATTTCGCCGCTGGCCTGGATGACGAGGGCATGTCACGCCGGTCTTTGGGCGACCCGCTGCACAGCCAGCCGCTGGTCATTAATTTTGGCGGCGGTGACGACGACCTTCTGCTGGTGTTTGGCACCAACGACGGCTACTTGCACGCCATAGATCCGATACAGAGCGACGATACTTCAAACGACATGGAACACTTCGCGTTCATCCCGAAAGCCCTGATACCTCAGCTGGCCGACATCAAAACCAATAGCCCGTCAAACCAGCCCATCGCCAACAAAGCGTACGGCATGGATGGCCCGATTACCGCGTGGATTGAAGGCGACGATGACGAGATCGATGAGGACCGCATTGTAGGCAGCGGAGAGAAACTCTGGGTGTATGCCGGTATGCGACGCGGTGGTCGAGGATACTATGGTTTCGACCTGACCAATCCTGACAACCCGTTGCTCAAGTTCAGAATTGACAATCAGCGTGCGGGTTACGGCAATCTGGGACAAACATGGTCATCTGCCTCTTATGCGCGCATCAAACGCGACGGGGTTGAAGAAGACGTATTGATCTTCGGCGGTGGCTACGACCCGAACCAGGATGATGACAACAATTCAGCCGACTCTATGGGCAATGCCGTCTATATCGCCAATGCCCGAACCGGTGACCTGATCTGGAGTGCCGGTGGTACCAACACCACCGCGGACCTCAAACTGGACGCCATGACGCACAGCATCCCGTCGGACGTACGCATTATCGACACCAACAGCGATGGCTTTATCGATCGACTTTACGTAGGCGATATGGCGGCCCAGGTTTGGCGCTTTGACATTAACGAAAACCCGGCCACCCCGGATCTGGCCATCACGGGCGGCCGCATCGCGGACTTCGGCGCGGAAGGCGACACCAATGATCGTCGGTTTTATTCAGCGCCCAGCGTGTCACGCTATGTCGAGGATGGCCGCGGATTCCTGGCCATAGGCATAGGCTCCGGCTACCGGGCTCATCCACTCAACCAGACGATCGACGACAAGTTTTACGTCATCCGCGATGACAACGTCTACAGACCTGCCGTGAACGCCGGCATACCTGAGTATGGCGATGACAATCCAGCGCTTCTGACCACCGAAGCGAATATGATTGAACTGACGCTAAACGGCATCGAGAGTGGCGAAACGACGATTGAGACCGGAGAATTTGGTCAAGGCTGGTTCCTCAGTCTTGACGCCAGCGCCGGTGAAAAATCCCTGTCGTCACCGGTAACGGCCGAAGGCCGAATATTCTTTACTACCTACTCGCCCGACAATCCGGCGCTGTCATGTGACCCTGTCGCGGCTTCAGGGCTTGGACGGTTTTACGGCATTGATATCCTGACGGGCTTGCCAGCTCTGTACGGTGACGCTCTGACAGCTCCTCCCATAGCCAGCGTTGAACTGGGCCCGACCGGAATTCCGCCGCAGCCAAAACTCATCTTCGTAGCACCTGATTGTGATGAATGCTCGGTGAACCCCGGCGACCCCAACGATACATCTGACGATGGCCTGCTGGTACTTCCCAGTACGGCTGATATAGTTGCGCAGGTGGGAACCCAGGCCTTTGATATTGGCCTTGCGTCTCGCCCCACCCGCACCTTCTGGGTAGAGTTTTAAGGATTAAGAGATGACCAACAGAGTGATAAAGCAACAGGGTGTCACGCTTATCGAGCTAATGATCGTTGTCGTAATCATTAGCATCATCGCGGCATTTGCCTACCCCAGTTACATACGTCAGGCACAAAAAGCCGGACGCAGCGACGCCACCAGTGCGTTACTGGCAATTGCCGCCGCTCAGGAAAAGGAGTTCTTGAAAAATAACGCGTTTACCAACGATCTGACCGTGCTGGGCATTACCGAAACAGACGCCAATAAGTATGAACTGATACTCGCCACTCCGGATGACAGCAGCTTTCTGGCTACGGCAAAAGCCGGGGGAACAACTGACAACCTCTCTCAGGTGGGTGATACGCTGTGCCAGTATTTCACCATCGATCACACAGGCGCCAAGAGAGCCGGCGAAGCCGCCGACCCGACGGGCGATGAGAACAACTGCTGGTAAGACTATCGCCTGTACATTCCAGTCCGCTTCTGAGACTTCATCGTAAGAACGGCTGCGGCGTCTCGCGTAACCTCACGACCGAATAGCACCAACACCCGACAGGGCGGCATGCTATTTGTCTTAATCTGTCGCTATATCGCGACAAAACTGTGACCGCACTCACGGTTCAGTCTATCCATTGACCGATATACTCGAGCTCTAAATGTATCTCAGGACGATTGCCGTTCTGCGAATTGAAACAAAACCTGTGGACAGTGCAGAGACAGTAATATGAAAAAATCAGCCGGATTCTCCCTGATCGAACTTATGATTACCGTCGTTATCATTGCGATCGTAACGTCAATTGCGCTTCCCAGCTATCGCGAGCACGTTAAGCGCACTATGCGCACCGACGCTACCACTGCCCTGTTGAGGCTGGCGGCCGAGCAGGAAAAATTCTACATTGCCAACAACGCTTATACCGTGGACCTGGCAGACCTGAATATCGCCGGAACCGATGAAGGCCTGTATACGCTGGCGATTACAACAACCGATACAACTATCGATTTTACTGCAACAGCATCGGCGAAAGCGGGCGAGTCACAAGAAGGTGACGATCAGTGCTCTACTTTCACCATCGACTCAAACGGCAATCGTAATGCGTTTGACAACAATGATTCAGATAACAGTGAATTTTGCTGGAAGTAATACTTTTCCCAACCGTTTAAGCATTCTGATCGCGTAACCACCCGCACCTCTGATTCCTGCCAGTTAAAAATGTGACCTGCGTCACACGCTGTACTCGCTCGCCTGTTTTTTACGCTATCCATAACGTCTGATACATGTTCCTGACTGCGCAAAAATGACAACGTAACTCTCACGAAATGTGCAATACAATCCGCTCATCCTCGATTTGTTTCCGTTTGTCGAATACACAATGACAACGCTCGACGCATACGTATTATAGGTTCCAACACCCTACAAAACGGATTAACCAGTGATCAACAGCAGCAAGCAAAACCAGCACGGCTTTTCACTTATTGAAGTGCTTGTAACTATCGTCATCCTGTCAACAGGCATGCTTGGCATCGCCGCACTTTATGTTGAAAGCCTTAAATCGGGTCACTCCGCGCTGTCACGGACGAAGGCAATTAACCTTGCTGCCGACATGGCCGACCGCATGCGCGTGAACCGCGCCGGTGAAGCGTTTTACGTTACCTCCGAAGCCAACGCAGCTGCAGCTCCGCTCGTGCAGTGTGGTGCACGACTGGGTGTCGTCGCCGTCGAGTGCGACGAGCAACAAATGGCCAACTACGACGTTTGGCAATGGAAGACAGCCCTGGGTAACACCGGCGACACAGATGCCAAGAAAGCAGGCCTTGCGAACGCACGCGGCTCTATCTTGCGAAACACGGCAACCAACCCAACCACCATGACCATCGAAATCAAGTGGTCGGAAAAAGACACCGAGCAAAACTATGTACTGTCATTCGCTCTTTAGGACCAGCACCATGCCTATGAAATCTAATCAACGCGGCTTTAACCTCATCGAACTTATGGTGGCAATGGTCATCGGCGTATTTTTGGTTGCTGGTGCACTGCGAGTGTATACGCAAAGCCAGTCTGCACTACTGATCAGCGAGCAGGCTGCACGACTGCAGGAAAACGCCAGGTACGCGCTGCAAACTATTGAACGAGACGTTCGTGCCGTTGACCTGTGGGGCCTGACCAATAACGCTGCCGACGTTGCCGGCGTAGCCGACCCTACCGAAGCTGTGTCCCCTCTCGCTGCCAATAGCGGGGACTGTGAAAACAATTGGTCTATTAACCTTGATATCGGCATTGAAGGATCCAATAACGCGAATCCTTATGCCGGAACCTGCATCCCTGCCGGGCAGTACTCTGCCAACACGGATGTTCTGGTCATACGCCACGCCCAGTCGCCGGAAGTTGACGCGGCTGACTTGCAGGCTGGCGTTCTCTACGTGCGCTCCTCAGCCAGCAACGGGGTTATTTTTGAAGGCCCGATTGAAGCCACTGGCGTTTCCGCTGACGGCATTAACAGTCAGCTGTCAACCGTTGCCTACTGGATATCAAATTCATCGGATCACGATAACAACGTGCCGTCTCTGCGCCGCAGCTATTTAACGACCGATGGCATCAATCCGGTCGTTATATCCGAGGAAGTCATCGCGGGCGTTGAAGATTTGCAAGTGCAATACGGCGTCGATACCACGGGCGATCAGTCAGTCAACATCTATCTGGACTTTGACGACGTTGTTGACCCGACGGCCATCATGGTCGCGCGCGTCTGGCTTCGAGTACGCGCCGAACAAATCGAACAGGGATTTGACGAAGACGTTACCTATCTTTACGCCGACCGCCGCTATAAAGCGTCTGAGTCCGCCGTGGCCACAGATACCAAATACCGCCGATTGCTAGTTACCAAAACCATTGAGCTGCGCAATCGTCGCGCTGAATCGATTCTTTAAGGATTCGTTGTTATGAAGAACATCACACATTCGTCCATTGGACCAGGCCGTCAACAGGGTGCCGCGCTCGTCGTCGGACTTATCCTGCTCCTGATTCTCACTGTGTTTGCGGTGAGTGGCATGTCCACGGCAACGCTAGAACTGGTACTCGCCGGTAACACCCAGTTTACCGAAAACGCATTCCAGGCTTCCGAATCAGCCATTGAAGCCGAGTTCGTAACGGGCCCGGCTACGCCGGATACGCCGCGCCAGAGAAACTTTGCGTTTGAAAACGGAAGCCAGGCAGCAACCGTGGTGGCCTATCGTGCGAATACGTTTGCCGAAGGCTACTCGTTTTCGGAATATTCGGCCGACCACTACGTCATTACGGCTCGCGGTACGTCAGGTAAAAACGCGACTAACGTCAATGAGCAAGGCTTTTTCATCGTAGTGCCGGGTGTAGGTGACTAGACCGCCCCGCCGTTCACAGCCTGATACCGACTACTGCCGCCCACTACCGTGGGCGGTTTCGCGTTCGCCGTTGACAAACATATCCAGAATGATCAGCGCTGCGCCAATAAATATGCAGCTGTCCGCGACGTTGAACGCCGGCCAGTGCCAGGTCTTGTAGTAAACATCCAGAAAGTCGATTACGTGGCCGTACAGCAGCCTGTCTACGGCGTTGCCTAGCGCTCCACCGAGAATGAACGCCAGCCCGGCGCTCAGCAACTTGTGATCTTTGCCAGGCAGTCGCCACAGCCACACCGCTACAAAAGTACTAACGGCCAGCGCAAGCCCCACAAAAAAATGTTTCTGCCAGCCGCCTGCGTCGGCAAGAAAACTGAACGCGGCGCCTTCGTTGTGTAGTCGGGTCAGATTAAAGCCCCCGACTACGGGCTGAATCTCGCGGTACTGAAAATTCGCAATTACCCACCGCTTGGTCCACTGATCCAGACCAAACGCAATACCAAATAGCGCAAGCCAGGGAAGCTTCGATACAAGACGCGCCCCCATCAGGCGAAACTCCTCTGCTCGCCCTCGCCGTCCACATTCTGGACACAGCGCCCGCACAGCGTCACATGATCACTATGGGAGCCGACGTCTTCACGTCGGTGCCAACAGCGTTCACATTTTTCGTGTGTAACAGGCGCCGCCGTAATCCACAGCTTCCCGGCAAGGTCATCCACAGCAGCAACCGCCTCTCCTCGATCCGCTTCGTCGGCCAGCGTTGCCTCCGATGTGATCAGCACAAAGCGCAACTCGTCCGCCAGCGGCATCAGGCTGGCTTTTAATGAGCTGTCACAGTAGAGCGTCACCTCGGCATCAAGCGGCGATCCGATATTCCCCTGCACGCGCTGAGCCTCCAGCACGGGTTTTACCTGATCACGCACAGCCACCACCAGATCCCAGTCCAGGTCCGATGTTTCAAATCCTTCCGGGAACTCGTACCACGTGGAGGTCATCACCGAGAAGTCACGCGTGCCAGGCAGTGCCTGCCAGATCTCTTCACTGGTGTAGCACAACACCGGCGCAAGCCAGCGCACCAGGGCCTCTACGATATGCCACAAAGCCGTTTGCGCCGAACGCCGCACAAGGCTCGACGTTTGCGTTGTGTACAGGCGATCTTTCAGAATATCCAGATAGAAACCACTCATCTCCACGACGCAGAAGTTGTGTATTTTCTGATACACGCGGTGGAAACGATAGTCTTTGTAATCCGCATCGATTTCCCGCTGCAGTTCCGCCGTCCTCGCTACCGCCCAGCGATCGAGCGAGAGCATGTCTTCCGGCGCCACGCCATCAGTCGATGGATCAAACCCGTCCATATTGCCCAACAGAAAGCGGGCCGTGTTTCTGATTCGCCGATATGACTCTGAAATACGCTTGAGAATTTCATCCGAAACGCTCATTTCGTTACGATAGTCCGCAGCGGCCACCCAAAGTCGCAAAACGTCTGCGCCGAGCGTGGAAAAAATCTCCTGGGGCGCAATCACGTTGCCTTCCGACTTGGACATCTTGCGCCCGTGTTCATCGACGGTGAAACCATGCGTCAGCACCGCCCGGTAAGGCGCCTCACCGTGCATCGCGACTGACGTCAGCAGCGAGCTTTGAAACCATCCGCGGTGCTGGTCGGACCCTTCAAGATACAGGTCGGCCGGAAACCCCAGGTTTTCCCGGGCTGCCCCAACACAGTAATGCGCGACGCCGGAATCAAACCACACGTCCATGATGTCGGTCACTTTGCGGTAGCTGTCGGCCTCGTCACCAAGCAACTCTTTCGGGTCCAGTTCGAACCACGCGTCAATGCCATCCTTATCGACCCGCTTTGCCACTTCTTCAATCAGTTCGCTGGTGCGCGGATGCAGTTCATCCGTATCACAGTGAATGAACAGCGGAATGGGTACACCCCAGGTGCGCTGTCTGGAAATACACCAGTCGGGGCGGCCGTCGACCATGCCCTGAATTCGCTGATGGCCCCAGTCGGGCACCCACTGCACCTTTTCAATGGCTTTCAGTGCATCCGGTCGCAGTCCGGCCTGTTCCATACTAATAAACCACTGCGGCGTTGCCCGAAAAATAACGGGAGACTTGTGCCGCCAGCAGTGTGGATAGCTATGCTGATAAGACTCGACGTGAAAGAGTTGCCCGGTACTGGAGAGCAGCTCAACAATCGGCTCGTTGGCGCGAAACACATGTTGCCCACCAAAAACGGGGAGCGTTTTCACGAAACAGCCGTCGTCGCCTACCGGGTTATCAATCGGCAGGTCAAACTCGACGCCCATCTGAAAATCTTCGATGCCGTGCGCAGGCGCGGTATGCACGAGGCCGGTGCCTGCTTCGAGCGTAACGTGCTCACCGGTCACAACCGGCACCACCCGATCCTCGATAAACGGGTGCCTGAGCTTAAGCCCCGAGAGCTTGTCACCCATCACGGTCGCAAGGACCTTGAAATCTCCGGTCTCGTCGCCGGCACGCGCCATTACAGCGTTGACCAGTTCGGCCGCCACAATGACGCGTTCGTCGGCACGTTGCACCAGCGCGTAATCGAGCTCTTTATGAACGGCGACCGCCTGATTGGCTGGCAGCGTCCACGGCGTGGTGGTCCAGATGATGACCGACAGCGGACCCTCACCATCGAGTGTCCCCATGCGCGATGCCAGATCGGCGTCATCGGCAATGGCAAAGCGAACATCAATCGATGGTGACGTCTTGTCTTTGTATTCGACTTCGGCTTCCGCCAGAGCGCTGCGGCAGTCAAGGCACCAGTGAACCGGCTTGTAGCCTTTATACAGGTGACCTCGATCAATCATTTTGCCGAAGGCGCGGATCTGGTTGGCTTCGTAGTCCGGCGACAGGGTCAGGTATGGATTCTCGTAGTCGCCCAGAACGCCGAGCCGCTTGAATCCCTCGGCCTGATCCTTGATCTGTTTACGGGCGTACTCGCGACACGCTTTGCGAAACGCCGTTCCGTCGAGCTTCTTGCCCACCCGGCCATGTTTTTTCTCAACCTGCAGCTCGATTGGCAGCCCGTGACAGTCCCAGCCCGGCACGTACGGCGCATCGAAGCCTGCCAGTGTACGGCAGCGTACGATCATGTCTTTGAGCGCCTTGTTGACGGCGTGACCGGTATGAATCGGTCCGTTGGCGTACGGAGGCCCGTCGAGAAGCAGGAATTTGGGGCGCCCGGCGCTGGCTTTGCGAATTTGGCCGTACAAATCGTTCTCGTACCACGTCTTGAGCATCTGGGGCTCGCGCTGAGCCAGATTGGCTTTCATCGCGAAACGGGTTTTGGGAAGATTCAGCGTTGCTTTGTAGTTGTTACTGGCCACGATGACGACGGGCTCCTGTCGGGTAAAAACAGCGGACGGCTAACGTCCTGCCTGGGCGGTTAAAGCCTGAGACTTTACCATTTATTGAGCGAAAAAAATCAGCTCTTCGCAGCCCCCAGTATGGCTCGGGCCTCAGCGGCATCCACGTGCATTTGAACGACCATATCGTCCAGCGAGTCGAAGTGCTCTTCGTCCCGCAGCTTGGCGACAAAATCGACGTCCAGTCGCTCACCGTAGAGGTTGCCACTGAAATCAAATACATTGACTTCCAGAAGTGCATCCCCGCCGCCCACGGTCGGTCGAAACCCCAGATTGGCGACGCCCGAGGCGTTGCTGAGATCACCACCGGACACCCGCACGGCGAAGATGCCCGACATGGGCAGGCTGTTACGTCGAGGGTGAATATTGGCGGTAGGAAAGCCCAGCGTTCTGCCGAGTCTTTGACCGTGAATTACCCTGCCGCTCATGGAGTACGGTCGCCCCAGAAGACGGGCGGCTTTCTCCAGGTTGCCGGCAAGCAGACTGTCGCGAATCAAAGAACTGCTGACCCGCTCACCCCCCACGCACTCAGAGGGCAGCTGCGCCAGTTGGTAGCCAAACGTGTCACTCATCTGGCGAAGCTCATCGATGCCGCCGGAGCGGCGTTTGCCAAAACGAAAATCGTCGCCAACGTAGAGGAGTTTCACGTGAAGCTTTTGGACCAGAACGTCGCGTACAAACTGCGCAGGCGTCAGCGCCGCAAAGGCCGCAGAAAACGGGGTCAGGTACAGCACGTCAATCCCGGACAATCGAAGCATCTGAAAGCGCTCACGCCAGGTACTGAGACGACCGGGGGAATCGGCGGCACCAAAAAATTCGCGAGGCATGGGTTCAAAGCTCATGACGCAGGACGGAAGGCTCAGGCGGCGACTCTGATCCACCACCTGACTCAGCAGCGCCTGATGACCCAGGTGTACGCCATCGTAGTTTCCTATCGTCACGACAGACCCGCCGGTCAAATTTTCGCAGGAGGAAAATCGCCTGAGCAGTTTCATGAAAAGTCTTTCCTCACGGCTCAGCGCTCCGACGAGTCGGAGTCCGGGGACTCCTCGCTTGCTGTTTTAGCCGGATTCGAATGGCGCAGCTGCCCGAACCGTACGCCGAGCAGCGCCAGAACCAGAAAGTACATGACGATGCCGCCAACAATCAGGACCGCAAGCTGCATTACCCGCTCCCGAAGGGACCAGACTACCCACTCGGCCGTCGCACCTTTAAACAGCCACAGCATGACGCCCATAGCCAACGTGGCCAACGCCACTTGAACAATGAGTTTCGTCCAGCCGGGCTGCGGCTCCATCACGCCGGCTTTGCGCAACCCTCGCCACAGCAGCCCGGCGTTCAGCCACGCAGCCAGTGAGGTGGCTAGCGCCAGCCCCATGTGAGGCGCTACGAAATTGTATTTCATCATGGGTAAAACCAGGGCGAGGTTGGCAAAGACATTAAACACCAGAGCAATAACGCCAATTTTCACAGGAGTTTTGGCATCTTGTCGGGAAAAGTATCCAGGGACAAGTACTTTGACAAACGAGAAACCGACCAGGCCAAACGCATAGGCCGACAGACTGAACATCGCCTGATAGGTGTCGCGCGAATCAAACGCATCGTATTGAAACACGGTGGCGATCAGCGGGCCGGACAGCATGAACAGTCCGGCTGCGGCCGGCACCGTGATGAGCACCACAAGTCGCTGCGCCCAGTCGAGCGTGGCACTGAACATGGCTGTGTCCTTTGAGGCATGCTGTCGGGACAGGAACGGCAGCACCACCGTTGCCAGCGCTATCGTGAAGACACCCAGCGGAAACTCCAGCAGGCGGTCGGAATAGTAGAGCCACGAAATGGCCCCGTCTTCCAGGTAACTGGCAATCGCCCTGTCTATGATGAGATTGACCTGGGCGACTGATGCACCGAACAGCGCCGGCAGCATCAGCTGCACAATTTTCTGCACGCCGCTGTCGCGCCAGGCCCACACGGGTCTTGGACTGTATCCGGCCGCTTTCAGAAACGGCAGCTGAAACGCCAGCTGCGTGACACCCGCCAGAAACACGCCCCATGCCAGCCCTACCATCGGGCGCTCAAAGCGTGAGGTCAGAAAGATCACCGCACCAATCAGGCAAACGTTCAACAGAACGGGCGTAAATGCCGGGGCACCAAACCGTCCATAGGTATTGAGTACGCCGCCGGCCAGAGCGGTCAGTGAAATAAACAGCAGGTACCAGACCGTGATTCGCAGCAGATCGGTGGCCAGATCAAACTTGGCGGGCTCATCCGCGAAACCGGAGGCGAACAGCCAGACGAGCATGGGCGCCGCCAGCGCGCACACCAGGGTCACGACAATCAGGATGGCACCGAGCGTTCCGGCCACCCGGTTGATCAGATCATGGGTCCGCCGCTCGTCGCCCTTGCTGTGCACTTCGCCGAGGACAGGAACAAAAGCCTGGGAAAACGCCCCTTCTGCAAACAGGCGCCGCATGAAATTGGGAATCTGGAACGCCACGACGAAAACATCCATACCGGCGCCTGCGCCAAAGAAGCGGGCAAAGACCACGTCACGAACCAGACCCAGTATGCGTGACAGCAGCGTCCAGATCCCAACCAGCCCGGTCGACTTCAGTGGATTACGCACGGCACTCTCGGCGGACCTGCCACGGACAGGCTACCGCGCGATCACAAATACGTCTGAAGCTGGAAACCGCACGATCTGCCCGCCTTCTGCGGCTGGTCGGGACCGGGCTGACCGGTGCCGGCCACGGGTTCGCTTGCGCAATTTCCGGGGCAGGTGTAAAAGATATGTCCGAAGTGTCATTCATAGCCGGCGAATGATACCGAGCCGGCCGCGCTGAGACTACGCCAAACCCCCGTAATTTCGAGATTTTTTTCGCATCAATCATGGCGAATCCTGAAATTCCCACAGAACGGACAAATTCGTTAAAATATCGAAAATTTCCCCGGCCCGGCGTTGACAATCGGGCCCTAAATCCGCAGACTACGGCACCGTTTGCGCGCAAGCGAATTAGCGCAATTCGAGATCTGATTAAGAGGACAGCATGGCAAACTCAAAACAGGCGATTAAACGCGCCCGTCAAAATACCAAACGCCGCGCCCATAACATGGCGCTTCGTTCAAAAGTTCGTACCTACGTGAAGAAGGTCTTAACCGCCATTGAAGAAGGCGATAAATCTGCCGCTTCCGCCGCGATGAAAGTCGCTGAGCCGGTAATAGATTCAATGGTTAACAAGGGCATTTTCTCGAAGAATAAAGCCGCGCGTCATAAGCGTCGCCTTATCGCGAGAGTGAAAGCCCTGAGTTAAGCGCGACCCTCAGACCAATTGTCCCTCGCTGCTTGTCAGCTGATTGTGACTAATGACTCTGACGCGCTTCTCGACTTCGCGCAGGTAGAAAAAGCCGGCCCTCTGGGCCGGCTTTTTCATGCCCGCAAGATGAAGCTTCAGGTGCGCAGCGGCGCTATCTGGCGCTGTGCATACCCTCAATGAGACCACCCATAAACACTGCGCTTTCGCCAAGCTCATAGTGAGATTTCACCAGAATTTGTGACGGCAAGCCATTGAAAATAATGGCCTTGAAACCTTAGGCTACTGCAAGAGCAGACAGGGACCTGCCGGATATCGCTTACCGTTTGTGCCTAGTCCAGAAAGCCCGCCTCGTTCCTGGCCTCGGCCTCGGCTTCCGCCTCTGCCTCGAGCGCTGCGCGATCAATCTCTTCCAGCTCTTTCATGATCGCCTGGGCCAGCGTCTTCGTGCCTTTGCCGCTGATAGCGCTCACGCGAAACACCCTGCCGGTCCAGTTCAGGCGCTTGACGATGTCGTCACACACCTCGTCCTGCCGATCCTCAGGCCCCAGGTCCATCTTGTTCAGCACCAGCCAGCGCGGCCTTTCAGCCAGCTTTTCGCTAAAACGCTCAAGCTCCGCGGCAATGGTGGTGACCTCGCTTACCGGATCAATACTTTCATCCATCGGCCAAACATCGACCAAATGGAGCAGCAGCCGGGTACGCTGCAAGTGCTTCAAAAAGCGGATACCCAGACCCGCGCCTTCTGCAGCTCCCTCAATGAGGCCCGGTATATCGGCCATGACAAAACTTCGGTCGCTTTCGACCTGCACGACACCCAGACTCGGGTGCAGCGTGGTGAAGGGATACGAAGCCACTTTGGGCCGTGCGCCCGACATGGCGCGAATCAGGGTGGACTTGCCAGCATTCGGCATGCCCAGCAGCCCCACATCGGCCAGGAGCTTAAGCTCCAACAGAAGCTTGCGGGCTTCTCCCTGCTTACCCGGAGTAAACTGCCGGGGAGCGCGATTGACGCTGCTCTTGAAGTGCACGTTGCCTATGCCGGCCTCGCCGCCGGATGCGACCAGCAGTCGCTGCTCGTGCCGCGTAATATCGCCAATGATCTCTCCGGAGTCGATATCCGACACGGTGGTTCCCACCGGAATTCTGATGAGCGTATCTTCACCGCTGCGACCGGTCATTTCACGCCGGGCACCGGGTCGTCCGTCTTCTGCGCGAAATTTGCGGGCAACCCGAAAATCGGCCAGCGTATTAACGCCAGAATCGCCCACCAGGTAAACGCTGCCGCCACGGCCGCCGTCGCCGCCGTCAGGCCCGCCCTTTTCCACGTACTTCTCGCGACGGAAGCTGGCGCTGCCGCTGCCTCCCCGCCCGCCGCTGACCCGGACGGTTGCCTCATCTACAAACTTCATATCGGTAACTCTTCTGCTCTACGCGTAGTTCCGGTTCCACAAAAAAGCCCGGCATTCGCCGGGCTCTCGTCGATCTGTATCAAACCAGGCCCCGGCTTGGCCGGACCAGGTAACGCACTAGTCAGTAACGATGCTGACGAACTGGCGTTTCTTGGGTCCGCGAATTGAAAACTCAACGCGGCCGCTGGCTTTGGCGAAGAGCGTGTGATCCCGGCCAACGCCTACGTTTTCACCAGCATGCGTTTTAGTACCGCGCTGACGAATAAGGATGTTTCCAGCCAGAACTTCCTGGCCACCATAGCGTTTGACGCCGAGGCGTTTGGACTGGGAGTCGCGGCCGTTACGAGTACTACCGCCTGCTTTCTTATGTGCCATGTCTCTCTCTCCTAACCGCTAATGCCGGTAATCTTAACCTGGGTGAACGCCTGACGGTGGCCCTTCTGGCGCTTGTAACCCTGACGTCGCTTGAATTTGACCACTTCCACTTTCTTGCGACGGCCCTGGTCTTCCACTGTCGCTGTGACGACTCCACCGTCGATGACTGGCGTACCAAGCTTGACGCTGGCACCTTCACCAATCAGCAGCACCTGATCAAATTCGACCGTGCTACCTGCTTCGGCATCGAGCTTTTCAACTTTGAGGCTCGCGCCTTCTTCTACCCGGTACTGCTTTCCACCGGTTTTAATGACGGCATACATCGTATAACTCCTAAACTGTTCGTGCCTGTTGCGGCCACGCATTGGCCGGGGGCAGGCTGCCCACTGGCAAAGAGCGAGAATTCTAAAGGGATCAATGGGTCGGGTCAAAC